>NZ_AEJC01000573.1 GCF_000317595.1 Streptomyces ipomoeae 91-03 | reverse complement strand
GGCAGAAGCCCGGCGGCGGCCAACGCCATGCGCGGCTGCGGACGTTGCGTGATGACCTTGCCCGAGTCGTCCACCAGCACCCAGCGGCGGTCGCCCGCCAGCCCCCAGGGCTCCACGACGGCCTCGTCGGCGGCGAAACCCCGAGCCGCCTTCAGCGGGTGGACGTGGATCGAGTGCAGTAGCGGATTCCCCATGGGGATCATCCTGCCAGTAGGCGGTGACGTCCCCACACGGAATGCCTCAGACGACTCAGTACCCGCGGTACTGCTGGCCGTTGTACGGGTCCTGCGGGTACGGGGCGGCCGGGGCCGGGCGCGGAGCCGCGGGGCGCATGGCCTCGTACCCCGTGCCGGTGCCCATGGGGCGCTGCTGCTGCGGTGGCTGGACGCCCGGGTAACCACGCGGACCCGCGGCCTGCTGCGGGATGTACGCGTTGGGCGCCTGCTGCAGCGGCGAGGGCTGTTGGGCCTGCGGATAACCGTAGGCGGGGGAGGGCTGGGACGGGCCCGCCGGCAGCGCGGGGAGCGCCGCCGGGAGCGCGGGCAGATTGCTGCCCGGCGTGTCGTACGCGGCGGGGACTCGGATCGGCGCGATCTGAGGGGTTCCCCGCTCGGCGACGAGAGAGTCGTAGATCGGGGTGTCCGCGAAGGACGAGGCGGAGTAGTAACCGCCGCCATAGGTGGAGCGGGGGGAGGTCATGGCACATAAGTTAAGCCCACGATGTGCTGGTTGGGGAGACCGATAAGAGGGTTGTTTTCCGTGTCGGCAGTGACGCCGGATCCCCAATGCGAGCGAACTTGGCGAAAAGGGGCAGCGAGGTACGTTCTGATCGTGTAAAGGGCGAGTTCCGTGCGGGTTACCAGGGGTTGGCCACTGATCTTTGGTACGGGTTCTGGGGCTTCCGGTACCCGGAGGAATAGGTTTGGCGCCGACAACGGAGCCGAACGGATCCGGCGGACAACGTGGGACCGGCCTGGCGATCACCTTCTGGACGACCTTCTGATGGGGGCAGACATGTCAATGCCGAAAGGATCGAACGTCGTCGTGCCGACCACGGCGCTACGCGTGGAATTGGGCTGGCGTTCCGGACCGGGCGTCCCCGAAGCGGACGCCTCGGCCCTGCTGCTGGTCGCCGGAAAGGTGCGCACCGACGCGGACTTCGTCTTCTACAACCAGCCGGCCCACTCCTCCGGCGCGGTCCGCCACGAGGGCAAGCGGGACACCGGCGGCCAGGTGACCGACTCGCTGCTCGTCGACCTCGCGCGCGTGGAGCCCGCCGTCGAGACCGTCGTCCTCGCCGCCTCCTCCGACGGCGGCACCTTCGGGCAGGTACCCGGGCTGTACATACGAGTCCTCGACGACCGCGCGGGCACCGAGGTCGCCCGTTTCGACAGTAAGGACGCCGGCGTCGAGACCGCTTTCGTGCTCGGAGAGTTCTACCGCCGCCAGGGCGCCTGGAAGTTCCGCGCCGTCGGCCAGGGCTACAGCAGCGGACTCGAAGGCCTCGCCACCGACTTCGGCATCACCGTCGACGAGCCGCAGCACGCGGCCCCGGCACCGCCCGCGCCCGTCGCCCCGCCCGTCACCGCGCCGCCCCCGGTGACGGCCGCACCGCCCGTGCCCCCGGCCCCGCCCACGCCGCCTCCCGCCCCCGTCCGCCTCACCAAGGTCACGCTCACCAAGGAGGCCCCGGCGGTCTCCCTGACCAAGCAGGGCGGCACCTCCGGTGCCATGCGCGTGAACCTCAACTGGGAGGTGCGCAAACAGTTCACCGGGTGGGGCAGTAAACTCGGCCGGGCCGTCGCCATGCACGCCGACCTCGACCTCGACCTGTGCGCCCTGTTCGAACTGTCCGACGGCAGCAAAGGCGTCGTCCAGGCCCTCGGCAACGCCTTCGGAGCGCTGCACCGGCCGCCGTACATCCACCTCGACGGCGACGACCGCACCGGCGCCGTCGCGAGCGGCGAGAACCTCACCATCAACCTGGACCACAAGCACGCCTTCCGGCGCATCCTCATCTTCGTGACCATCTACGAGGGCGCCCGCTCCTTCGCCGACCTCCACGCCACGGTCACCCTCCAGCCCCAGCACGGCGCGCCCGTCGACTTCTCCCTCGACGAGTGCACCGTCCCGTCCACCGTGTGCGCCCTCGCCCTCATCACCAACCAGGGCGGCGACCTGATCGTCCAGCGCGAGGCCCGCTACCTGGTCCCCGAACGCGGCGTGAGCCCGCAGCGCACGGTCGACTACGCCTATGGGTGGGGGATGAACTGGACCCCCGGTCGGAAGTAAGGGCCACGGACGGCCCGGCGAGAAGGCCTCCATATGCCCCTATATAGGGTGTATAGGGGTCTTTCGGGGGTGGCGGGCTAGCTCTCGTCCGGGACCGGGTCCGGGCGGGCGTAGGTGCGGCCCTTCCACGCCGCACCGCGTCCCCTGTAGTGCTGCACCGCGGAATCGACCGTCATCAGCAGATACAGGAACGCGGTGAAGGGCAACAGGGGAGCGAGCCACAGCGGCTGAGCGTATTGACGCAGCATCGGGATGTACGTCGCCGTCATCAGCAGCCAGGCCGCCCCGCCGACTCCCGCCGCCCAGGGGGCCGCCGTGCCGAGGCCCACGAGGAGCGCGGCGGGCGGTACCAGATACACCAGCGCCAGGCCGAGGACCGTGCCGATGAGCAGCAGCGGGTTGTGCAGCAGCTGGGCGTAGGCGCTGCGCGCGACCATGCGCCACAGGTCGTGCAGCCGGGGATAGGGCCGCACGCTGTCCACGCGGTCCGCGAGGCCCAACCAGATGTGGCCACCGCCGCGCTTGACCGCGCGGGCGAGCGCCACGTCGTCGATGACGGCCTGGCGGATCGCGTCCGGGATCCGCGCCCGCTCGGCCGCGTCCGTCCGCAGGAGCACGCAGCCGCCCGCCGCGGCGGCCGTGCGCGAGCCCCGTACACCGATCCAGCGGAACGGATACAGCTGGGCGAAGAAATACACGAACGCGGGCACGACGAGCCGTTCCCATCCGCTGTCGGCGCGCAGGCGGGGGGGCTGCGACACGAGGTCGTAGCCGCCGGCGCGGGCCGCCGCGACCAGCTGCCGCAGGCTGTCCGGGCGATGGGCGATGTCCGCGTCCGTCAGCAGCAGGAACTCCGGTGCACGCGCGCGTGCCAGCCCGATTCCATGCCGCACGGCCCAGAGCTTGCCCGTCCAGCCGGCGGGCGGCTCCCCGGGCGAGGAGACGGTGAGGGGCAGCCCGCCGTGGAGCAGCGCCAGCGCGCGGGCCAGCTCGCCGGTGCCGTCCGAACTGCCGTCGTCGACCAGGAAGACCTCCGCGCGGCCGGGATAGTCCTGGGTCAGCAGCGACGGCAGGCTCTCGGGCAGGACGGCCGCCTCGTCGCGGGCGGGGACGACCACACAGACGTACGGCCAGTCGTCGGGATCCCGGCGGGGTGGCAGACGCACATCCGTGCGCCAGAAGAAGCCCTGGCCGAGCAGCAGCCACAGCCAGGCGGCGAGTGATCCTGCGGCGGTCCACGCGATGGCGCTCACCTTCGCAGTCTGCCCCACGGCGGCGGCCCCACCGAGGCAATCGTCTATCGTGGCCGGGTGAAGATCGCGCTCATGGACTCCGGTATCGGTCTGCTCCCCGCCGCCGCCGCGGTACAGCGGCTGCGACCCGACGCGGATCTCGTGATCTCCTCGGACCCCGACGGCATGCCCTGGGGCCCACGCACCCCACAGGACCTGACCCAGCGCGCCCTGGCCGTCGCCGAGGCGGCTGCCGAGCACCGGCCGGACGCCCTGATCGTCGGCTGCAACACCGCCTCCGTGCACGCGCTGCCCGCCCTGCGCGCCCTCCTCGAACCCTCTCTGCCGGTCATCGGCACGGTCCCGGCGATCAAGCCGGCCGCGGCGGGCGGCGGCCCCTTCACCATCTGGGCGACGCCCGCCACCACCGGCAGCCCCTACCAGCGCGGACTCATCGAGGAGTTCGCCCACGGGGTCGCCGTCACCGAGGTGCCCTGCTGGGGGCTCGCCGAGGCCGTGGAGCACGCCGACGAGGCGGCCATCGACGCCGCGATCGCCGCCGCCGCCGCGCTCACGCCCGACGATGTAACGACCGTCGTCCTGGGCTGCACCCATTACGAACTGGTCGCCGACCGCATCCGCGCGGCCCTGAGGAAACCGGGCCTGCCGCCCCTGGTCCTGCACGGTTCCGCGGGCGCCGTGGCCGCCCAGGCGCTGCGCCGCATCGGCGAACTCCCGGCACCCGACGCCGACCCGGGCGGCGCGACCCTGACGGTGATCCTCAGCGGACGCGAGGGCTCACTGCCCGCCCCGGCACTCGCCTACGCGGAAGGCAGGCTGCTCCAGGCGGTCGGTCCCGCCCCGGCCCTACGCCCGGAGCAGTAACGCTCCGCGACCAGGTGCCCGCGCTCCGGAATCTGAGTAGGCTCATGGGCATGAGGGACGACCCCCACGGCGAGACGGGCACCCCCGAAGCCCCCCGACCCGAGGTCTGGACCGGCCGCGCGAGCAACCGCGGCCAGTGGCTCCTGGCACTCGGCGGCGCCGCCTGCATGGCGCTGGGTATCGAACTCGCGATCGACTCCGCGTGGACATCCGGTATCACCCCGCTCGTCATGTCCGTCGTCGGCTGCATCGCCGCCGGACTGCTCGTCCTGTTCGGCACGCTCGCCTTCGTGCACGTCTCCGTGCGGATCGACGAGGACTACCTCGAAGTGCGCTGCGGCCACATCGGCGTACCACGCCGCCGCATCCCCCTCTCACAGATCAGCGACGCCGACTTCGCACCGTGCGTCACCCCCCACCAGTGGGGCGGCTGGGGCTACCGCTGGCGGCCCCACAAGGGCACCGCCGTCGTCGTACGGCGTGGTGAGGGCGTTGTGCTGCGCCTCTGGGACGGCCACACGTTCACCATCACCGTGGACAACGCGGAGACGGCCGTACGGGTCATCCGGGCTCACCTGAAGCCGAAGGCGCCCGGCCCCGCGCGCTGACGGCTTCACCTGTCGCGCCACGCTGAGACCTCATCGGTCAGTCGCCGTAGGGGGCGTCGCGTTCCGGTACGCCCACCCCGTCCTCCTCGTCCGTGAGAGGCCGTGCCGTCGCCATCCCCGCGAGCAGGCCCGCGCCCGCCGTCACCGTCGTGAAGCTCAGCGCGTTGCCGACCGCCGCGATCGCGACCAGCGCGGTCAGGGCGGCGCCCGCGGTGAGGACGACCGGCGTGGGACGAGGGGTCCGCCACAGGACGTACAGCACCCAGCAGAACACCGTGGCGAGCAGGGCGACACCGATCAGCCCCTGCTCGGCCGCCAGCTGGAAGGGCGCCGAGTGCGGTTTGTCGTCGGACGGCGCCGACAGGGTGATCGTCGTACTGAGTTCCCCGAAGCGGCCGGGGCCCGCGCCCAGCAGCGGGTCCTCGTGCGCCAGGCCGAGGGCGTCGCGCCACAGCGAGATTCGGTGCGGGGTGAGCTCGCCCTCCAGCGCGTCGGTCGGCCCGGACGGCAGTATGTTCTCGGCGATCGCCCAGGCCGTCCCCGTCACCAGGGCCGTGACCAGCGCGAGCCCCGAGAGACCCAGGCCCCGGTGGCGTATGCGGGCCGCGGCGAGCGAGCACAGCAGGACCCCGGCGCACGCGAAGAGACCGGTGGTCGAGTCGAGCACGGCCGCCGTCACCGCGACCCCGACGGCCAGCAGCCACAGGGCGAGCCGCAGCCCGGGCGCGCGGGCCGCCCACGCGGCACAGCAGGCGGCGCCCGTGGACAGGGCCAGCAGCGCGGCGGTCGCGCCCGTGTGCCCGAGCGGCGGGACGAGCGGTGAGCCACCCATGGTGTGCGGGGCGGTGATCGCCAGACCGAGACCGGCGAGCGCACCGACCCCGGGCGCCAGCACCGGCAGGAGGGCCCCGCTGATCCGGCCCGCCGCATAGCCGGCCGACAGGGCGAGCACCGCCAGCAGCACACCCTCGGGGCGGCCGCCCCGTGTCGCCGCCGTGATCAGTGACCAGGCCGCGCATGCCCCCAACAGGAGCACACCTGTGACATCAGAAACGTTCCGTCTGTCATACGCGGCCGACGTACCGGCCGCGGACTGCGTCCCCGTGGACCCCACCCGTCGCCCCCCGACTGTGCCGGGCCCCGACGCGACGGCTCGGCCCCACTCCGGCCGCACGTCAGAGGCTCGGGCACACCGTAACGGGTGATGCGCCGGTTTGTGGATGAGTTGCGCAGGAACGTTGCGGTGATTGTGCGGCACATGCCTCACCGGGGGCGGGCGGACCGCGCTGTCGATGCCGGGGGAAGCCGCCGTACACTCCCCGAGTGACCGTCACCGCCACTCCCGTAGACGAGCCGGAACAGCTCGAACCCCCGGCAGCGCCCGTGTCCCGGGTGTCCTACTGGGTCGACAAGCTCCTTCCGGCCGTCGCCGCGGCGCTCTCCGGGGTGCTGCTCTACGTCAGTTTCCCGCCGCGCACCCTGTGGTGGCTGGCCCTGCCGGCCTTCGCGGTCTTCGGCTGGGTGCTGCGCGGGCGCGGCTGGAAGGCCGGGCTCGGCCTCGGCTATCTCTTCGGCCTCGGGTTCCTGCTGCCGCTGCTGGTGTGGACGGGCGTCGAGGTCGGCCCCGTGCCGTGGATCGCGCTCGCCGCCATCGAGGCGGTGTTCGTGGCGCTCGTCGGCGCGGGTGTGGCCGTCGTGTCCAAGCTGCCCGGCCGGCCGGTGTGGGCCGCCGCCCTGTGGATCGCCGGGGAGGCGGCACGCGCGCGTGCCCCGTTCAACGGCTTCCCCTGGGGAAAGATCGCCTTCGGCCAGGCGGACGGGGTCTTCCTGCCGCTGGCCGCGCTCGGCGGCACCCCGGTGCTCGGCTTCGGGGTCGTCCTGTGCGGTTTCGGCCTGTACGAGGTCGTACGTCTGGTCGTCGAGGGGCGGCGCGCCGGTGTCGCCGTGCGCAAGGGGACCGCTGCCGTGGCGGCGCTGAGCGTGGCCGTGCCCGTGGTCGGTGCTCTCGCGTCGCGCGCCCTGGTGAGCGACAAGGCCGAGGACGGCACCGCGACCGTCGCGGTCATCCAGGGCAACGTCCCGCGTCTGGGGCTCGACTTCAACGCCCAGCGGCGGGCCGTGCTCGACTACCACGCCAAGGAGACCGAGCGGCTGGCCGCCGAGGTCAAGGCCGGTAAGGTCGCTCAGCCCGACTTCGTGCTGTGGCCGGAGAACTCCTCCGACATCGACCCCTTCGCCAACTCCGACGCCCGCGAGGTGATCGAGCGGGCGGCCACCGCCATCGGCGCCCCCATCTCGGTCGGCGGTGTGGTCGAGAGGGACGGCAAGCTCTACAACGAACAGATCCTGTGGGATCCGGAGAAGGGCCCCACCGACACCTACGACAAGCGCCAGATCCAGCCGTTCGGCGAGTACCTGCCGCTGCGGGGGCTCATCGGCGCCATCAACGGCGAGTGGACATCCATGGTCCGCCAGGACTTCAGCCGGGGCACCGAACCCGGGGTGTTCACCATGGACGGCGCCAAGGTCGGACTGGTCACCTGTTATGAAGCGGCCTTCGACTGGGCCGTGCGTTCCGAGGTCACCGACGGCGCGCAGCTGATCTCGGTGCCGAGCAACAACGCGACCTTCGACCGCAGCGAGATGACGTACCAGCAGCTCGCCATGTCCCGCGTCCGTGCCGTCGAGCACAGCCGCACCGTCACCGTGCCGGTGACCAGCGGCGTCAGCGCGATCATCATGCCGGACGGGAAGATCACCCAGAAGACCGGGATGTTCGTCGCCGACTCGCTGGTCCAGAAGGTGCCGCTGCGCTCCTCTCAGACGCCCGCCACCAAGGTCGGTGTGCTGCCCGAGATGCTTCTGCTGCTGGTCGCGGCGGGTGGGCTCGGCTGGGCGATCGGGGCCGGTGTGCGCGGGCGGCGCGCCGGTGGCGTGTAGCCGTACGCCTCTCGTGCGCGCCGGGGAACGGCGGGGGTGAGGGTACCGGCCCGTTAGGGTCGGTCCCATGCCTACCCCTGACTTCATCCACACACTCCGCGAATCCGCCGGTCACCAACTGCTCTGGCTCCCCGGAGTCACCGCCCTCGTCTTCGACGACGAGGGCAGGGTGCTTCTCAACCGCCGGTCCGACACCGGCAAGTGGTCGCTGATCGGCGGAATCCCGGAGCCGGGGGAGCAGCCCGCCGCCTGCGCCGTGCGGGAGGTCTTCGAGGAGACGGCCGTCCGGTGCGTGGCCGAACGGGTCGTCCTCGTGCAGGCGCTGGACCAGGTGCGGTACGAGAACGGGGACGTCTGCCAGTTCATGGACATCACGTTCCGCTGCCGGGCCGTCGGCGGCGAGGCCCGCGTCAACGACGACGAGTCGCTGGACGTCGGCTGGTTCTCACTGGACGCGCTGCCGGACCTCAACGAGTTCGGGCCGCTCCGCATCAAGCAGGCCCTGTCCGACGGGCCCACCTGGTTCGACCCGATCGTATGAGGCCGCGGCGTCAACGTGGCTGTCGCGGATACACGTCGAGCTTCTGGCCGCCGGTCGAGACCCGGGCGTATCCGATCTTGAATTCGGTGCGGCGAGTGGTTCGCGACGAAAACGGTGCTCTCGGGTTGTTGAATGACCCGGGTTTTTGAAGGGGTGGGGTAAGGGGAGGCCAGGCGGCGGCCGGGACGCGTGTGATCTGTTTCCGTTGGTGCTGCTGTCGGTGGGGCGGCAGGCGATCGTCTTTATCACGGCCTGTAACCGGGGCGACATCACTCCATCGACTCCAGAATGCGGTCGAGTGTCCGGCGCCCCATTCCGCTCATCGTCGGATTGCTCTCGACGTAGTACCAGACAACACCCATCGCCTGTTCGAACGCCCATGCCTTGCCGCGCTCCCACTCCAGATCGTCACAGTCCAGTGTCCGCCGGAGCACTTCCCGCGGACCTGGCTGCAAAAGGTGCCAGGCACTGACCAGATCCAGCGCGGGGTCGGCCGGGCCGAAGCCGCCGGTGTCGAGTACGCCGCTGAGCCGGTCTCCCGCGACCAGTACATTGCCGGGGGTCAAGTCACGATGGCTCATCACGTCGGCACCCGTGCGTGGCAACTCCCGCAGGTGGCTCCACACCTGGCGCAGCCGGGGCACGTCGAGCAGCCCCTTGCTCTGCTCGAAGCACTTCGCCATCCAATCGTCGTGGTGAGCGAGAACGCCGCCACGACCCTCGCCGCTGAAGAGCCGCCCCCGCGTCCCGGCCTCCCGGAGGGCTGCGATGAAGGCCGCGAGGTCCTCGGCGAAAGCGTCCGACCCACTCGGGTCGGCGTCAAAGGCGACCGTTCCCGGCAGCCATGTCTGGACCGACCACGGCATGGGGTAACCCGCTCCGGGCTTTCCCAAGGCGACGGGTTCCGGGGCGGGGAACCGAGACACCCGCGCCAGCTCCGCGCTCGCCCGGGCTTCCCGCTCCAGAAACGCCAGCGCCTCGGCGGCATCGGCCAGACGCAGTGGGAAACGCGCCGAGAGGTCGTTCCCGATACGGAAGATAGCGTTGACCGTCCCGGTCGACGGCAGGAGTCGGATCTCCCTGCCGCTCCACTGAGGGAACTGTTCCCGAATCAAAGTCGCAACCGTTTCGGTGGTCACGTCCACTTGGTCATCGTGCATGGCCATCTCTCGCACGCTCTTCCACCAGTCCAACTCGAAACGCCGGAAGCAGACCAGATCAACTGATCAACTGAGACGACAGCCAGTATTCATACGCCGGGGTCCGGATCAACTGAGATTTTCGGCGACGATCCTCATCCGATACTCGCTGCCGGAACTGCCGGAACTGCCGGAACTGCCGGAACTGCCGGAACTGCCGGAACTGCCGCGACGTCGCTCTCGCGTCGCTCACGATGCCCCCGGTCAGGGCCTGCGTCCCTTCCGGGACCCGGACGCCATCGAGGAGGGCGAGGACTGATCCTGCACACCCGACCCGTTGGGCGGTTCGTCTGTTCGTCCCCACGGGGAGTCCTTGAGCGGGGAGCCGGGCGACGTCCTCGTTGTTGATGTCGTGGCTCTCAGCGCGGAGCTGGGCGACGGCGGCGTCCAGGTGGCGGGTGTTCCACCGCGATACGGCTGGCGGATCCGGCCCCGGCCGCCGTGGCAGATCGCGCGGGCGAGGCGGTGGCGGGACTCCTGCACGGTCAGCTGTCGGTTCATCAGCCGCCGGTAGGTATCGTCGACCGGGTCGACAAGGGCGAGCAGGCGCGTGGTCTTGTCGATGCGGCCGTACTCGGCGAATGCCTGCCCCAGCGGGGTGGGGTGACCCTCGCGACCGAACATCCGCAGCAGGTCGTAAGCCCGGACCTGGTTGGTGATGAGCGATCCGGCGACCCGGCGCATGGCCGGCCAGTGCGTCTCGATGCGCTTCGGGTCGACCTTGTTGCGGGCGATGGCCTCCAGCGGCTCGTACCCGGCGGCCGGACGCCACCCCTGTCCGTACGTCCACAGCGGCTCGCTATAGCATCCACCTGCCCTCATACGTGGGCCATGAAGGGCCTTGAGAGCGGGGGAGTGGCGATGAACGACGGGATCGAGCGGGAGTACCGCAGACGGCAGGGGGTACCGACCGCGCACCTCACCCTGGCGGCCGTGGCGGTGGTGGTCACCCTCAACGCACTGCGCTCGATGACGATGCCCGGGCCGAGGGCCTGGGAAGCGCTGACCGTGGTCCTCTGGCTGGTCATCGGTGGCCGGGTGGTGCTGGAACAGTGGCGGGCGCGTACGTACGTCACCGCCGACGGGGTCACCGTACGAGGGCCGCTGCGCACCCGCACCTGGGCCTGGTACGACATCTACGGCATCCGCGTCGAGGACAGCAAGTGGGGCACCCCGCGCTGGCCGGCGTACCTCTACCGCATGGACGGGCGCCGGACCCGCCTGCCCCACTTCGACGAGCAACAGCTGGCCGACCCGATCGCCGAGCTCGCCGACCTGTACGCCGTCGCCGTACGGCTCGGGCTCACCTCCGTGGAGACACGGCCCGAGGTGGAGGAGCGGATCCAGCGTGGGGCGCGACGGCGCACGGCATGGCAGCGGGCGACCGTCACGGGCGTGGTCGTCGCGGTGGCCATGTTCGTCCTCGAAACCTGGATGATCTTCACCGACCAGCCGGCGCACTCGTTCCTGCTGCTCCTGTGCGTCCCGCTGCTCAGCGTTCCCGTCCTCTTCCTCCTCCTGGACCGCATCGGCGAGGCCCAGGCAGCCCGGCGCTCACCGGGGCGGGCCTGACCGACGGGTCGAGGGCGGCTTATTCCTCGACCGGGACTCCGACGAGCACGAACGCCAGCGTGACCGGTGCTTCGCCGCGGTTGCGCCAGGCGTGGCGGGTGCCGTTCTGGATGACGATGTCGCCGGCCGAGAGGCGGGTCGTCGCTCCGCCGTCGAGTTCGAGCGTGGCCTCGCCGGACAGGACGATGCCGTAGTCGACGGTGGGTGTGGTGTGCATCCCGGGGTTGTCGAGCTCCATGCGCTCGGCGATCCCGGGGGACTCGGCCAGCTGCTCCTGGCCGAAGGCGACCGGGTCGAAGGACGGGTCGGCCATCCGGGCGTCCGGCGGCAGGGTCAGCACGATGAAACGGGTGCCGCGGGCGCCGGGACGAAGTCGGTGACCTTGGCGGTCGGATCCTCGCCGGTACGGTCGGCGGGCTCACCCGGCTCGGTGGCCCAGGGCAGGGCCGACACCCAGCCCGGGAGGCTGGCGAACTCGTGGGAGCGGGGGATGGGGCCGTCGGCGACGACGACCGACCTTCCCTGTGCGTCGTGGCCGGTGACGACTCTGCGCATGACGGTCTCCTTGGAAGTCGTACGTCAGTGGACGACTGGTTCGGGCGAGTGCGAGTGCGAGTGCGAGGCTGAGGACGACGGCGCTGTGGTGAACGCCTTGAGGTCGAACGACGGGTCGGCGGCCTCCTCCGGGGCGGGGGAGCGGCCGAGAGCGAGGAGCTTGCGGGCCGTCATATGGTCCGCGGCACGGTTGACGGACTCCACCGCGATCAGCTCCCGGTCGCGGTAGCAGAAGACGGAGAAGCGCCCGTCCTCGACGGCTCCCCGGACCACGGCCAGGTCATGGCCGGTCGACAGCCCGGCGATCTGCAGTTTCAGCGGGCCCTGGTAGCTCCAGAACCAGGGCGGCGCGGTGTACGGCCGGGGAGTGCCGGTCAGCCGGGCGGCGAGGCAGCGGGCCTGGTCCGCGGCGTTCTGCACCGACTCCAGCCGGATGCGCCGCCCGGTGCGGGGGTCGGGGAACGCGGCGCAGTCGCCGATCGCCGAGATGTCCGGGTCGGAGGTCGCCAGCCGGGCGTCGACGACGATGCCGTCGCCCGTGTCCAGCCCGGCGGCCTCGGCGAGCGCCGTGTTCGGCAGCACCCCGACGCCGACGACCACCAGATCCGCCGGCAGCGTCGCTCCGTCGGACGTCCGTACGGCGGTCACCCGGCCGTCGCGGCCGAGGAGCTCGGAGACGCCGCCGCCCAGGATCAGCCGGGTGCCGAGGGCACGGTGCCGTTCGGCGAAGAACTCCGATGTGGCAGCGGACACGGCCCGGCCCATGGCCCGCTCGGCGATGTCGACGACGACGGGCCGCGGCCCGGCCGCCCGGCAGGCCGCCGCCACCTCCAGACCGATGAACCCGGCCCCGACGACGACCACGTCCCGCGCCGCACGCATCCGGCTCCGCAACCGCTCGGCGTCCTCGGCCGTACGCAGGGGCAGCACGCCGTCGAGGTCGGCACCGGGGACGGGCAGCGGACGTGGGCGGGTTCCCGTGGCCAGCACCAGATGGCCGTAGCCGAGGATGGAGGAGTCGTCGAGCTCGACCGTGTGACGCGCCCGGTCGATCCGTACGACACGTCGCCCGATCACCAGCCGGATGTCCCGCTCCGCGTAGAACCGCTCCGCCCGCAGCGCCACGTCCTCCCGGGACAGCCCGTCGTTGCTCAGGAACTCCTTCGACAGCGGCGGACGCTGCCCGGGCAGCCCCGGCTCATCCCCGACCAGGGTGACGGCCCCCTCGTACCCCGCCTCCCGGAGCGAGTCGGCCAACTGCACCCCCGCCTGCCCGGCGCCGACGATCACGACGGGGGCCGGAGCGGATCCGGGGGCGCCGGCGCCGGGGGCTGCCGCCACTCCGAAGCCGCTCGCGCCGGAACCGGGCGCGCTCATGTCTGCGCCGCCGGAACACGCACGACGACGTCCCCCGTCTCCTCCGTCAACGTCAGCTGGCAGCTCAGGCGGCTGTTCGGCTGACGTGGCTCGGCCGTGCAGTCGAGGAGTTCGTCCTCGTCGTCGGTGACGGGCGGGAAGACGTCCGGGGTGTCCTCGTCGAGGTCGACGTAGACGTGGCAGGTGGCGCACATCCGGTTGCCGCCGCACTCGGCGACGATGCCACGCACTCCGCCCGCCACGGCGCCGCGCATCACGGTGGTGCCGGGCGCCAGGTCGAGGACGGTCTCCGTGCCGTCGGGCTGCGCGTAGGTGACTTTCGGCATGCTCGGGTCTTCCTTTCAGGTGCGGGAGGCTCAGGTGCGGGAGGCGGCGTCAGACGTTCCAGACGGCGTCGAGCCGCAGGGGGCCTCGGAAGACCCAGCCCTCGAAGGAGACGTCGCCCTCGGTGAGGCGCAGTCCGGGCAGCTCACGGAACAGGGCCGGCAGCCCGACCTGGCCCACGGCGGCACGGGAGACCCAGGTGCCGAGGCAGAAGTGCGGGCCGCCGCCGAAGGCGACGTGGCCGGTCTCGGCGCGATGGATGTCGAAGGCGTCGGGGCGGTCGAAGACCCGCTCGTCGCGGTTGCCGGAGGCGATGACCACGCCCAGCTTGTCGCCGGGTTCCAGCACCCGGCCGCCGAGTTCGGTACGCATGGCGACCCGGCGCGGATACATCCCGATGGGGGAGACCCACCGGACGGCCTCCTCGAACACCCGCTTCCACAGGGCGGGATCGGCCTCGACGGCACGCCGCTGGTCGTCATGGGTGAGCAGGGCGTACGCGGCCGTGGCGACGGAGTCGCGGGGTTCGTTGAGGCCGCCGCCGAGGAAGACCCTGACGTTGGTCCGGATCTCGTCCACGGTGAGCGGATCGTCGGCGTGCAGCATCGAGGAGATCACCGAGTGGTCGGGTGTGCGGCGCAGGGTGGGCAGGATCTCGTCCATCGCCGCGTCGAGGTCCGCCACCGCGCGGGCACAGCGGGCCCAGACCTCGGGGTCCTCCTCGTAGTTGCCGCCCGCGTCGATGATCGCCTGCGACCACCGCTGCATGTCGTCGTCCGGGACGTCGCGCAGCCCCAGCAGCGCGGCCAGGTTACGGGCGGCGAGCGGACCCGCGAAGTCGCCGACGAGGTCGCCCGCGCCGCGTTCGCGGAGTCCGGCGAGCAGGTCCTCGGCATTGCGCCGGAACACCGGAAGCCAGTGCTCCTTGACGACCCGGGGCCGCAGCGGCGCCTCCGCGGCCCTGCGCAGCCGCTGGTGGGCGGCGCCGTCCTGGCGCAGCAGGGTCTCGCCGATCGACCGGGTCATCAGGGAGGGGTTCTCCGACGACCGGAAGATCTCGGGGTTCCGCTCCACATGCATGATGTCCGCGTGCCGGGTGACCAGATGGCGGCCCGCCTCGGGCACCCAGGCCACGGGATCGTGCTCACGCAGGTACCGGAACGCGGGATAGGGGTCGCGCCGCAGCTCACTCAGCGAGATGCGCTCGGCGGGCTGACCGAGAGTCGTCGTCACGATGGTGTCCTTTCCGAACCGGCAGGAACCGCTGGGACCGCGGGAACCGCTGGAACCGCCTTCGTCACGCCGCCGACTCTGACCCGCCCGGGACGGCCGTGTTAAGCCCGGGGAAACGCGGTTTTCCCGATGCGGTTCATCAGGAATTCCAGTGGTTGGGCGCAGCGGCACGGGGTGAGTAGGAAGAACGTGACCGTCGATCCCCCGCTCGGGCGCCCTGCCCGATGCCACGAACCCTTGACCTCTTGACCGCGGACCCCGCATTGCTACCGTTAGCACAACAGCGCCGGACGGCTCAGCCCGTCGAGAATGGACGGCCCACCCCGTCGCCAACGGACAGGACCCGCTCACCGTGGTAACCACCAAGGACATCGCCAACCGCCTCGACCTCGCCGTCTCCACGGTGGGCCGGGCCCTCGCCGACGATCCGCGCATCAGCGAGGCGACCAAGTTCCGGGTCCGCCAGGCGGCGGCGGAGATGGGGTACGTGGGCAACCGGGCGGCGCGGATGATGCGCGGCGCCTCCAGCAGCGTCGTGGGGCTGGTCATTCCCGACATCCGCAACAGCTTCTACTCGACGATCGCCCACGAGCTCTCCCGGAACATGGAGACCAGGGGCCACCAGCTGATCCTCTCCGAGACCGGCGACGACCGGATGCGTGAGCTGCGCCAGCTGAAGGAGCTGTCGGCCAGCCGGGTCGCGGGCGTCATCATCGTCCCGAGCGCCCGCCCGCACACCGACTCGGTGAAGCTGCTGAAGACACTGCCGCACATCCAGCTGCTGCGCAGGCACGCCTCGCTCGGCGCCCAGTGGTTCGGCATCGACGACTTCCAGGTGCTGCGCCAGGCCACGGCCCACCTGGTGGGGCTGGGCCACACGAGGATCGGCTACATCGGCGGCCCACGGGACCTGCCCACCAGCGCCGAGCGACTGCGCGGCTTCCGGGCCGCGCTGGAAGACGCGGGACTGCCCGAGGAGGCCGGCCCCACCGCACTCGGCACACCTTCCGCCATCGACCACGGCCGGGCGGCGGTGGGGCAACTCCTCGACGCGCCGGCCCCGCCGACCGCGCTGGTCACCGCGTCGGTCCAGCTCACCCTCGGCGTACTGGAGGAGCTGCGGACCCGTGGCACCAAGGTCCCCAAGGAGCTGTCGGTCGTCGGCTTCGGCGACGAACCGGGCTTCTCCTGGTGGGGTCCCGGCCTGACCACGACCGCCCTGCCGGTCGAGGAGATGGCGACCAACTGCGCCCTGTGGCTGCTGCACCGGCTGACCACCAAACCCCGGACCGACACCCCGTACACCTCGGTCTCGCCCGGCACGCTGCTCGTACGGGGCAGCACGGCACGGCCCGCCACCGGCCGACCGGGCAGACGAGCCGCACCGCGACCCAGGAGCACCGGATGACCACAGCCGTCAGGCCTCAGCTCACCCATATGGGCATCAACGTCTACGACATCAAGAAGATGGAGGAGTTCTACACGGGCGTCCTCGGCCTCGCCGTCACCGACCGGGGCCAGGGCAAGAACTTCAAGGCCGACCTCGTCTTCATGAGCGTCGACCCCAGTACCCACCACCAGGTGGCACTGGCGAGCGGCCGGGACCCCGACTCGCCCAAGAGCACGATCAACCAGATCTCCTTCCACCTCGAAACCCTCGACGACCTGCGGGTGATGTACCGCAGGGTCAAGGCGTACGGCGTGCGGGCCCTCAAGCCCCTCAACCACGGGGTGTCCTGGTCGGTGTACTTCTTCGACCCGGAGGGCAACACCGTCGAGCTCTACGTGGACAGCCCCTGGTACATCTCCCAGCCGCACGGCGACCTCTTCGACCCCGAACTGCCCACCGAGCAGATCCTCGCCGACACCCTTCAGATGTGCCGGCACGACCCGAAGTTCATGCCGATCGAACAGTTCCGCGACTCGGTACGCGCCCAACTCGCCGCCAAGGAAGGCAAGTTCACCTCATGACCGGGTACGACTCCCTCCTCGCCGGCACCTCCATCGACGTACGCAAGACCTCCCTGACCGTCGAGACCGTCCACCACGAGCGCGGCCCCCGCGCCGCCGAACCGGTCCGTCTGGCCGCCGCGGCGGCGGTGATCCGCAACCCGTTCGCCGGCCGCTACGAACCCGACCTCATGGGCTTCCAGACCGAACTGCGCGCCCTCGGGACCCTCCTGGCCACGGAACTCCTCGACGTCCTCGGCGCGAAGAACGTCCAGGCGTACGGCAAGGGCGCCGTCGTCGGCGTCGACGGCGAGCTGGAGCACGGTGCCGTCTGGCACGAGGCCGGCGGCTGGGCCATGCGTACGGTCCTCGGCGACCCGAAGGCCATCGTGCCGTCCACCAAGGTCGTCGCCGCGACCGGCTACCGGCTGCTCGTGCCGCTCCACCACATCGAGGCCGCCTACGTACGCAGCCACTTCAACACCATCGAGGTCGGCGTGCAGGACGCCCCCCGCCCCGACGAGATCCTCTACGCCCTCGCCATGGCGACCGGCGGCCGGGTCCACGCCCGCGTGGGCGGGCTGACCGCCGACGAGATCACCCTGCACGACGGCAACCGCTGACCCGGGATGAGGAACATGCCCCCGAACACGCCCCCACCCGCCACGCCCCCGTCCGACACGCCTCCGACCGGCGCCTCCCCGTCCGGCACACCTCCTTCGGACGCGCCTTCCGCGCACCCGCCCGCTTCGGCCACGGTCCTGCTCACGGACCACGCCTGGCCCGACGACTCCGTCGAACGCACCGTCATCGAAGCCGCCGGACTGACCCTGGTCACCGGCCCCGCCGACCCCGCGCCCGCCGCCACCATCGAGGCCCTGGTCCGCGAACACCGGCCCGCCGCGATGCTCACCTGCTGGGCGCCGGTGACCGCCGCCGCCATCGCGGGCTCACCCGACCTGAGGATCGTGGCCCGGCTCGGCGTAGGCCTCGACAACATCGCCGTGGAAGCGGCCGGCGAACGCGGTGTCTGGGTCACCAACGTCCCCGACTACTGCGTCGAGGAGGTCTCCGACCACGCCGTAGGGATGGTGCTGGCCTGGGCCCGCGGCCTGGTCGCCTTCGACCGCGCCGTACGGAACGGCGAGTGGCAGCCCTCGGCGGCCCGACTGCGCCGGGTGTCCACACTGACCTGCGGCATCGTCGGATACGGCAGGATCGGCCGGGCCACCGCCCGCAAGCTCGCCGCCTTCGGCTGCCACGTCCTCGCCCACGGCCCCCACCCACCGGCCGACACGACGGGGGTCGAGCTGACCGGCCTCGACGAACTCCTCGGCCGCAGCGACGCGGTGATCCTGCACGCCCCGCTCACCGCCGAGACCCACCACCTCATCGGCGCCAAGGAACTCGCTCTGATGGGCCAGGACACCCTCCTCGTCAACGTCAGCCGGGGCGGACTCGTCGACACCGAAGCCCTCACCGAGGCGCTGGCCGTCGGCCGCCCGGGCGCCGCCGCGCTCGATGTCCTGGAGAGCGAACCGCACGTCCCGCCCGCCCTGCTGGAGCAGTCCGGCACCCTCCTGACCCCGCACATCGCCTTCTCCTCCACCGCCTCCGTCGAGGAACTGCGACGCCGGGCGGCCGAAGAGGTCGTACGCGTCCTGCGCGGCGAACCCCCGGCCCACGGCCGCAACACACCCCGCTTCCCGTCCGGAGGACGCCCATGAGCCGCATCCGATCCCTGCGGGCCCGTCAGGTCCTCGACTCCCGGGGCAGGCCGACCGTCGAGGTGGACATCACCCTCGACGACGGCTCCCTCGGCCGCGCGTCGGTCCCCTCCGGTGCATCCACCGGCAGCAGCGAGGCCCACGAACTGCGTGACGGCGACCCCGAGTGGTACGGCGGCCTCGGAGTCACCCGTGCCGTCGCCCACGCAGGCGGGGAGATCGCCGACGCCGTACGCGGCCGGGACGCCCTGGACCAGCGGGCCGTCGACGAACTGCTGCGCGAGCTGGACGGCACACCGCGCCTCGGCCGACTGGGCGCCAACGCGGTGCTCGGCACCTCCCTGGCCGTCTGCCGGGCCGCCGCCGAAGCCACCGGACAGCCGCTGTACCGGCGGATCGCCGAACTCGCCGGGGTCGACACCCCGACCCTGCCGCTGCCCATGGTGAACATCCTCAGCGGCGGCCTGCACGCCGGACGCGGCATGGACGTCCAGGACTTCCTCGCCGTACCGGTCGGAGCGGAATCGATGGAGGAGGCGATCCACCTCGTCTCCCGAGTACGCGGCGCGGCCACGGAGGTCATGGCCGCCCGGGGGCTGCCCACCCTCCTCGCCGACGAGGGTGGGCTCAGCCCCGGCCTGCGCACCGGCGACGACGCCCTCGAACTGCTCGTCGAAGCCTGCCGGCACGCCGGGCTACGACCGGGCACCGACATCTGCGTCGCCGTCGACGTCGCCGCCCACTCCCTGTACGACCCCGCCACCGGCGACTACGTCCTCGCCCGCGAGGGACGCCGGGCCACGGCGGCCGAGATGACCGCGACGGTCGCCCGCTGGGTTCGCGACCACCCGGTGGTGTCCGTCGAGGACGCCCTCGACGAGGAGGACTGGGCGGGCTGGAAGGACCTCACCGACCGGCTGGGCAGCGACGTACGGCTGATCGGCGACGACCTCTTCACCACCGACCCCGACCGCCTCGCCCGGGGCATCGCCCAGGGCTGCGCCAACGGGGTCCTGGTGAAGCCGAACCAGAACGGCACGCTCTCCGGCACCCTCGACGTCGTGGCCGCCGCCCGCGACGCCGGATACGCGCCGGTGGTCTCCGCCCGCTCCGGCGAGACCGAGGACTCCTTCATCGCGGACCTCGCCGTCGGCACGGCGGCCGGCCAGATCAAGATCGGCTCGGTGCGCTGCTCCGACCGGCTGGCCAAGTACAACCAACTCCTGCGCATCGCCGAGGACACCACACTGCCGTTCGCCGGAACGGCCGCGCTCGTGGGCGCCGGGATGGTGGACGCATGAGCGCCACCACCGTCGAGCCCGCCCTCGTCGACTTCCTGATCACCCAGGGGCTGGCGGCACCCGACGAACACTCCGAGTGGACCCCGTTGACCGGAGGTGTCTCCTCGGACCTCTGGCGGGTCGACCTCCCGGGCCGGACCGTCTGCGTCAAACGCGCGCTGGAGAAGCTGCGGGTCGCCGCCGACTGGCATGCGCCCGTCTCCCGCAACGCCCACGAATGGGCCTGGATGGAGTTCGCCGCCCGGCACCGCCCGGACAACGTCCCCGTCCCGCTCGCCCACGACCCGGAGGCGGGGCTGTTCGCCATGAGTCATCTGCCGCCCGAGACCCACCGGGTGTGGAAGACACAGCTGTTGAACGGTCACGTCGAGCCGACGACGGCCGCCTCGGTCGGCGAACTGCTCGGCTCCCTGCACCGGGCGAGCGCCGGGGATCCCGCCCTCGCGCGGAACTTCGCCACGGACGACACCTTCCACGCCCTCCGCCTCGACCCGTATCTGCTCGCCACCGGCCGGGCACACCCCCAACTGCACGGCACCCTCCAGAAGCTGGCGGACCGGACGGCCCGAACCCGGCTCGCGCTCGTGCACGGTGACGTCAGCCCCAAGAACATCCTGGTGGGGCCCGCAGGCCCCGTGCTCCTGGACGCGGAGTGCGCCTGGTACGGCGATCCCGCCTTCGACCTGGCCTTCTGTCTGAACCATCTGCTGCTGAAATGCCTGGTCCGGCCGGAACGGACCGATGCCCTGCTGTCGTCGGCCGAGGCCCTGGCCGCCGGCTACTTCCAGCAAGTCGACTGGGAACCCGGACCGGCACTCGAACTCCGTACCGCCACCCTGCTCCCGGCCCTCCTGCTGGCCAGGGTCGACGGCAAGTCACCCGTCGAGTACCTCGACGATCCGCTGAGGCAGGAAGTCGTCCGACGCGTGGCCACCGAGCTGCTGCGAGCTCCCGTGACGACGGTGGGTGCCGTACTGAACCGGTGGCGCGAATGAGCTCCACCGGCAGCCTGGACATGTGACGACAACAGACGCTCCCTGATCCTGACCCGACCCGTGCTATCGATGGCACACCCCTTGAAACCCGGAGACCTTCCCCGTGACCTTTTCTCTCGCCACCCACCGCGTGGACGGCACCCCTACGCCCGTTCTGTCCGTCGACGGCCGTCACTGGGCCCTCGCGGACGTCGCCCCGGAGGCCCTGCGGCCGGAGCCCGCGCGCGGTCTGATGAACGTGTTCGACCACTGGGAGCGGACCGAGCCGATCCTCGTCGAGGCCGCCGAACGCCTCGCCGACGGCACGGACACCACCCGGCCGCTCCCCGCCCCGGCCGCCCTCGAAGACGTGCTCACTCCCCTCCAGTACCCCCGCAAGGTCGTGCTGACCGGCGCCAACTACTACGACCACATGAAGAACGACGGCGGTCACACCGACTGGGAGAAGGACAAGAAGATCCCCGTCTTCTTCCTCAAGCCGCCCACGACCACACTGGTGGGCCCCGGCAAGACCGTCCGCTACCCCGAACAGTCGGAGAAGTTCGACTACGAGTTGGAGCTGGCGGTGGTGATCGGCAAGAGGGGCCGTCATCTGACGTTGGACAACGCGATGGAGTACGTGGCCGGGTACACGATCGCGATCGATCTGTCCGCCCGGGACTGGCAGCGCCACCCCAAGCACCTGGTGAAGTTCGACCTGTTCGGCGGCAAGGCCTTCGACGACAGCTGCCCGCTGGGCCCGGCCGTCGTGCCGGCCCGGTTCGTCGACGAGAACGACCTGCGCCTGCGGTTCTGGCTCAACGGCGAGCCCAGGCAGGACGCCAACACCCGGGACATGATCTGGTCCATCCCCGAGCAGCTGGTGAAGATCACCGAGCATCTGACCCTGGAACCCGGCGACGTGGTCTCCACCGGCACCCCCGCCGGCGTCGGCCTGGGCACCGGCCAGTGGATGAAACCCGGCGACCTCCTCGAAGGCGAGATCACCGGCCTCGGCCGCCTCACCGTCGAGATCACCAAGGAAGGGCACTGAACATGACCGACGCGAGCACCATTCTCAAGCTGGACCAGGAGCGCCGTGAGGCGATGATCCGCGCGGACGTGGACGCGCTCACCGAACTGTTCGCCGACGACATGATGTGGATCCACGCGACGGCACGGGTCGACACCAAGGAGGGTCTGCTCCAGTCGATCGGCAGCGGCAAGACCAAGTACCTGGCCATCGAGACCGGCGACGAGACCGTCCGTTTCCACAGCGGGCTGGCCTTCCTCAGCGGGGTGGCGGTCATGAAGGCCGAGATCGCCGGTGAGACACGCGACATCCAGAACCGCTACACGATCGTCTACGCCCCGGCGGGCGAGCGCTGGAAGGTCGTCAACTGGCAGTCCACCTCGGTGCGCAAGCCCTCCTGAGGGGCGGAGAGAGTTTCGCGGCGCCGGTGACCCGGGTCGACCCCAGCGAGCAGGCCGCCGGGGCCATCGCCTTCGCGCAGAAGAAGCTCGGCACGCCCTACCTCTGGGGCGGTAACGGCACCGCTGACCAGGGTGGACGCTTCGACTGCTCGGGGCTGACGAAGGCGGCGTACGAGAGTGTGAGGATCACGCTGCCGCGTGTCGCGAACGATCAGTACAACGCCGGGCCGCATCCGTCCCG
>NZ_AEJC01000572.1 GCF_000317595.1 Streptomyces ipomoeae 91-03 | reverse complement strand
ACCACGGGCACCCCCGGCGCCCGGGCGCCGGTCACCGCCGCCAGACCCGACATCCAGAAGTGGGCGTGCACCACGTCGGGCGGCTCCGCCGACCACTCCTCCGCGAGCCACGCGCCGAAGTCCGGTATGTAGGGCAGGAGTTCGTCCTTGGGTATGGGAGCCGGCGGCCCCGCGGGCACATGGACGACCCGCACACCGTCGGCCGTGACGACCCGGTCCGGCAGATGGGGATCGTCCCGGCGTGTGTACACGACGACCTCGTGGCCCCGACGGGTCAACTGGGCGGCGAGTTGGGCCACGTAGACGTTCTGGCCGCCGGCGTCGGGGCCACCGAGCTCGGCCAGCGGACTGGCGTGCTCGGAGACCATGGCGACGCGTCCGGCCGTGGGGTGGCTGGGACTCATCCGGTGACCTCCTTGACGAGGCGTTCCCAGTCGTTCCGGAAACGCGGCTCTCCATAGCGGGCCTGTGCCGCGGCCCGGGCGGCCGCCCCTGTCGAACGGGCGAGTGCGGGATCGGCGAGGAACTCGCGAACGGCGTCCTCCAGTACGTCGAAGCGGTTGGAGACCACCCCTGCCCCCTCGGGCACGGCCTCCCTGACCTCGGTGGTGTCCAGCGCCACCACCGGCATCCCCAGGAACATGGCCTCCAGCAGCGACAGCCCGAGCGACGTCCACCGCACGGGGTGGACGTACAGACGGCAGTGGGCCATAGCCGGATGCAGCTCGCCCTGCGGCAGATCCCGGCCGCGGCAGCGCCCGGCGGGCAGTCCCAGACGGTCGGCGAGCCCTTCCGTGCCCATGCCGAAGACATCCAGCGGTGCCACGCGAGCGAACCGCGGCAGCAGATCCGTCCCCGTCGTCCGGCCGCGCCGCACCGGCTCGTTGACCACGACGGCCGCACGCGGTTCCGCACCGGTCCACAGCTGCCCCGGGTCGATGATGCCGTGCTCGATCACTTCCGTCGGGGCACGCCCGTTGTCCCACATCAGCCGGTTGAAGTGGGTCACATGGACGAGCGGGATGTCGGCCCGGTCGGCGAGCGGGTGGCGGGTGCCGACGGCGGTCTCGTGCGGGCTGTTGTGCTCCACGTACACGGCCGGTACGTCGACGCCGGGCCGGCGGCCCGTCCACCGATGGGCCAGTTCGAGCTCGTGCGGCCGCTGAAGCACCATCAGGTCGATGTCCGCCCCGCGCAGCCCGGCGGGACTCACCTCGCGCACGGTCTCCGGCCATCGCCAGGTCCTCGCCCGGCCCAGCCCGTCCGGCCCGCGGTCGGGGGTCACGGGCACGAGGAAGGTGTACGGGCCCTGGACGAACGACGTCAGCCACGAGCCGTGCACATGCCAGACAAGGATGTTCATGCGCTCTCCTGAAGGAGTTTCCGCACCGCTCGCACCACGTCGAGGCCCGTGACCTCGTCGAGGCACGGATGACCCGGCACAGGACACTGCCGGGCCCTGCTGTCCGCGCACGGTGCGTTCTGGTCGCCGAGCAGCACACTCGGCACGCCGTACGGCGCCCACCGCTCCGCCGGGACGACGGGAGCGAACAGCGACACCACCGGAGTCCCGACGGCCGCCGCCAGATGGGCGGGGCCGGTGTTGCCGACCACCACCACATCGGCGGTGCGCAGCACTCCCGCCAGGATGAGCGGAGGGGTCCTGCCACCGAGGTCCACCGCCAAGTCGCCGCTGACCCACCGGGTGAGGTCCGCCTCGCCGGGGCCCCCGGTGACGACGACCCGGTGACCCGCGTCGGTGAGCAACGCCACGGCCTCGGCGCAGCGGTCCGGACTCCAGGCCCGGGCCGGTGCGCTGGCGCCCGGATGCACGACGACGTACGGGCCGTTCCCCGTCAGGGAGATGGTGTCCGGCGGCGGCACGACCCGCAGCCGGCCGTCGTCCCCGGCACGCGGCAGGAAGCCCATCGCGGCGGCCGTGTCGAGCGCGGCCTCGACCTCGTGCCGACCGGGCAGCCGCCGATGCCGTACGTCGAGGAGGCGGCCGGGGTGGTCGACGCTGTCCGCGCCGATCCGGCCGACCCCGGCCAGCCGCAGCAACAGGGCCGTGGGCAGGGGGCTCTGGTGGAACGACGTGAGGATCAGGGCGACGTCGAACGCCTCCGCCCGCAGCCGCTCCACCAGAGCGCCGACGTCCGCGTCGTCGACGTCCGGCGGAGACACGCCCTCCCACGGCGCCGCCCACACGATCACCTCGTCCACATCGGGCAGCAGCCGGGCGGCGGGCTCGCCGAGCGGGCCGCAGAGCATCGTCACCCGGGAGCTGTGCGCGGCGACCGCCCGCACGGCGGGCCCGGCGAGCAGCACGTCGCCGAAACTGTCGAGCCGCACGACAAGAGCCTTCACGACCGCCCTCCTCGCGCCTCCACCAGCAGCGCTCGCACCGCGGTGAGCAGATCGGGGGCGGTACGGGGAGCCGCCTCGACCTCCGCCCGCCGGGTCGCGGCCGTGGGGACGAGCACGCCCCGGGCGCCCGCGGCACGGGCGGCCTCCAGGTCGGCCCCGATGTCGCCGATCACCACACAGTCCCGGGGCGCCACGCCCAGCCGCCGGGCCGCCTCCAGCACCAGCCCGGGCCGGGGCTTGCGACAGACGCAGCCGGCCTCGGGGAGATGCGGGCAGTACACCCAGGTGCCGAGGCCCCCGAGCAGGGCGTCCGCCCGGGCGTTGACGCCGCGCACGTCGGCGTCCGTGAGCAGTCCCCGGCCGATCCCCGACTGGTTGCTGACCACACCGGTCGCGATGCCCTCGGCACGCAGCAGCTCCAGCGCCCGCCGCGCACCGGGCACCGGGCACACCAACTCGGGGTCGCCGTTGTAGGGGACGTCCTCGACGAGGGTGCCGTCACGGTCGAAGAGAACGGCGGCCATGACGGGCGCCGGGCGGAGTGCGGTGGCGGCCTTGCGCGTGGGGCGCCGGGGCAGGAGGCCCGGGGTGGGTCGGCTCGTGTTGGGTTCCTGGGCTGTGGGGCTCGGGGTGGGTCGGCTCGCGTCGGGTTCCCCGACCGCGTGGCCCAGGGCGTGTCGGTTCATGGCGTGCTCCCTGACGGTGTGGTCCGGGCGACGGCCGTTCGCCGCGCTCGCGCCCGTGACGCGACGGGCCGCCGAAGGGCTCGCGGCGGGGCGGCTCCGCGATGCCGTACCAGGCCGTCCAGCCAGTGGTGGACCGCGAGCGGCGGGATGACCACGCTCGTGACCGCCATGGTGGCGATCTCGTCCGGGGTGCGCGGGCCCGGCCGGATACGGGCCAGGGCGAACTCGGCCGTGCCCAGGGCCCACACGGCCCCGGCGACGGCGGCGGCGCGCCGTCGGCCGGTCGCCGCGCAGACGCAGGCGGCGAGCGCGGCGGCGGTCACCACCAGGTGCCGGGGGAGCCGTCCACGGGGCGCCTCGGCACGGGACCACCAGTCGCGGCCGTGCAGCCGGGTCATCAGGACGTCGTCCGCGTTGCCCCGCTGCGCCCGTACCGACACCCAGCGGTCGGCCGGGCGGACCGGGTGCCGGGTGACGCGTCGGCCGCGCCGCAGCGCCCAGCCGGCCCGCAGCACGCGCAGCGCCAGGTCGGCGTCCTCCCGGAAGGCCCGCCGGAACCTCTCGTCGAACCCTTGGACCTCCGCCAGCGCGGCCGTCCGGTAGGCCATGTCGGCCGTGGCCCACGCGGCGTCCTCCAGCCCGGCCGTGCCCCGCTCCCAGTCCGTGGGCCTGCGGTCCCCGGGCAGGGGCACGGTCAGCCGGCCCTGGACGCCACCGGTGTCCGCGTCGGCCGCCGAGAGGTCGTCGGCGAGGCGGCGCGACCAGTCCGGCAGTACCTGGACGTCGTCGTCGAGGAAGACGGTCCACGGCGTGGTGACCGTACGCCAGCCGGTGTTGCGGGCGGCTGCCGGGCCCCGCCCGCCGGTGCTCAGGGTGCGGACCCGGTCGCGCAGGACCCCGGCCGCCTCCAGCGGCAGCGGCCCGGCGGCGCCCGGGCGGTCGTCGACCACGACGACCGCCTCGGGCGGATGACCCGTGGCCGCGCCGAGCGCCCGCAGACAGCCGGTGAGACAGAGCCGCCCGATCGTCGGGATCACGACCGAGTACGCGGGTGCGGTGCCGGGCACGCCTCCGGCGTCCGACACCACGGGCCTGTCCGTCATGCGAACACCTTCTTCCGCCGGACGGCGAACGGCCCGAGGGCGAGCAGGTCCACCGGCGCCGACCCGAAGCACTCCAGGGCGTCCCGAGGGTCGTCGACCATCGGCCGGCCGGCGGTGTTCAGGCTGGTGTTGACCACCACGGGCAGTCCCGTCCGGCGCTCGAAGCCGTCGATCATCCGCGCCACCAGCGGCTCCGCGCCCCGGTCGACGGTCTGGATGCGGGCCGTGCCGTCCACGTGGACGACGGCCGGGACGCGCTCCCGCCACTCGGCGGCGACATCGTGCACGAACAGCATGTAGGGGCTGGGCAGGGGCCCGTCGAAGAGCTCCCCGGCCCGTTCCGCCAGCACCATGGGCGCGACGGGACGGAACTCCTCCCGTCCCTTCACCGCGTTGAGGCGCTCCAGGTTCGCGGACCGGCCCGGATGGGCCAGCAGCGAACGGTGGCCGAGGGCACGCGGACCGTACTCGCTGCGCCCCTGGAACCAGGCCACGATCCCGTCCCGGGCCAGTTCCTCGGCCACGGTCTCGGCGATGTCGTCGGGCTCCTCGTAGGGCACGGCCGCGCGTTCCAGCCAGTCGCGCAGTTCGGCGTCGCTCCAGCCGCGCCCCAGGGCGGCGGTCGGCATGGCCTCCACCGTCTCCTTCTGGTACGCGAGGTGCAGCGCGGCACCGAGGGCCGTACCCGCGTCCCCGGCCGCGGGCTGCACCCAGACCTCGCGGAACGGTCCCTCCCGATACAGCCGGGTGTTGGCCACACAGTTGAGCGCCACACCGCCCGCGAGCGTCAGCACGTCCTCACCCGTGCGCTCGTGCAGCCACCGCACCAGGCCGAGCAGCACCTCCTCCAGGCAGGCCTGGGCGCTGGCGGCCACATCGGCGTGGTCCCGCGTCCACGGCGCACCCGCCTCCCGGGGCTCCACCAGCGACGACCAGGGCACCGGATGGGCCCGGAACCCGCCCCGGCCGTCCAGACGGACGTACTCGCGCAACTCCTCGACGAAGCGCGGCCTGCCGTACGACGCCAGCGCCATCACCTTGAACTCGTCGCTGCTGCGCAGGAATCCGAGATGCTGGGTGAGGTCCTCGTAGAACAGGCCCATCGAGTCGGGCAGCGACTGCGCGCCCAGCACGGTGAGTTCCCGGTTCGCGTAGCGGCCCGCGAGGTGCGAGCCGCACTCGCCCCGGCCGTCGAGGACCAGCACGGCACAGTCCGGGTACGGGGAGGCCTGGCCCGCCGAGGCGGCGTGGGCGACGTGGTGCGCGACGAAGCGCACCTTGGCCGCATCGAGCCCGGGCAGCGCCTCGGCGAGGAACTCGGGTGCCCGCCGCGCGTACTCCTGACGCAGCTGGTCCCAGGGGTCGTCCAGCCCCAACTGGTCGGCGGGGCGCGCGAGTTCGGGATCGTACGAGTAGGCGACCGCGTCCAGCTCCGACGGGTGGAGACCGGCCTGGTCCAGGCACCAGCGGGCGGAGAGTTCGGGCAGTTCCCACGCGGAGAAGGGAACGGGACGCTTGCCGTGCTTACGACGGCTGAAGCGCTCCTCCTCGGCCGCGGCGACGATCCTGCCGTCCACGACCAGGGCGGCGGCGGGGTCGTGGAAGAGGGCGTTGATTCCCAGAACACGCATACAAGTGCCTCCCTGGCGGCGAGGTGGAAGACGTTCTCAGGCCTGCGGCGTCATATCCCGGTCCCGCGTCGGCCGTGCCGCGGCGAAGTGGGCGATCGTCTGCTTGATGCCTTCCTCCCAGGGCACCTTGGGCTCCCAGCCCAGCAACTCCCGGGCCATCCGGGTGTCCGGGCGGCGGCGCTGCGGGTCGTCGACCGGACGGTCGACGAACTCGATGGGGGAGGAGGAACCCGTCAGCTCCACCACCCGGCGTGCGATGTCACGGACGGTGACCTCGTCGGTCCCGCCGATGTTCACGGGACGCACCGAGTGACTCGCGGCCACCAGCAGAATTCCGTCGACCGTGTCGTCCACGTAGCACAGCGACCGTGTCTGGCTGCCGTCCCCCGCCACCGTCAGCGGCTCACCGGCCAGGGCCTGACAGACGAACGTGGGCACGGCGCGACCGTCGTGGGCGCGCATGCGCGGGCCGTAGGTGTTGAACAGCCGCACGATGCCGGCATCGGCGTCACGGACCCGCACATGCGCGGTGACCAGCGCCTCCGCGAAGCGTTTGGACTCGTCGTACACACTGCGCGGACCCACCGGGTTGACGTTGCCCCAGTAGTCCTCGCGCTGCGGATGCACCAGAGGATCGCCGTACACCTCGGACGTCGAGGCCAGCAGGAACCGCGCCCCGTCACGCTCCGCCACGGCCAGCACGGCGCGGGTGCCCAGACTGCCCGCGTCGAGGGTCTCCAGGGGCAGCCGGAGATAGTCGACGGGCGAGGCGGGACACGCGAAATGCAGGACCAGGTCGTACGGCCCCGGCAGGCGCTCGGCACACTCGGGCGCGGAAACGTCGCACTCGACGAATCGGAACCCGGCCCGGCCCTCCAGATGCGCCACATTCGACCGTGATCCGGAGCAGAGGTTGTCCACGCAGTCGACTTCGACGCCCGAAGCCAGCAGGCGCTCGCAGAGGTGACTGCCGAGGAACCCGGCACCGCCCGTCACGACGGCACGGCGCCACGGCACAGAAGCGGAAGCATCAGTCATGGGAAGTCCTCCGGCCGCACTCGCGGTGGCCCCGGCGGCGGAGCGACGGGGGATCACGCCGTCCGGTGGGGGCACGGGAAGCTTGTGGGGGCAGTAAAAGGACAGGTGTGGGAAGGGGCCCCGCGCGAGGCCCCGAGAAACGTGGACGTCCACGCCGACCGCCGTTTTCCCGACGGCACTGTCACGGGGTGCCGTGCCAGCAGCTTTCACACGTTGGTTCTCATTGTGCGCATGTCACCGCTCGCTCGCGACTCGGACGGGCGAAGTCGTCTTCGGCATATGAACCCGACTCACCGGGCGCCCCTCGGGCCTGTGGCAACGCTCTCGTCCGGACTCGTTTCCGGCCGGCGTGGGTCGGCGTGGGCTGGTAGGGGCTCGTACGGGCGTGGCAGGAGCGTGCGTTCAGTGGGCTCCGAGCGGTTTGTGAGCAACCGCACTCGCTGCGCAAATGCCTCAGTCCCGGGGCAAGTTGCTCCCTCCGCAGCCGCGGTGTGGCGCGCACCGCAGTCGACTCGGCCGTCCTGTCTGCCACGATGGTCGCGCCGTGACGATCAGGTGGAACGGCCGTGCAGCGCAGCCGGCCTTCCTCGGTTTCACCGACCTGTCCGTCCCCCGCCTCGCCCTTCGGGTATCCCACTGTGTCTTCTGCTTCCGCACGTTTCCCTGCCCCTGACCTCGCCCCCGTGCCGTCCCGGGCGCCGTCGCGCTCGCCGTGGCGGTCCCTGCGGTACCGCAGCATGCGCTGGTGGTCCGTAGCGAACCTCGTGTCGAACGTCGGCACCTGGATGCAGCTGACGGTGCAGAACCTGCTCGTCCTGCAGATCACCGGCTCGGCCGCCGCGACCGGGCTGTCGATGTCCGTTCAGGCGGCTCCGGCCCTCCTCGTGAGCCTCCTGGGCGGAGCGGCCGTCGACCGCTTGCCGCGCAAGCTGACGGCCACCGTCAGCCAGGCGCTCCTCGGCATGGTCGCCTTCGTGACGGCCCTGCTCGTGGCACTGGACCGGCTCGACATGACGACGCTGCTGGTGCTGGCCGCCGTGACCGGCACGATCGCCACCGTCGACGGACCGGCCTGCGCCCTCCTGGGCAACGATCTCGTTCCGGCTGAGGACGTCCCCTCCGCCATCGGCGTCGGCGCGCTGGTCCACAGCGCCGGCCGACTCGTCGGGACCGCCCTGGCCGGAGTGACGGTCGGTTTCCTGGGGACGGCCGCCGCCTACGGAGCCAACGGGCTGTCGTTCCTGTTCGTGGCCGCGGTCGTGCCCTTCCTGCGCCCGGCACCCGGCGCGGTGCCGGCGGATACCGGGGTCCCGGCCGGGGCGGGCGCGGGCTCCCGGCTCGGCAAGGGGACCACCGCTCCCGACATGACCGTGCGCGAGGGTCTGCGCTTCTTCGCGCGTCGACCCCGCCTGGTCGCGCTCGCCGGAATCACCGGGATCAGCTCGACCTTCGGCCGCAACTACGGGCTGACCCTGGCCGTCCTCGTCACCGGGCCCCTCGCGGGCGGCGCGGGCGCGTTCGGCACGGTCTCCACGGTGCTCGCCGTCGGCGGCATCCTCGGCGCGGTCCTCGGCGCCCGGCTGCGGCGGCCCTCCGTCCGGCTGGTGGGCACTCTGGCGGCCGGAGGCGCGCTGCTGCAACTCGCGGCGGGCCTGTCGCCCTCGGTGGCCGTCCTGCTGGTGCTCGTCCTGCCCATGGCCGTCCTGGAATCCGTCTCCGACACCGCGGGAACCGCCGTCCTCCAGACCGACCCGCCCGCCCATCTGCGCGGACGCGTCCTCGGTGTGTGGGGCAGCGTCCGCACGGTGTGGAGCCTCGGCGGTCCGCCGGCGCTGGGCCTCCTCATGGAACTGGCCGGAGCACGCGGCGCCCTCGTGACCGGCGGCCTGCTCATCGCCGGCGCGATCGGCACGGGTTTCCTCCTGCGCTCCCGCCGGACCCCGACTCCGGTGGCCATCCCGACGAAGCCGGGCGACGTGACGGAGCGAGAGGCACTGAGCACGGCTGCCTGACCGGTCGCGCGTGTGTGTCGGGGGCACGCGCGCGGCTTGTACGTGCGCCGCGTGCGGTCGGCCTCACTCCCGGGCGAGCTGGTCGGCCAGGCGACGGGCCTGGGCCAGCAGCGTGCCGTGCGTCGCCAGCGTGGCGGGGTCGTCCCGTACGGTGCCGGGCAGCTTCTCGTGGAGTCCGTCGAGCACACGACGGAGCTCGACCACGGCTTCGTCCAGCTCCCGGTCGACGGAACGGCCATCGCTGCTCTGGACGGGCCGACCGCCGTCCCTCTCGACGGGTCGGCCGCCGCCGGTCTCGACGGGCCGGTCACCGTCGTTCTCAACCGGCCGATCGCCACCCCTCTCCACCGACCGGTCGTCGGCGCTTCCCGCGAACCGGGTCCGACCGTAGAGGTCGATGGCGCGAGCGGTGTGCCGGAGGAAGTCCGCGTACGAGCCGGTGATGCGTGGCTCGGGCCGGGCCGCCCTGCCGCCGCGCTCCGCGGGCTCCAGCACCGTGCGGGTGACACCGGCGGTGTGCACGGCGACATGGTCGAGCACGGCGAGGGCGTCGTCGTACGCCGGGCCGGGGGGCGAGAGGGCGTGGAGGCGACGGCCGCGCGGGTTGACCCGCATGCTCTCCCTGCTCCAGCCGATCGCCGACCGGGCCTGGTCGACCAGGCGGGACAGCCGCAGGGCGCGTTCGTGCCATTCCCCGGCCGCGTGGGGATCCCACTCGCCACCGTCCAGCCCCTCGGCCACCGCTTCCAGGACGGCCTGCGCCTCGCGGGCGGTTTCGTGCAGCGCGGCACGGGTGTCGCGCAGGTACACCGGAGGGCGGATCAGCGCGTTCACCGCGATGCCGACCACCGCGCCGAAGACCGCTTCCGCGATACGCGCACCGGCGGACGCGAGCGTGGCCTGCCCGCCGGTGAGGACGAACAGCGCCCCGGTCGCGGCGTAGATGCCCTGGGCACCCAACCGCTGCCACTGGGCGAGCAGCAGCACCACCGGGAGGACCACGGCCATGGCGGCCATCGTGCCGTCCAACGCCAGGGCGCCGGCCGTCGCCGCCACCGTGCCCACCGCGAAGGCGGCCAGCTGTTGCAGACCATGGGCGAACGACCGGTACACCGTCGACTCCACCAGCACGATCGCCACCCAGGGCGCGACGAACGCCATCGGAGCCCGCAGCCACCAGCCCGCCACCGCCCACGCCACGCACGCGGCCAGCGCGGCCTTGCCGGCCTGCACCGCCAGATCCCGCTCCCGCCCCGGCCCCGACCACACCCGCCGTACCGCCCCCAGTACGGCCGCACCGTGACGTCGAACCGCTCCTGTCGCTCGCCTCGTCCAGTCCATGGCACAGCAAGTGCCACGTTGGGGACGACAGATGCACCACGACATGTCAAAGCCTTAGAACCGTGGGTGTGGTCCCAAGGGAGTGGATCGGGCAGGGCGGTTGTGGTCCGGGGGATCTGGGTGTGGCTGATGACAAAGTGCCGCTCATGGCTCCCGGGGCATGGCCGCCCGGTTCCCTTGGACGCTTTGACTGCTGACTGAGAGTTGCGGCCCATCGCTGACTAAGGCTTCGACGGCGGGGTGTCCCTCGGACCACGAACATCCGCGTCACAAGGCCCGTGGCCTCCTGCCCACTCAGTAGGTGGGGCCACAACTGTTCGAGGTCAGCGGGAAATTCATCCGAGACCCAGACCGGCACCGGTCCGCGTGAAGCGAACCGGCCGGGCGGCGATCCGCCGGGCAGGGGGAAGACCATGGCGACACCCTGGGCGCCGCCACGGACAGCGTGCCCGTCGCACGAAACGGGTGGTGCTCAGCCCTTCGGCTGGGTGAAGCGGATGCTGTTGCCGAACGGGTCGCGCAGGCCGCAGTCGATGCCGTACGGGCGGTCGGTGGGCTCCTCGGTGAACTCGACGCCACGGCCCAGCAGAGTCTCGTACGTCTTGCGGCAGTCGTCCGTGCTGAAGATGAGGTGGCCGCCCATGGCGCCCTTCGTCAACAGTGCGCGGACCTGCTCCGCCGTCTCCTCGGACAGCGCGGGCGGCCCCGGCTTCTCCAGCAGGATCTGGCGCTCCGGGTGGCCGGGTACGTTGACGGTCAGCCAGCGCATGAAGCCCAGGTCGACATCGGTGTTGACCTCGAGGCCGAGCTTGCCGACGTAGAAGTCGAGGGCCGCGTCCTGGTCGAGGACGTAGATCTGCGAGTGCGTGATGGCGGTGAACATGTGCGTCACGCTATCGAGCGGGCCGACGGAAAACTTATCCAAAACTGCTCAGCCGACAACCGCTCAGCCGACAACCGCTCAGCCGACAACCGCTCAGTCGACAACTGTTCGGTCGACAACCGCTCAGTCGACAACTGCCCAGCCGACGACCGACCGGCGACGGTCTGCTGCGGGGTCAACCGCTCGGTCGCATCCACGCCTTGGTGAAACACGTCGGCACGGCCACGGTCACCGCTTCCTTGCGGTACTCCCTCGGCGACCGGCCGACGATGTCGCGGAACGTCCGGCTGAAGGTGCCCGGACTGCCGAAGCCGACCTCGAAGCAGATGTCCGTCACACTGCGGTCGGTCTCCCGCAGCAGGAACATCGCCCGCTCGACGCGCCGGCGCTGCAGATAGCGGTGCGGCGTCTCGCCGAACGTGGCCCGGAAGGTGCGTGTGAAGTGCGCCTCGGACACATGGGCGATCCGGGCCAGCGCGGGGACGTCCAGCGGCTGCGCGTAGGAACGGTCCATGGCGTCCCGGGCCCGGAGCATACGGCGGTTGGACTCTTCAACGGCACGGCTCACGGCGTCATCACATCACGGTTCTCCGCACCCCAGGACGGACAGCCGTGGCCGGGCGGACGACTCGGGATCGCCCGCCCGGCCACAGCCCGTTCAGACCGCCGGCGCCGGGTACGTCGGGTACTCCACGCCGGAGACGTGCTGGACGACGCGGATGACCTGGCAGGAGTAGCCGAACTCGTTGTCGTACCAGAGGTAGAGGATCGCGTTGTCGCCGTCGACCTTGGTGGCGCCGGCGTCGACGATCGAGGCGTGGCGGGAGCCGATGAAGTCGCTGGAGACCGAGTCGGGGGCGTTGGTGAAGTCGATCTGGCGCTTGAGCGGCGAGGTCAGCGAGACGTTGCGGAGGTAGTCGAGGACCTCCTCGCGGTCGGTCTCACGGCCGAGGCGCAGGCTGAGGATCGCGATCGAGACGTCCGGGACGGGCACGCGGATCGAACTGCCGGTGATCGGCGCCTTGAGGTCGGGCAGCGCCTTGGCGACGGCCGAGGCGGCACCCGTCTCGGTGATGACCATGTTCAGCGGCGCGGAACGGCCCCGGCGGTCGGACTTGTGGTAGTTGTCCAGCAGGTTCTGGTCGTTGGTGAACGAGTGGACGGTCTCCACGTGACCGCGCAGCACGCCGAACTCGTCGTCCATCGCCTTCAGCGGCGGCACGATCGCGTTGGTGGTGCAGGACGCGCAGGACAGGATCTGCTCGTCCGGCTTGATCGTGTCGTGGTTGACGCCGTGCACGATGTTCGGGACGTCGCCCTTGCCCGGCGCCGTCAGGACGACCTTGTCGATACCGGGGCGCAGATGCTGCGACAGGCCCTCGCGGTCACGCCACTTGCCGGTGTTGTCGATGAGGATGGCGTCCTTGATGCCGTACGCCGTGTAGTCGATCTCGGAGGGGTCGTTCGCGTAGAGCACCTTGATCTCGTTGCCGTTGGCGACGATCGTGCTGTTCGCCTCGTCGACGGTGATCGTGCCCTGGAACTGGCCGTGGATGGAGTCCCGGCGCAGCAGCGAGGCCCGCTTGACCATGTCCTCGGCGGCCCGTTCACCGCCCCCGCGGACGACGATGGCGCGCAGCCGCAGACCGTTGCCCGAGCCTGCCTTCTCGATCAGCAGACGGGCGACGAGGCGGCCGATGCGGCCGAAGCCGTAGAGGACGACATCGCGTCCCACGCCGCCCTCGATCTTGTTGGCGCCGGTGGCACCGGCGACGGCCTCGGCGGTGAAGGCCTCCACCGTCAGGCCCCGGTCGTCGGCCTTGTAGGTGGCGGCCAGCATGCCGAGGTCGATCTGGGAGGGGCCCAGGTCGAGCGTGGTGAGCGCCTGCAGGAACGGCAGGGTGTCGGTGACCGACAGTTCCTCTCCGGCGATCTGCCGGGCGAACCGGTGGGTCTTCAGGATGCTGACCACCGACTTGTTCACCAAGGAGCGGCTGTGGAGGAGGACGGTGACGTCCCGCTCACGGTGCAGCTTCCCGATGATCGGGATCATCGACTCCGCGATCTCCTCGCGGTTCTTCCAGTTGGTGAACGAGTCCTCGTTGACAGTCACAGATCTATCTTTCGAGCTAGGTGGCGCTCATATGCTAAACCGACGCCGTTTGGATCACGCCATCGGGGCCCCGATCGCGATGGCGTGATCAGTCGGCGGAGGTACAGGGGGGCGCGCCGGGCCACGGCGTGCGGCTGTGCGAACCGGGTGATCGCGGCTCAGGGCCAGACGCCGGAGAAGTCGATCTTCTCGGCCCACTCGGGGTGGTCTATCAGCGGATTGCGGTTGCCCTGCACTTCCGCGATGGCGGCGTTGCGGTGCAACTCGTACTCGCTCACCTGCTCGTTCTCGTGCCAGGCCAGCAGGGTGGGCAGCCGGTTCTCGGGGAACTCGCGCGGGGCGTCGCCGACCATGCCGGGGTAGCGCAGCAGGAAGTACAGGGTGGCCCGGGCGACCGCTCCCTTGCCCTCCTCCGGCTCAAAGCCGATGTCCTCGCGCATCCCGCAGGCATCGCGCACCGCTTCCTCGAAGCCGGGGAAATCGAAGTAGGGGAAGTTGCCGCGGAAGCTGTTGCACCCCACTTCGCAGGCGAACAGATGATGGAGGTCGCCCCGCATCGGCTCCCTCTTGGTGAACCACGACTGCGGCACCACGTGTTCGCAGTTGAACGGCATCGACGCCTCCAGAGCGTCGAACTCGGCCTCGAACTCGGCCGGTCCCGCAGTGCCCTCGTGCCGGAAGAGTTCCTGGATGCGCGCCAGCCGGGCCTGCTCCACGGCGGCGTCCGCCCGTATGAACTCCTCGGCGGAGAAGTCCCTGCCGGAGTAGATGCTGCGCAGCCGGCCGTCCTTGTGCAGGTCGACCCAGGGATAGACGAGCCGGATCGGCTTGTACTTGGGTCGGGGGGAGTGGGTCTCCTCCAGCAGCTCGGTGAGTGCGCGGCGCAGCGCCTCGCCGTTGTCGGTGCCGATGTCCGCGTAGTAGGCGTCGCGGGCGGCGGCGTCCGCCGACCGGTCGTAGTACGGCCGTTCACGCGCGAGCCGGTGGTTGAGCAGGGCCGCGTCGACGTCCTTCTCGACCGCGGAGGCCGGCGCGGGAAGAGACGGCGCGGGCATACGGCCGGGCGGCGGGGTGGCGACGGTCGCCACCGGACGCGCCGAGGTGTCGAAGCCGACGCTGATCCGCAGGGGGACGGTGAGATGGGCGGTGCCGTCGGCCACGTACGCCTGTGCCCCGTCGGGTCCCGGCAGGGTCGTCGCCCCGTCGGTCGAGGGCGCGGGTGTCGGCGGGAGGTTCTCCACGGGGGCCGGAGCGGTCCCGGCAGGTGCCCCGGCGGTCGGCGCGGAAGAGGTCCCGGGGGTGAACACCTCGTCGCGCAGCCGGGCCGCCGCGCCGGTCAGGGTGATCTCGTTCAGGGCGCGCAGCACACGGCTGATCCGCACCCCCTCGTTGGCCTGCCACGCCAGCCGGTCGTCGCCCATCTCCGGCGTCCAGACCGTCCCGTCGACGCTCAGGGGCCGCCCGTCGGCATCGGTCTTCGGCACGGCCGAGTGGTGCAGTGCCACGACCTCCCACTGGTCGTTGAAGACCGGCGAGCCCGAGGAGCCCTCACGGGTGTCCGACTCGTAGTGCAGGAAGCGGTCCAGGATGTCCACGACCTGGTTCTCGCGCAGCGCGAGCTGCTTGGGCTCGCCCCTCGGGTGCTGGATGATGTTGACGAACTCCCCGACCACGACCGTGCCCTGCACTTCACTGAGCGTCAGTCGGCCGAACGAGGACAGCGCCTCGCCCCGGGCACCGCGTTCGGCCACGGCGACCAGGCTGAAGTCGAGGCCCCGGTCGGTGACGAAGAACCGGTGCGGCTCCAGCTGGAAGACCGCCGGTTCGAGCGGGCGCCCGTCGATGCCGGCCTGGAACGAGAACGCGACGGTGCTGCGGTGGGCTGTTTCCCGGCCGCGCAGCACATGGTTGTTGGTGAGCAGGAGGGAGGGGGACACCAGGAACCCGGTGCCGTGGCCGCCGTCCGGTCCGCTGATGGTGATCCTGCCGACGGAGCGGGAGACGAGGGCGCCCTCCTCGAGGAACGCGACCGGAGTGAGGTTGTTGCGCCCGATGAGGCGTTCGAGTCCCAGAACGTCGCTGCCGAAGCTCTCCGGCGGTAGCCGTAGGGTGCTTCCGGCCGCTGTGACCGGCTCCGAGGGCTCCCGTTCGATCGCCCGCGCCAGCGCCCAGTCGGCGCCGAGACGGGCCAGTCGCTTCTCGACCCGCTCCGGCTCGTCGGCGTACAGCACGCCTCGTGTCCTGAGTACCTCCCGGTTTCTGTCCCGCTGCCCGGTCCGGTGCGCATAGCGTTCCGCGGCCGTCGTCAGCTGTGACAAGTAGTCCGATTCCGCTGGGGAGAAGAGTTCCGCCGTCGTCATGGATCCGCCTCCTGACCTGCTCGACATATGGCGGTGGCCGTCCGGCCGCGCGGCGCGGTGCGCTACGACGAGAGCCGGGTGCTGCGGGACGTCCGGCCGGAATGTGTCCCGAGGTAGCCGTGCGCGGCGAACGCGCTCGGTGCGAAGGAGCCCGGCGTGACGTCGCCCGGTGCGGTGAACTCCGCGCAGGCGGTCTGCGGCTGAACCGTGCTGCGGCCGATGCGGCAGGCGGTGGCTGTGAGTTTCACGGTGACGAAGTCGGCGATCTGGGCGCCGAACTCGATGGGCCTGCCGGCGATGGTGATGTCGCCCACCGTGAAGTCCCGGTCGGGCGGCACCTCGTAGACGGCACGCACCGGGAAGTTCGCGGCGCCGCGTTCGAAGGTCCAGAAGCTCTTCGGGTCGGAGTCGTCGGGAGTGCTCCACCCGTCGGTGGCCAGGTCGTCGAAGTAGATCCCCACCGGGTCGCTGAGCGCGATGTCCGCCTTCTGCCGGGCGACGGAGTTGACGACCTCGCCGATGTGCGGGTCGCTGTTGCGGTCGGCCACACCGTACTTGCCGCAGGCGATGAGTTCCTGGGCTCCGGTGAGTTCCCGGCCGCCGATGACGCGGCGGATCGTCGCGGCGGCGGCGAGTTCGATCTCCGCGCCGAGGGTGTTGGACTGCTGGATGAGGTGCATCGCGCCCTGTGTCGTGGAGTCGTTCCACTTGTTGCGCCGCACGTACCGGCCGTCCGGGCCGAACAGATCGGTCTTCCGCACCGCCGGACCGATGTGCGCGCGGTAGAGGTCGAGGACCTTTCCCGGATTCGTCCGGGCCAGCACGTCCCAGTACTCGGGGCCCTCACAGGTGAAGGTGACGCGGGTGATCCGGCCGGCGTCGTCCCGGGTCACGCTCCACTCGCAGTACTCGTCCTGAACGTCGCGGCTGGCGTCGGCCCGCTGCCAGCGCTGCCGGTCCGAGATCGCGGACCTGAGGCGGTTGGGGAAAGCGGTCCAGGTGACGGCCGCCTCGACCGCGTCCGGGGCGGTCTCCGTCTTCGTGAGGTTGTAGAACTGCGGCCGGGGGCTGTTGTGCAGCATCTCGGAGGGGTCCGGTCCGTCGATCGCCCGGTCGACGCTGTCGCTGATGAAGACGTGCCACGCCTTCGTCCCGACGTCGTCGAGGTCGGTGAGCCGGCCCGGAGGCCCGTACGCGTTGATGACGGTCATGGAGAACCTCCGGTGGTCACGGCAGAGACGGTGCCGTCCTCGTTCATGCGCAGCGGTGGCGCGTCGGCGGGGATGTCGGTCGTCGGCAGGGTGAGGGCGAACTCGTTGAGCCTCGTCTCCTTGAACGCTCGGCGGCGCGACTCCGCCAGTCGTGTGCAGTCGTGGAAGCCCGACGTCGTGCGGATCCGCGCGGCGACCTTCTCCAGGTAGGCGTCCACCCGCTCGGCGAAGACGCCGCGCCAATCGGCTTCGGGGAGCGCCCAGTTGCGGGCGAACTCGCCCTCCGGACTGTCCGCGGGCAGTGCCGGGGCGGCGGCGACGATCGCGGCGGCGATGTCGTCGCACCAGGTCGGGACGGGCACGGGCGCGGTGGGCACGTACCGCATCAGATGGGCGCGCGCCGGGCTGAAGACCGGATCGGTGAAGTCCACCATCAGCGCGCAGGCCGCGAACCTGGCCGGTACCAGGCCCTTCTGCACCAGTTGCCGCACCACCTCGTTGTCCTCGAACGCGGCCTCGGGGACGACGAAGGCGAAGAAGGTGTCACCAGGCCGTGAGAAACCGCTCGCCCGCTCCTGAAGCCGGAAGCCGAAGACCGCGAGGCTGTCGACGTACAGGGACGCGGGCACGGCCGGCGCGGTCTGCGTACGCACCGGCAGGCCGAGGTCGTCGATCAGGGCGTCGGCGTTCAGCCAGAAACCCAGGGGCAGGACGAGGTCCTTGCCGCCCGGGGCGACCGCAGCGCTCTGCGTGGACGTACTGGCGAGGTTGACGGTGGTGCTGGTGAACAACTGCCGCAGCAGATGGTCGGGGTGACGCACCATGCCGTCGTCGACGACCGCCGACAGACGTGCGGTGGTCCACCGGGAGACGAGGCCCTTCACCGTGAGCTCCAGGCGCTCGGCACCGATGACCTGCCGATGGAGGGGGTTGCCGCGCAGTGGGTCGTCGGGGGCCAGTTGGATCGTCGCCGACATGGACTGCCAGTTGCTCCAGGGCTGTTTGAGCTCCTTCATGACGACGCTGCCGTTGACGTGGCTGTCGAAGCAGCCCTTCCCCCGGGACTCGGGTGCCAGCGCCGACCAGGAGTCGCCGGTCCACACCCAGGCCGGCGAGATCCGCATGTAGTAGTTGAACACCAGGGCCACCGGGTCCCAGGCGGCGACCTGGAGGAAGACCGAGCCGGGATCACTGCTGACCAGCAGGTCCGGGTCTTTGCCCGGTGCCGCGCGGGAGACCGCGAAACGGAAGTCGCGCCGCAGTCCGGGCGCCTTGTCCGGGGCGATCTGCCCGGCCTCGCCGATCAGATACACGGACTGCGCCGGAAGCTCGCCGGCCTGTGTGAGCCCGTCGAGCACTTCCTCCAGCGTCATGGGCCACCGGCCCCGCCGGAAGAACACCGTGGCCATCGGATCCCGCAGCCCCGCCGTCTGCTCGGCGCCCATGGGTACCGGGCCCCGATCCACACCGCTCACCCCGCGGTACAGCGTTTCCGGCCGCAGCCCCTCGTGCTCGTCCGCCGCCGTCACCGCCGCGCAGGACGACGACGGCCACGCGGTCGCCCGCCGGCGCTCGGGGGTGCGGTCCCACAGAGCCATGGCTGATCCTCGTTCGCTCGCGGACCGCTACGGGAAGTGGTCGCGGACGTAGGACAGCGCCGCGTCGACGTTCACCAGACCCGCGCCCGTGGCCTCGTCGGGGCCGAACCGGGCCTGGCGGTTGAATCTTGGATGGTTGGTGCCGATGGTGACGTCGACCGCGGTCTCGACGAGCGCCTCGATGACCTGGGCGGGGGTGAGCCCGGGGCGGGCGCCGAGCAGCACCGCCGCCGCCCCCGCGACCTGGGGCGCCGCCGCCGACGTACCGGAGAACAGCGCCCATCCGTCGTCCTCCGCCGTACCGTCACCGGGGTCGGGCAGCCGTCCGTCGAGCTGCGCGCGGCTCTCGGACACGTCGAGCGCGCAGCCGGGGGGCACCGGCAGCATGAGGTACTGCGCCCGGGGCCGCATGCCGACCAGTCCGGAGACGACGGGTACGACGACGCCCTCGAACCACGGGCTGGCGTAGCCGCTCGCGTAGTCCGAGGCCCGCAGCTCAAGGCCCGGTCCCACGTACACACCGCCGACGGACAGCACACCGGGCACCTGCGGTTCCATCGCGAACTGTCCGTTCATGGCCGAGAAGACCACGGTGATGCCCTGCTCCAGCGCGTCCTGGATCTCCAGTGCGAACACGTTGTCGTTCGGCGAGGGCGGTCCCACGGGTGGGAACGTCCGCGCTCCGCCCCAGGAGTTCGTGAGCACCTGCGGGCGGTCCGCCTTCGCGCGGATGAAGGCCGTGTAGGCGCCGGTCAGACTGCCGTGGTTGTCGCTGGCCCGGTAGGGGTGGAGTTCGGCTCCGGGTGCCACGGCGAAGATGTTGGCCGATTCGCCGGTGCCGTGCCCGATGGGGTCCTGCACCGGACTGGTGCCCGGCAGGACGGCGACCGTGGGGCGGACGTCGTAGCCGTGCACGGAGAAATAGGTGTGCGGGAACTGCCCGGTGTCCACCATGGCGACTGGCACTCCGGCGCCCACCTCGCCCCGGGCGTGGGCCCGGGTGGCGCCGAGCAGCATGGCGACGTCGCCGGGCAGTCGGAGGTGGAACTTGTCGACGTTCGGCGGCTGGGCCGAGGGCACGAGGCGCGCGGGCGTACGCGGCGACTCCAGGGCCACGGCCTCGATCGCGTCGGTGCCGGGCACATCGCCCACCCCACGGGCCTCGGGCTGGCGGTCGCCCACGATGTCGAGTTGCGTCACATAGCGGATGTGGTCCATCTCGACCTGGCGCAGGGCCTCGTAGGTCTCGATCCGGCCGCCGGTCAGTTCCTCGTACGCCTCTGGTGGGCCGCTCACCGCGAACCCCAGCCGGCTCTCGGCCGTGATGGTCAGTCCGGCCGCCTCGGCGTAGTCCTCGGCGCGTTGCCGACTCTCCGCGTCGGCATGGAAGGGCTGGGCCGAGTCCCAGTGCGTGGCCTCGGTCATCGGCACCCCGCCCAACGATCGGGCGGACACATAGCCGTACACGGTCTCCGGCGCGGGTTGCCCGTACCGGGGTGTCATCGGAAGCGTCATCGGTCCTCCAGAGTCGCCTTGGGGGAGGGCGACCGGACGGTCGTCGCTCAGTCCGGGGAGGGGGTGTCCACGCCGAGAGTCGGCAGGGGCAGTACGGTGACGGACCGTACGGTGTCCCGGAGCGCCTGGGGGACGGGAAGCGACCGAGGTTGCGTACGGTCCCCCGGGGCGTCGCCGAAGGCCTCGGCGAACCGCCCGCCGGTTCCCGTGAGAAGAACGCCGGCGGCCATGGGTGTCACCGTGATGCCGTGCCCGGTGCCCCACTCGGCCAACGCGCCCACTGACGCGTCGGCGTGCAGTTCCACCAGGGCCTCGACGAATTCCTCTCGGGGGCCGTCGCTCCGCTCCGCTGCCACGGGGTCTCCGGTGTCTCCTCGTGTCGGGTGTCCCCTCTTCGATGCTGACAGGCGCGACAGGTATTCGCAAAAGGGTGCATTTATGTACTCGGCTCTCCTCCTGCAACTCGATCCGGGCCCTCATGTTTGACGGCAGGTGTCTTGACGTGTCGTCGGGAGGCTTTCTGTCATGTCTATGCCAGTTCAGCATTCTGCTCGAAGTTCGACATGTCGAACTTTCATGGAGAGGTGACAAGGAATGGCGATGAGGGAGACCGGCGCGTTGACGCGGCGGAGGGCACTGCAGTTCGGCGCGACGGCAGCGGGTGCGGTGGCGCTGGGCGTCCAGCAGTCGGTCCGGTCGGCCGCCGCGACCGAGGCGGACGTGTCGTCCGCGACCGGTCGGTCACGGGAGCGGTCGTTCGACGAAGGCTGGCTCTTCTTACGCGGCGACGCCGACGGCGCCCAGGAACCGTCGTACGACGACCGCTCCTGGCGCACCCTCGACCTTCCGCACGACTGGAGCATCGAGGACCTCCCGTACGCCACCTCCACCGACGGCGGCGCGACCAGCTTCCCGTCCCTCCTGGTGCCCAAGGAACCCGACCCGGCGTGGCCCACCCCGCCCCAGGTGATCGGACCGTTCGACCCGCGACGCAGCGAGAACGGCGGCTCGATCGGCTACACGGTCGGCGGCGTCGGCTGGTACCGCAAGCACTTCGAGATCGCGGATCCCGCCCACGGCCGCCGGTCACATATCGAGCTGCGGTTCGACGGGGTGTACCAGAACGCCGACGTCTGGCTGAACGGCGTCCACCTCGGCTTCCACCCCAACGGCTACACCACGTTCGCGTACGACCTCACCCCGCACCTCGACCCGACGGGCACGAACGTCCTGGCCGTCCGGGTCGACAACAGCGGCCGCAACAGCCGCTGGTACGCGGGCTCGGGGATCTACCGGCACACCTGGCTGACGGTGACCGGGCCCGTACGCGTCCCCCTGTGGGGCGTGCATGTGACGACGCCCGAGGTGAGCACCGGCCGGTCGACCGCGCATGTGGAGGTGTCGGTCGCCAACCTCGGCACCACGTCGTCGTCGGCGCAGGCGCGGGTGACCGTCCTCGACCCGCACGGGAAGGCCGTGGCCGTACGCACGGCGCCCGCCCGCGACGTCGACGCGGGCGCGACGGCCGTCTCGGAACTCGACCTCCCCGTCAGACGGGCGGCGCTGTGGTCCATGGACTCACCCAGCCTCTACACCGCGCGCACCGAGATCCTGGTCGCCGGGCGGGTCGTCGACACGGTCACCACGAGATTCGGGATCCGCTCACTGGAGTGGAACGGCGAGGCCGGCCTCCTGCTCAACGGCGAGCCCGTCAAGATCATGGGCGGCAATGTCCACCACGACCACGGCCCGATGGGCGCCGTCGCCCTCGACCGCTCGGAGGAACGCCGGGTCGAGATCCTCAAGGAGGCCGGCTTCAACTCGATCCGCACCGCCCACAACCCGCCGACCCCGGCGCTGCTCGACGCCTGCGACCGGCTGGGCATGCTGGTGATGGACGAGTTCTTCGACGTCTGGGACACCGGCAAGAACCCCGAGGACTACTCCGTGCACTTCGCCGAGTGGTGGGAGCGCGACCTGACCGGCACGGTGCTGCGCGACCGCAACCACCCCAGCGTGGTCATGTGGTCGCTGGGCAACGAGATCACCGACCGCACGGGCGGCCACCGCGGCGCCCAGCTCGCGGCGAAGCTCCGCACCCTGGACACCACCCGGCCCATCACCCTGGGCGGCGGCTCCACCCACTCCGCGGACGACCCGTCGTGGAACTACGTTGACATCGGCGACGTGCACTACAACGCCAACGGCAAGGGCTACGCACAGATGCACGCCGCCCACCCCGACAAGGCGATGACGCACAACGAGACGTTCCCCGCGACGATCCACCAGGACATCAGGTTCGCCGACGCGCACGACTGGGCCGTCGGCACCTGGATCTGGGCCGCCTGGGACTACCTCGGCGAGGCCGGCATCGGCAAGACGCCCATCCCTCCCGTGGGGACCGGCGCGACCATCGGCGACCAGAGCGTCATGCCCGGCTGGTCCATCTCCCGGGAACTGCACCACGGCTGGGGTGGCTTCGGCTACGCGTACCCCTACTTCCAGGGGAACTGCGGCGACTTCGACCTGATCGGGCAGCGCAAGCCGCAGAGCCACTGGCGCGACGCGGTCACCGGACGCAGCCCCGTGGAACTCCTCGTCGAACGCCCCACCCCGCCGGGCACCGAGCAGGTCGCCCTCTGGTGGGGCTACTTCGACGAACTGGCCGGCTGGACCTGGGACGACGTCCAGCCGGGCCACCCCATGACGGTGCACGTCTACACGGCGGGTGACAGCGCCCGGCTGCTCCTCAACGGCGTCGAGGTCCCCGGCGGCCCCAGGGCGCCCGAGCGCTCCATGGCCACCTTCACCGTGCCGTACGAGCCGGGGGAGTTGACGGCCGTCGCCGAGCGCGACGGCAAGGAGATCGGCCGGACGACACTCCGCACGGTCGGCGCCCCGGCCGCCCTACGCCTCGTCTCGGACGTCAAGACCCTCACCACCGGCCGCGACCCTCGCCCATGTGCTCGTTGAGGTGGTCGACAGCCACGGCCGGGTCTGCCCGGACGCGACATACAAGGTGACCTTCGAGATCGACGGCGCGGGAGAGCTGGCCGGCGTCGCCAACGGCAACCCGCACAACGTCGACAGCTTCAAACGACCCAGCCGCTACACCTGGCACGGCAAGGCGCTCGCCATCCTCCGCCCGGCGAAGCGACCGGGACGCCTCACCCTCGTCGCGAGGGCCACCGGACTGCGACCGGCGACCCTCACTCTGCCCGTCCGCCGCTGACCCCCAGTTCGTCGCGGACCTGCAAGGCGGTCAGCGCGGCGCGGGAGGTGACGCCCGTCTTGCGGTAGATGCGGGAGAGATGGGTCTCGACCGTGCGCGGGCTGAGGAAGAGCCGTTCGGCGATGGCGGGGCTGGTCAAGCCCTCCGCGACCAGGGCGGCGATCTCCCGTTCGCGGGGCGAGAGGGACGACAGTTCGAGGGACGCCGATTCGGGGTGCGCTCCCGCGTGGTCGCTGTCTCCCTCTTCGCCGTCCACTGCCGCCGGGGCTCCGGCCGAGCCGGACGGTGTGGCCGCCTCGGGGACGACCGCCGGCCGGAGCGCGTCAGCGAGGCCCGCCAGCAGGTGGGCGCCGCTTCGGCACTCAGGCGCCGGGACCGTTCCCACATGGCGCGGGCCCGCTCCGCGCGGCCGGCGGCTGCGGTGAGGGGCGCGCCCAGCAGGAGCGTATGCGCCTCCCACATCGTGGTACCGGCCCGGACCGTCTCCTCGGCGGCCTGTTCGAAGAGTTCGGCCGCCGCTGCGACATCCCCTTCGCCGAGCGGTATGTGCGCCCGGCTGCGCAACGCGGACGCCCGCTGTGCCGGGATGCCGAGGTGCTCCGCCTCCTTGCGGGCCCGCTCGGCCCACAGCCGGGCCTCGTCATGGTCCCCGACGGCGACGGCGGCGGTGACGAGGATCTCCAGGAACAGCGGCCGCATACACGGCTGGAGCCCACCGAGATCCTCCCCGCCCGCCCGCAGTACGGCGGCCCGGGCCCGCTCCGGATCACCGGCGTGGATCGCGGCGTATCCGAGCATGCACCAGGCGATGGACGCCCACCAGCGGGTGCCCGTACCGGCGCGGGCGACGGCCTCCTCGGCGGCGAGCGCTCCGCCGTCACCCGGGGGGAGCGCGGGGATCAACGCCTGGGTCTTGGCCGCGAGGACGAAGGCGAGGAGTTCGTCGCTGCCGATACCCCGGGCGATCGTCTCCGCCTCCTCGGCGAGTTCGACCGCCGACGGCAACCGCAGTGTCTGCACCTGGACATGGGACTTGCACAGCAGCAGATGCGGCATCACATAGAGGCGTCCGCCCCGGCGGGCGATGGCGAGACCGCGTTCGGCATGCCGTTCCGCGTCGGCGTACCGGTCCAGGAACGCCTCCGCCCAGCCGAGCCGGGCGAGCGGCTCGCACAGCCCGGCGAGATCACGGTCGGTGAGGGAGTCGATGAGCGCGGCGGCCCGGTCGACGGCCTCCGCGGCGACGGCCGTGTTGCCCTCGTACGACTCCCCGAGCGCGGTGATGGCGAGCGCGCCCGCCTCCGCGACCTCGTCGCCCAGCGACCGGGCCAGTTCGAGGGTGCGGGCCACGTCGTCGCGTACGTCGGGGTAGGAGCTGGCGTGCGGTGCGGACGAGCCCAGTTCCAGGCCGAGTTCCACGGTCTCGGCCGTGGAGAGGCCCGAGCCCCGGGCCAGTTCACGGCGGAGCAGGGCCACGGCCTCGGCGTAGCGGCCGAGATGGCGCTCCATCACGGCGCACAGGGTGACCGCCGAGACCCGTACGCCGTCGCCGGTGCCCGGTGGCGACAGACTGATCACCTCGTGCAGCAGGTCCCGGCTCTCCCGCAGCCCACCGCAGACGCCGAGCGCCTCGGCCCGGCGCAGCATCAGGTCGCGCCGCAGCGCACCGTACGCCGGCCGGTCGGGCAGATGGGCGAGCGCGACGCCCAGCCAGTGGGCGCTGCTCGCGGGCGCGGTGGCGGCGGCCTGCTCGGCGGCCTCGGTGAGAACGGCCACGGCGGGCGGATCCCAGCCGGTCAGCGACCGCTCGACATGGTGCGCCCGCTCGGTGACCGGCGCCCCGATACGGGCGAGTTCGGCGGCGGCGAGATGGTGCATACGGGTGCGCAGCGTCGGGTCGGTGGTGTCGTGCACCAGCGCCCGCAGCACCGGGTGGCGCAGCGCCCAGCGGCCGTCGGGCCCCGGTCTCGCGAGATCACGGGCGGCCAACTCGCCGAAGTCGGCGTCGAGTTCGCTCTCGTGCCGACCCGTCACCGCGGCCACCAGCGCGGGTGCCGCGTGGTCGCCGAGGACGGCGATGGCCTGGGCCGTCCTGCGCTGGGCGTCGGTGAGCGGCGTCAGCTCGTCCAGCAGCAGTGAACTCAGCCCCGCCGGCCGCCGGGCCTGGAGCAGCGCGAGGAAGTACAGCGGGTTGCCCTCGCCGGCCGCGTACAACTCCGCCGCGAGACCGGACGGCACGCCGGGCGCCAGCGCCGCCAGACAAGCACGCTCGTCGAGTGGCCCCAGCTCCAGCCGCAGCACCGTCCCGGCCTCCACACCCCGGAAGAGCGCGGCGGCCAGGGGGGCCGAGGTCTGCCGCTCACGGCGGGCCACGACGATCACGACGGGCGCGCGGCGCGGTGGATGCCGTACGAGATGGTCCAGCAGCTCCAGGGAGGCCGGGTCCGCCCAGTGCACATCGTCCAGGGCGACCACCAGACCGCCGCCCGCCGCCGCGATCCCCACCAGGTGATCGGTCACCCTGCGCTGGAAGGCGAAACGGTCCGTGGGGTGACCGTCGGCGAACGGGGACGGCCACTCGGACCCGGCGTCGAGATCGAGATCCGCGAGGGCGTCCACGAGGGGCTGATACGGCAGATGCCGCTCGTACTCGGTGGCCCGCCCGCGCAGCACGGTCATGCCCCGCTCCCGTGCCCGCCCACAGAACTCGGACACCAGCCGGCTCTTGCCGATCCCCGCGGCCCCGGTGACATCGACGACGACCGGCCCACGGCTCCCCTCGCCCAACCGGTCGAGCACCTCGTCGAGCCGTGCCAGCTCCCCCTCCCGGCTCACCAACGGAGCCACGTCCCACGGCACTACGCCCCCCGAATGCCCCGATGTGTCGAACCTCCGGTCGAATGTCGGCGATTATACGTACCACCCGACATATCGCCGGGTGCTCACCCACACCCGCGCCCCTGTCCGCGCCCACGGCCGGTCAGTTCCGGCCCGCCCCCCGATACAGGTCCAGCTCCCCTTCCAACTCCACGGCGATGACGGTCGCGTACGGGTCGAGGTCGGCCTCCCCGGGGGCGTCGATCCAGGTCACGCCGGGTACGGCGTCCAGGCCGCCGGTGACGTGGTGGCCCAGTTCGGTGCCCGTGCCGAGGACCGTGGCCCGCTTGACCCGATTGCGCAGTCCCCGTACGGACACGGTCTCGCGCGGAGTGTCGAAGCAGATCAGATACAGGGTCCGACGGTCGGCGGACAGGGTGCTGGGGCCGTAGTGGTGTCCGGCGGGCAGCCCGGCGACGGTGTCGTACACGGCGTCGGAGTGCCGCGCGATCCACGCGCCGAGGCCCTCCATGCGCTCGATCTGCTCCTCGGGGATCGTGCCGTCCTCGCGGGGCCCGGCGCCGAGCAGCAGATTGCCGCCCATGCCGATGGTCTCGGCGAAGTACCGCACCAACTGGCGCACCGACTTGAAATCACGGTCGTGCGGGCGGTGGCTCCAGGAGCCGTTGATGGTGAGGCACAGCTCCCACGGACCGTCCGGGGCCTGCAACGGGGCGCCCTGCTCCGGAGTGGCGTAGTCGCCGAAGCTGAGCATGCGGCCGTTGAGGACGGTGTCCGGGTTTCCCGCGAGGATGAGGTCGGCGAGGTCACGCATCCGCCACTGTTCCTCGGTGCGCTCCCACTCCCCGTCGAACCACAGCACATCGGGACGGAAACGCTCGATGAGTTCACGGACGTGGCCGTCGCGGTACGTCAGATAGCGCGCCCAGGCCTCCGGGTCCTCCTGGCCGGGCTCGGCGTGCGAGTAGCCGTTGGCCGGGACGACATGGGGTCCCGGGTGCCGTTCGGTCGGGTAGTCCGGGTGGTTCCAGTCCGAGTGCGAGTAGTACAGGCCGACCTTGAGGTCCCGGGCGCGCAGCGCGTCGACGAAACCGGTCACCAGGTCACGGCCGGCGGGCGTGTCCCGGACCACGTCGAGATTGCGGTGGTCGGTGTCCCACAGGGCGACGCCGTCGTGGTGCTTGGTGGTGAGCACCGCGTACCGGGCGCCGACGCGGGCGAACAACTCCGCCCAGGCGTCCGGGTCGTAGTGGGAGGCGGTGAAGCCGTCGAGCTGTTTCATGTACTGCTCGTGCGTCATCTCGCCGTTGTAGAAGGACCAGGACTCGGCGGCCCCACCCACGGCGTAGACCCCGTAGTGGATGAAGATGCCCAGCTTGGCAGCGGGAAACCAGGGTTGCATCGGCATGCCGCCACGCTAGGCGCGGCGCGGCGGCGAGCGCGTGGGCGTCGGTCACCATTACTGGTTCGTTTTCACCATGCCGAGGCCCGGGTGCGCCATCACCCGGGCCCCGCGCGGGACGTCAGATCCGGTCCGCCGCGATCAGCAGATAGTGGAAGCTCCCCTCCTTGTACGCGGCCAGGAACGCCTCCTCGATGCCCGTCGCGACCTCCGACCGGGCCCGCAGCTCCCAGTAGGGAATCGTCGCCGCGGTCAGGTCGACGACGTTGATGGGGACGAGGCCGTGCGCGGCCATCGCCCGGAAGTACTCGCTCCGGGGGTGGATGTTGCAGGTGTAGTGCTCGTCGATCCTGCTGACGGCCTTGGAGCGCATGCCCGTGACGTCGTTGGAGCAGCCGGTGATGCAGACGTACCGGCCGCCGTACTCCAGCAGCCGGGAGAACTCCTCGTACAGCTCGAACAGATCGACGTACATCGTGGTCTCGTTGGTCCAGATCGCGCGCCGTGAACCGGTGGCGAAGCCGGTGTCGAGCATATTGCGGAAGTGGAAGCGGACCTGTTCGGAGACCCCGCGCCGGGCGGCCTGCTCGTTGGCGAAGGCGACCTGCTGCTCCGAGATGCTCACCCCGTCGACGTGGCAGCCGAAGCGGGCGTTGGCCATGATGCTGGTGCCGCCGCGGCCGGAGCCGGCGTCGAGGAGGTGGTCGTCGGGCTTGATGGTGCCGAGATGGTCGAGGAGGACGTCCGCCTGGGCGGTCTCCAGACGGTGCATCTCCTCGATCATGCGCTGTTCGCGGGTCTCGGCCGGGCCCTGGAGGACGGACGGGTCGTAGTCGCCGAGGCCGTAGTGATGGTGGTACAGATCGTCGACCTCGCCGAGGCGGAGGTTGACCGCGTTCTTCTCCGCGTTCCAGTAGTCGGCGACGGACTTCTGGTACTCGGTGCGCAGGACCTTGTCCATCGCGGCCAGTTCCATGTCGGTGACAGGCATGGTGAAGCGAACTCCTTGCTGTGGGTGGTCTTTGACGAAGGTGCGTCAGTCGGCTGTGGCATAGCGGCCGCTGCTCGCGTGCCACTCGCGGCTGCCGCCGACCCAGGCCCATGTGCTCGCGAAGAACCGGCGCAGCTCGGGGGAGCCGGTCGCGGCGAGGGCGGCGGCCTCGGCCTCGAAGGTGAGCATCAGCTCGTTGTGGATGTCGACGGTGCGGTCCACCGCCTCCTCCAGGGAGCACTGGTCCTCGATCGCGATCAGCCGGGGGAGGCTGAAGTCGGTCGGGTCCTCCTTGCCCATGGAGTACAGGTCGTTGACGATCACGCTCGCCGTACCGGCCAGGGTGAACGCGCGACGGACGCGGGGGTCGGCGAACTCGGCCTGCGGCACCTCGTACCCGGCGATCGCGTCGACGAGCACCATGCACGGGATGAAGCTGTTCTCGTGCCGGTGCATCAGGAACTCCCAGACCGGCGGGGTCTGGCCCGTGGTGTGCCAGACGCCCTCCTGGCCGTAGGCGACGAACATGATGCCCAGCTCATGGCGGAGCCGGCGCACCTGTGTCGTCGTCGCGTACCGGGCGAGGTCGTCGAGACCGGAACGCAGGGCGCGGCAGACGGGGTCCGCCTGGACGGCCTCCTCCAACTGGGGCGCGTACGCCAGTGGGAGGTTGGCCTGGTCGATCACCGAGTGGGCGATCGCGAGGCGTTGTCCCAGCAGGTCGTGCCGGGCCTCCTCCACCTCCCCGTCGACATAGTGGTCGTCGACGGCCCACTCCGAGAGGGCGCACTTGGCCGCCGCCAGCAGCCGGTCGGGGTCGTCCGACTCGGGATGCGCCAGCATGATCAGCCGCCCGAAGTCGGCCCTGCGGATCTTGTCCAGCTGGCCGGGGTAGATCCCGACCTCGTCGGCCCACTCGACGAGGCGTTCGGTGACGGTCTCACCGAGGGCGCGGTCGTCCCGGACGGCCGGAGGGCAGTGCAGTCGCCGTACGTGCTTGTCGGAGGCGGCGTCCTGCTGTGGGGGTTCCTCTTGTGGAGGCGCGCCGCCGATGCGGAGCCGGGCACCCGATGTACCGAGACCGGTCGGCCCGATGGGGAGGGCGGGCCCGGACGGTCGTACGGCGGTGGAGAGGCCGGCTCCCCGCGAACGTACGGCGGTGGACGGACCGGCTCCCTCCGCGCGTACGGCGCCGGTCTGCGCGGAGGCCGGGAGAAAGGCCCCGGCCGCCCGGCCTGCCATCACCTCCGCGAGCCGAGCCGCCGACGTGCCCGGGCCGTGCGGTACCGGGAGGGGGAGCGTGCGCCGTGACGGTGGCCGGGTGACGGACCTGGACCCGACGGGCCTCAGCCGCGCCGACGCGGCCGGCTTCGCCGACAGCAGCGCCCTGACCAGCCCCGCCACGTCATGACCCGCCGCGGGCGCCGCCGCCCGGGAGATCAACGACATCGTCAGGACCCGTTCGTGCGGTGGACCTCGACGTTCTCCAGGACGCCCAGCGCGTCGGGGACCAGAACGGCCGCCGAGTAGTACGTGCTGACCAGGTAGGAGATGATCGCCTTCTCGTCGATGCCCATGAACCGGCAGTTCAGCCCCGGCTCCACCTCGTCCGGGATGCCCGTCTGGTACAGCCCGATGACGCCCTGGTCGTCTTCGCCGGTACGCATCGCGATGATCGACGACGTGTTGGCCGTGGTGACCGGGATCTTGCCGCACGGCAGCAGCGGGACACCCCGCCACGCGGGCAGGTGGTGGCCGTTGACGTCGATGCCGCCGAAGTAGATGCCCCGCTTGTTGCACTCGCGACCGAACGCGGCGATCGCACGGGGGTGCGCGAACATGAAGCGCGTGCCGCGCCGCATGCTCAGCAGCTCGTCGAGGTCGTCCGGGGTCGGCGGGCCCGAGTAGGTGGAGATCCGCTGGTCGAACTCGCAGTTGTTGAGCAGCCCGAAGTCCTTGTTGTTGACCAGCTCGTGCTCCTGGCGCTCGCGCAGCGCCTCGATGGTCAGCCGCAGCTGCTGCTGGGTCTGGTTCATCGGCTCGTTGTAGAGGTCGGCCACCCGGCTGTGCACCCGCAGCACGGTCTGCGCCACGCTCAACTCGTACTCGCGGGGCTTGAGTTCGTAGTCCGCGAAGGTGCCGGTCAGCGGGGCCTCGCCGACATGGCCGGAGCTCAGCTCGATGTCCTTCTCGCCGGAGCGGTTCACCTTCTGATGGCCGTTCGAGCTGATCCGCTGCACATGGGCGCGCAGTGCCTCATGCCGGTCGGCGACCGCCTTGTACGCCGACAGCGGCAGCGCGAGGATCGTGGTGGCGGTCGCCGCGCGGGCCGTGAACTCCCACTTCCTGCCGGAGCCGGAGAGGACCTGCCCGCCGAAGGTGTCGCCGTCGGCCAGCAGGCCGGTGACCGTCTCGTAGCCGTACGGACCTTCGCCGAGCTTCTCCACCTTGCCGTGCGCGATCAGGTACACATGGTCGGCCTTGCGGCCCTCCTGCACGATGACCTGGCCGGGCTCGAACTCCTTCTGCGTGAACTTCTCCGCCAGCGCGCCCAGCGCGTCGCCGTCCGCGAAGCCGCGCAGCAGTGGCAGTTCGCCCAGCTCGGCCGGGACGACCTGGACCTTGGCGCCGGTCTTGATGAACGAGACCCGGCCGTCGCCGAGGGTGTACGACAGGCGCCGGTTCACCCGGTAGGTGGCGCCCGGCACGTTCACCCACGGCAGCATCCGGCTCAGCCAGCGGGAGCTGATGCCCCGCATCTGGGGTTCGGACTTGGTGGTGGTCGCGAGATTGCGGGCCGCCTCCGTACTGAGGCTGCTGAGCTGCTCCCGCTCGTCCGCGGCGGCGCTTCCCGCGGTGGTCGTGGCTGTTTCGAGGGGCATGGATGACCTCTCTCATGGGATTCCGGGACGCGCGACTACTCCTCGCTTCGTCACGCTCCGTGTATATGTATCGGAGATTCGTGACGGTGAGTAATTGATTGAGGGGGCGTGCGAGAGCACGTCTCACCGGAACGTGCCCCCTCGCGCGCCCTCGCGTACAGCGGGCGCCTCGCCGGGGCACAGGAATGTTCGGGTTCCGATCGGGTACGCGAGGGGCGTTGTGCCCGGGGCGGATCCTGTCCCGGGTGGCCCGTCCGCCACTACCCGGGATCTTCCATGGACATATCTTCCAGCGACCGCATCGCGTCGCAGCCCGCCTCACCGGCCCAGTGGGCGCTGACCGCGCTCTCCCTCGACACCGGCGACCGGGGCGCGCTGGCCACCCTGGCCGGCAGCGATGTGTTGGTGCCCGTGCCGGACGACGCCGACGACGTGGCCGCGAGCGACCCGACGACCGTGGCGCTGCCCGTCCTGGAGCAGCCGGGCGGCGGAGAGGCCGTGCCCGTGTTCACCTCGGAACCGGCCATGGCCGCACTGCTGCCCTTCGTCTCCCGCTACCGCCTGGTCCCCCTCGGCGCCCTCGCCTCCCAGTGGCCCGACGACGACCTCTCCCTCACCATCGACGCCGGCTCACCCCACGGCCTGACCCTCGCCGCGCACGACGTGGCCCCCCTACTGGGGCGGTACGGCATCTGACCCGGACGGGACTCCGGGCGGAATCACAGACCGTGCAGACCGCGTGGGCGTATCAGTCCTGCGGCAACGTCCGGGCCAGGGCATCCCGCTGCAGGGGCAGGACCTCGGTGTGGAGGTCGCGACCCTTCTCGGTGAGCGCGACCCACACCCCACGCCGGTCCTCCGCGCACATCGACCGCTCCACCAGGCCGTCCTTCTCCAGCCGCCCGATCAACCGGGACAGCGCGCTCTGGCTGAGGTGGACCTTCTCGGCGATGTTCTGCACCCTGCACAGATCACCGGCGCTCGCGGCGGCGGCCGTGCCCGACGCGAGGATGTCGAGCACCTCGAAGTCACTGGCGCCCAGGCCGTGCGGATGCAGCACCCTGTCGATCTCGCACATCGTGCGAGCGTGCACCGACAGAATGTCCCGCCACCGCTCCTCGAGCCGAGCACCGGCCGTGTTCACTGCCATACGTGCACGGTAACAGAGGGCGGGGTCTTTGTTGCCGCTGCAAATAGTGCGGCTGCATTTTCTTGCCCAGGTCCGCCTGAGAGCTCGGGTGGCTGGGGTTGCGGGG
>NZ_AEJC01000571.1 GCF_000317595.1 Streptomyces ipomoeae 91-03 | reverse complement strand
GGGCGGCCGGCCGCGGTGGGCGGTGTCGGCGAGGCGGTGGTGGGCGGTGTCGGCGAGGCGGCGGTGGATTCGTCGTTGCCGTCACCGGTGTCGGGCGCGGTGGAGACACCCCCGGCGGCGCTGGTGGAGGCGGCCGGATCGGCACCGCTGCCGTCGTCCGAGAGCAGGGCGGCGCCGAGGATGGCGGCGAGCAGTGCTCCGGAGCTGACGCCGACCGTGAGCAGTGCCCGGGAGTTACGCACCGAGGAGGTGGTCCGGCGGCGCTGGGCGGGGATCTGGGAGAGCAGACGGTGGCGACCGCCGCTCCCCGGGCGTCTTGAGTTCCCCTGGTACGGCATCCGGCCGGGCCGGGAGTCGAGATAGCGCCGGGCGCCCCAGCCCAGCACGGCCTCGGCGATGACCCCACCGAGCCCGCTCTCGAAATGGCTGAGTTGCTCGGCGGCGTAACGGCAGTAGCGGCACTCCAGCAGATGCTGCTGGACATCCGGCAGCAGGGCGCCGCCGCGGCGAATCGGCACGTCCAGGAGCCGGTTGTAGAAGCGGCAATCCTTGGACGGAGCGAGTTCACGGTGGGCGCGGACGCAGCCCTCACGGAATTTGTCGCACGCCTGCTCCAGCGCGGCCACCGCGCTGTCGGTGTCCAGGCCCAACAGACCAGCGGGTATGGTTACCGTTTCGGCTTCGACCTCGGTGTGCCACAGCAGGCACTGGGCGACCGCCGGGAGCGCCTGGAAAGAGCGTTCGACGAGCTTGCGATTTTCGGGCGTCATCGACTTCGCCGCCCTCATACCGCGCCCCCCGGCGGGTTTCTTCAAGTCCGGGAGGACACCGGATATCCGGTCCTCGGCGGACCACTCCTTGACGGTGTCCCGGGCGGCCACGAGAAGCCGGGGCCGCAGGGCGACCCCCGACTCGCCCCGCATCAGCCCGTCGAGCACCCGGTGGAACGCGGTCGCGGTGACCATCGAGGCGACGCCCGAGGCGGAGGCGAGGCAGATGACCGCGTAGTCGTACGTCGGTTGCCAGTGACGCGCCATCAACAGTGCGACGGGATCGCCGGTGCCGCCTTCCGGCCAGCCTCTCAGCCGGGCGGCGAGAGTCTCGTCCGGCTCCCCGGGGACCGGCCCGGGAGCGGGGGCGTAAGAGGGGCGAGGCGGGTGGGGGGTGTGCACAGAGCGGGTTCCTTCCAAGGCGCAAAGATGGCACACGGAGTTCTGGCCGCCGAAAAGGGCCCTGGATTGGTGCATACCTTTTTGGCGGGCGCCGGGAATGCGGCCGGGGACTGAGCCGCACGATGGCCGTCGGCCGTGAGCCTTTTGGGCCCTTCGGCGACCCGAAATGCCAAGTGGCCTTTCAGGCCGGGCCATTGCCCCTGCGCAGGATGTTCACCCTTGCACAAGTTACTCATGGCTAACAAGGCACTTGGGCAACATCCGCATCACTAAAAGCAGGTCAGATGACCGGAATCAATCCTTCCGGCGCCGGGCGAAGTCTTCCGTATCGCAGGGACATTCAAGATCTCAAGCACCCCGTGTGAACCATGCGCACACCCCGGTGGCCCACGCACGCTCCCGGTACACGGGCGGTTCGTTGTTGACTGAAATCGGCCAACTCGCCAAGGCCCCGCGCGGAACGGCGGCTCTCCCGCGCGAAACGGGCCGCCGACCCTGTTCCTCCCGCCCTCGGTCGGCGGCCCCGGCGGGCGGATCGCTCAGATCTGCCAGGACCGCAGCCGGTCCGCCGCCCCGTACACATCCGCCTTCCCGGAGATCAGGTCGCGCGCGAGGTCCACCAGCGCCCCGTAGGGCGGGTCGATGCCGACGCCGCTGACGAACATATAGGCGACGGCCGTGGCACAGGCGAAGCGCGCGTTGGCGGCCGGGAGGGGCTTGAGCACCGCCAGGGTGTGCAGCAGCGCGGCGGCCCGCCAGGCGGGGTCGGAGTCGACACCGAGGCGGGGCGGGTCCACGCGATGCCGGGCCACGGCGGCGACGAGCGCGGAGAAGTCGTTGATGGTGGGCTGCTCGGGCATGACCTCTTCGTGGCGCTGCAGCAGCCACGGCACGTCGATATGGATGACGGGAGCCATCGGTCAGACGGCCCGTCCCTCCGCCTTGGCGGCGGGTTCGTCGTCCGGGAAGGCGGCGGCGAATTCGTCGGCGTGCGTGGTGAAGAACTCCCGGAAGGCCTCCGCGCCCTCCTTCAGCGCCCGGTGCCGCACTATGTCGGCCGCGGCGGCCTCACGCACGAGCGCCTTCATCGACGTACCGCGCTCCTTGGCGATCTGCCGCAGGTCCTCTAGCTCACGGTCGCTGAACTCCACATTCAGAGCTGGCATGCGCCAACGGTACCGCGCGGGTACTTACCCGTAAATAGTCGCAGGTCAACGGCCATGCGGTGCGGTACCGAACGCATGCGGCCGACGTCCCGGGGACGTCGGCCGCAGGGGGTCACGGCAAGGCGCTCAGATCTGGTCCGCCACGAAGGAGGCCATCCGTGCCAGCGCCGCGTTCCAGTTGATCGTGTGCTCGTTGGTCGACCAGGACTGGATGTCGTCGATGTAGCAGAACTGGCCGACGCAGCCCTGGAGTCTGCTCTGTGCGAAGGGGTCCTGGATGCTCGAGTTGGGGCCGCCGGCGAGGGTGCCCGGCGGCGGGTTCGGCAGATCCGGGTCGAGCTGGTGGGCGTACCAGCGGCTGTGCTGGTTGCGGGCGTCCACGTCGCCGTAGCCGGTGACGTAGGAGATGTTGAGGGCGTTGCGGCCGAAGAGATAGTCCATGCTCTGCAGCGCGCCCTCGCGGTACTTGGACGCCCCGGTGATGTCGTACGCGGTGGCGATGACGACCGCGTTGTTGAGGATCTGGTGGTTGGAGCCCCAGTCGTAGAGGTTGCCGTCGGGCGCGTACGGCATGCCGTACGGGTGGGCCCTCAGCGTGGCCAGATAGCGGTCGGCGCCCTTGATCACGGACTGGCGGACCTTGTCGCGGCCGGGCAGCTTGTTCGGCACGGTCGCGAGGTCGAGGCGGCCGGCGGCTGCCGTCCTGGACCAGTCGAAGCCGATGGGGCCGAAGATGTCGGCGGTGTGCACCGGCGAGGCGAGGACGAAGTCGGCGAACTCCTTCTCGCCCGTGGTGAGGTACAGCTGGGCGGCGGCCCAGTAGAACTCGTCGGTGACGTTGTTGTCGGAGTAGGTTCCGCCGCCGACGCCGTCGCTCTCGGAGGCGTACATCGCGGGGTGGTCGAGGGCCGCCGCCCAGGCCGTCCGCGCCGCGTCGAGGGTCTTCGCCGCGAAGTCCCGGTCGTACGGCCGGTACAGGCGGGCAGCCTGCGCGGCCGTCGCCGCCAGGTTGAGGGTGGCCGCGGTGCTCGGCGGGTGCAGTTCGCGCTTCTGCGGGTCGTCGGCGGGCATCAGGGGCAGGCCGGTCCACTGCTCGTCGTGGATCTTGTGGTGGGCCATGCCGGCGAGCGGCTGCCCGTCCGGCACCTGCATCTTCAGCAGGAACTCCAGCTCCCAGCGGACCTCGTCGAGCAGGTCGGGCACCTTGTTGCCGCTCTCGGGGATGGTCAGCGAGCCGTCGCCGAGCTTCTTGGACTCCCCGGTGCGGGCGTGCAGGGAGCGCTCATAGGTGCTCAGCACCTCCCAGGTGGAGATGCCGCCGTTGACGACGTACTTGCCGTGGTCGCCGGCGTCGTACCAGCCGCCGGTGACATCGAGGCTGTAGTCGCAGACGCCGGGCCGGCAGGGCACGTTCCCGTCGCCCTGGTTGGGCGCGACGTCGACGTGGCCGGCGGCGCGGCCGTAGCCGGGGCGCAGTTCGTCGCTGATCTCGATGCCGCTGCGCTGGGTGTAGTAGTACTTCAGCGAGTCGAGCCGGAGCCGTTCGTAGGCGCTCGGGTCGATGTCGAAGGGGCGGCTGGTCTCGCCGTCGGCGACCAGCGTGAACCCGGTGCCGCGCTTTCGGTACGAGCCGAAGTCGATCGAGTGGACGTTCTGCCCGGAGGAGGCGTCGACGCCGCGCGGGGTCGTCTGCCCGTGGGCGACCACGGCACCCGAGCTGTTCTTCAGCTGCCAGGGCAGTTTCCCGGTGGCCTCGGTGACCAGGGTGGCGTTCTTGGGCCCGGCGGGCAGATAGGCGACCTGGTTGACGCGCACCCGGGGCCCGGTGTCGGGCTCGTACACCTCCGGCGGGACCCCGCCCAGCAGCGACACATCGTCCATGCAGAAGCTGAACGGGGCTGTGTTGCCGCCGAGTTGGAAGGCCACCTGGCCCTGGGTGATGTCGACGGGTGAGGTGAAGGTGTAGGTGTACGAGTCGCCCGAGACGTTCAGCTGCGGGCTCACCTCGAAGTAGGTGTCGTACGGCGCCACCGACAGACCGACGACCGCCCGCAGGACGTTGCCCTGGGGCGTGCCGGAGGCGGTGAAGCCGAAGCGGTACGACTCGCCCTTGACGAGGGTGATGTCGTTCTGGCCGATCGCGGCGTCCCAGCGGTTGGTGGTGCCGCCGGGGATGTCGGCGCAGAGGCGGCCGTCGGTGAGGCCCGCGGTGACGTTGCTCGTCGTCCACCAGGGTGCGGTGGTGGTGTCGAAGGTGCCGTTCTTGACCTGTTCGACCTCCTCGGCCTGGGCCGTGCCGGTGGGCAACGCGGTCAGCGCCGCCGCGAGAAGGGCCGTCACGGCGAGCAGGGTGGTTCTGCGTCGTTTCACGTCTGGGTCTCCTCGGGGGAGGTGGGGGCGCACAGAGGTGACGGGGGTGACAACGGCATGGGAGCGCTCCCAGATGCGGACGTTGGCCATGCTGTTAGAGACATGACAGTCCGTCAACGGTCCGGACGGGACTGGTTCTCCGTCCGGACCGAAGCGGCGGTCCCCAGGGAAGAGACGCAGCCATGTGGTTCAGACCGCGAGCACGTCCAGCCTGCTGATCCGCACCGCGCCTCGCGCCTCGCCCGGATGACGGCTCGTCATCGTGAGCCGGGCCCGGGTGCCGCGAACGGGGGTGAACGTGATCACCGTGGGGGCGTCGGAGGCCGTGGCCCAGTCGACCTTCGCGTTCTCGGCGGGCACGTACGCCTTGCCGTCCCACACCGCTACTTCGACGGCCTCGGGAAGCGTGTGACCCGCGTCGACGGTGAAGGAGACCTCGACCCGGTCGACCGTGCCGGGCCGCCCCCAGTCGACGGACACCCAGTCCTCCGGCCGTGCCCCGCTGAACGCGGGCAACAACGCGGTGGCCGCCTTGACGAAGGCGTTCGACCAGCCCGTGGCGGGGTCGCCGTCGAGCATGGCGGCGGGCAGGGTGTCGGGCCGCCCGGAGTAACTGGCGTCGGCGAAGGGATAGTTCACGGGGGCGGGATGGTCGGGCCCGAACTCGGCGGCCGGAGTGGTCGACTTCGAGTGGGCCGGGGTCGCGCGGACGGTCGCCTTCCCGGTGCGCAGGCCCTCCGCCCGCGCCGTGACCTTCATCGATCCGGGCTCGGTCCCGGACCGTACGATCGCGAGGGCCTTGCCGCCGAACGCGGTCCGGGTGCCGGCCTGGTAGCGCTCGGCGCTCTCCTCACGGCCGTTGTCGAGCCCTGCGAGGGAGCCTCCCCGTACGTCGAACGAGATCAGATGCTGGGCGTCGGGCACCACCACGCCCCGGGTGTCGACGATCTCGGCGGTCACGAAGACCAGGGAACGCCCGTCCGCCGCGACGGATCTGCGGTCGGCGGTCAGGCGCACCGCGTGCGGCTCACCGGCCGTGCGCAGGACGTCGGTGGCGACGGCCTTGCCGTCCCTGCGCGCCACCGCCTTCAACTCGCCCGGCGCGTAGGGGACCTTCCAGGTGAGGTGGAGCTTGCCCGCGCTGCCGTTGGGGCTGGTGTAGCTGCCGGGGTAGGGGCCGTCGGTGAAGGTCTTGTCGTCGCCGGTCGCCTCGGTGGTCTCCAGATAGGGGCGTCCGTCCACGGTCTTCTTCTCGTCGAACTTCCTTGTGCCGAGGGACTTTCCGTTGAGGAACAGCTCGACGGTGTCGACGTTGGAGTAGGCCCACACCTCGACGGTGTCGCCCTTCTCGTGGTTCCAGGTCATCGGCAGCAGATGGACCATGGGCTCGCTGGTCCACTGGCTCTGGAACAGGTAGTACATGTCCTTCGGGAAGCCGGCCGTGTCGACCGCGCCGAAGAAGGAGGCCTTCACCGGGAAGACGTCGTACGGCGTGGGCTCGCCGATGTAGTCGATGCCCGACCACAGGAACTGCCCGGCGAACCACTTCCGGTCGCGGTCCTTCTTGTGCCCGTACTCGCCGCTCATGGTCCAGGAGGCGAGGTTGTTGTCGTACGAGGAGGTGCCTCGCTTGCCGGGGGTGTGGTTCTCGCCGGTATTGAGGTGCTCCGGCTCCTGGTAGACGCCCCGGGTGGAGGTCTCGGAGGACGACTCCGACTCGAAGAGGAACAGGTTCGGGTAGCGGGCGTGCAGCGCGTCGACCGACTTGGCGGTGTTGTAGTTGAGGCCGAGGCCGTCGAGCTTGGCCAGGATCAGATCGCCGGGGGTGCCGGGGGCGGGGACGCTGCGGTGGCGGTGGGAGCCGATGACGACCGGGCGGGTGTCGTCGGACGCCTTGACGGCGGCGATCAGCCGGTCCGCCATGGCGAGGCCGGCGGTGGAGGTGAACTCGGAGATCTCGTTGCCGATCGACCACACGAGGACGGCGGGCGAGTTGCGGGCCGCCAGCACCATCTCCGTGACGTCCCGGTCGGCCCACTCGTCGAAGAAACGGCCGTAGTCGTAGCGGGTCTTGGGGCTCTTCCAGCAGTCGAAGGCCTCCACCAGCATCATGATGCCCAGCTCCTCACAGACTCGGATCATCTCCGGCGAGGGCGGGTTGTGCGAGGTACGGAAGGCGTTGACGCCCATCGACTTCATGATGGTCATCTGCCGGCGGATCGCGTCGACGTTGACGGCGGCGCCGAGCGCGCCCAGGTCGTGGTGGAGATCGACGCCCTTGATCTTGTGATGAGTGCCGTTGAGGTGGAAGCCCTCGTCCGGGTCGAAGCGGAAGGTGCGGATGCCGAAGGTCGTGCGACAAGTGTCGGTCGTCCTGCCGTCGACGCGCAGCTCGGTCTTCAGGGTGTAGCGGTGCGGGGCCGCGAAGTCCCACAACTTCGGTTCGTCAACGGTGAGTTCATGGGTCTCGGTCGCCGTGTCGGTGACGGCGACCGTGGAGGACGTACGGGCGACGGTACGGCCGCGCGGATCGACGATCCGGGAGACGACCTCGACGTCCGCTGCGGCGCCGGAGGCGTTCACGAGGGAGGTCCGCACGTGGACGGCGGCGCGCTCCTCGGTGATGTCCGGCGTGGTGACGTGTGTGCCCCAGCGCGCCACGTGCACCGGCTCGGTGACGACCAGGCGGGCCTCGCGGTAGATGCCACTGCCCGAGTACCAGCGGCTGCTGGGCAGCCGGTTCTGCACCTTGACCGCGATGACGTTCTCGGTGGTGCCGTCCGTGTGCAGCAGATCGGTCAGGTCGAAGGCGAAGCCGGTGTATCCGTAGGGGTGGCGGCCGACCTCGGTGCCGTTGCAGTAGACGTAGGAGTCCATGTAGACGCCGTCGAACTCGACCGAGATCCGCTTCCCGGCGAGGGCGGGCGGCAGGGTGAAGGCGGTGCGGTACCAGCCGAGGCCGCCGGGGAAGAAGCCGGTGCCGCTGGTGGTGTTGTGCTGGGTGGTCGGGGCGAGCTCGATGCTCCAGTCGTGCGGTACCGCGACCTGCCGCCAGGCCGAGTCGTCGTACTCGGGCTTCGCGGCGTCGGCGTACTCGCCGGTCGGGTCGGTGATGCCGCCCGGGTTGACGAGGGCGAAGCGCCAGCCGTCACGGAGGGGGATGGCGCGTTCGGTGGACGCGGGTCTCGCCTGAGGTGCGGCGACGGCGGTGCCCACCAGTGCTCCGGCCATCGGGGCGGAGGCGCCCGCGATGAGTAAGGACCTGCGGGTGACGGTCAAGGGTGATCCCTTCGTCGGATGTGCGGGTGGACATTCCGGGAACTGCAAGGCGCCACAAGCAATCACAATTGATCGCGAACAAACAGAATCTGACGACGTGTTCAAGAAGACGTCAAGGGTCCCTCGCACCACTTGCCGAACACCCGGCTACGACAGCCCCCTCAGGGACGCGAGGCACCGCGCCACCCGCCACAGCCGACCCACGGTTTCCCGTCCGCTTTCCCAGCGGAGCGCATAGGCTGGATTTCGCCCGTAAACCCGTTCGGTCCAGCGGAATGGAACTCGCCACGATGAGGAGCCGCAAGGTAGCGCACGGTGACACCCCTGCGTATGCCCTGGACGGTGCCGCGACGGCACGGACGGCCATGGACGGCGACGGCGTCGTCGTCGAGTGGAACGAGGGGGCCACACGGCTGCTGGGCTGGTCCGCGGCGGACGTCGTGGGGCGCCCCGCCGCGGAGCTGCTGGCCCCCGAGGCGACCTTCGTGCCACCCTCGCCGGGCAGCCTGAGCTGGAGCGGCACCGTCGCACTGCGTCACCGCGACGGCCGTACGGTCACCGCGTGGCTCCTGGCCCATCACCGGGCGTCGAAGGACGGGGACGGCGGCGGGGGCTGGCTCGTTCTGTGTCCGCTCGACGATCCCGGGCCGCTGGTACGGGACGATCCGCTGGCGGCGGCGGTGATGGTCCAGTCGCCGTGCGCCATGGCGGTCTTCGACGACCGGCTCCGGCTGCGGGGGATCAACGACGTGATGGCGGACGCCGTGGGCATGCCGGAGGAGAACCTCCGGGGGCTGCACATGTCGGAGATCGTGGGCGGGCGGCAGGGCGAGAAACTGGAGCAGCATCTGCGCGAGGTGCTCGCCCTGGGCCGGCGCAAGGACGTGCAGACCTTCCTGCGGGCCGCCGACGAGGCCGGCGCCCACGCCTGGTCCGCGGCGATCGCACCGCTGTTCGACTCCGCCGGAGCCGCGATCGGGGTCTGTGTCACCGGGCACGACATCACCGAGCAGTATCTGGCCCGGCAGCGGCTGCAGCTGGTGAACGAGGCCAGCATCCGCATCGGCACCACTCTCGACGTCCGGCGCACCGCCCAGGAACTGGCCGACGTGTGTGTGCCCGTCCTCGCCGACTTCGTCAGCGTCGACCTCATGCAGGCCCTGGACCACGGCGACGAACCGCACGAGGGTCCGCTGTCGCCGCCGTTCGTCCTGCGCCGCGCCGCCCACCAGTCGGTCACCCCGGGCTGCCCCGAGGCCGTGGTGGAGATGGGCCGTACGGACGTCTACCCGGCCACCTCACCGCAGGCGGCGTCCCTGATGGTCGGGCACACCATCGTGGCGACGGACCCGGCGAACACACTCGTGGACTGGCTCGCCTGGGACCCGATACGCAGCGCCCGGGTCAAGGAGCTGGGCGTCCACACCACCATGTCGGTGCCGATCCGGGCCCGCGGCACCACCCTGGGGGTGGCCGTCCTGACCCGTTTCAGACGGCCCGACCCGTTCACCTCGGACGACGAACTGCTCGCCGAGGAGGTCACGGCCCGCGCCGCCGTCTGCATCGACAACGCCCGCCGCTACTCGCGCGAACGCGAGACCGCACTCGCCCTCCAGCGCAGCCTCCTCCCCCAGACCCTCCCCCGTATGCCCGCCCTGGAGGCGGCCTCCCGCTACCTTCCGGCGGCACAGGCCGGGGTGGGCGGCGACTGGTTCGACGTGATCCCGCTGTCCGGGATGCGGGTCGCCATGGTCGTCGGCGATGTCGTCGGGCACGGCGTCCAGGCCTCCGCGACCATGGGGCGCCTGCGTACCGCCGTACGCACCCTCGCCGACGTCGACCTCGCCCCCGACGAGCTGCTGACCCACCTCGACGACCTCGTCGTGCGGCTGTCGGCGGAGGCCGGCGGCGAGGGCGTGACCGGTGAGGTGGGTGCCACCTGTCTGTACGCCGTGTACGACCCGGTGACCCGCCGCTGCACCTTCGCCCGCGCCGGGCATCCGCCGCCGGTGGTCCTCGACCCGGATGGACGGCCGATGGAGGTGAACGTGCCGTCGGGGCAGCCGCTGGGCCTCGGCGGGCTGCCCTTCGAGTCCACCGAGCTCGAACTGGCCGAGGGGACCGTCATCGCCCTCTTCACCGACGGGCTGATCGAGACCCGGGACCGCGACATCGACACCGGCCAGGAGCTGCTGGCCCGGGCCCTGTCCGGCCGCAAGGGCCCGCTGGACGACATCTGCCAGGAGGTCGTCCACTCGATCCTCCCCACGGGCAGCACCCCCGACGACGTGGCCCTGCTGCTGGCCCGCACCCGAGGGCTCAAGGCCACCCAGGTCGCGACCTGGTCGGTTCCGGCCGACCCCGCGTTCGTCGCCCGGACCCGGCAGTACGTCCTGACGCAGATGGCGCTGTGGGGGATCAGCGAGGCGGCGTTCACGGCGGAGCTGGTGGTGAGCGAGCTGGTCACCAACGCCATCCGGCACGGCGCCCCGCCCATCCAGCTGCGGCTGATCCACGACGACACCACCCTGATCTGCGAGGTCTCCGACGGCAGCGGCACCGCTCCGCATCTGCGCCGGGCCAAGACCTTCGACGAGGGCGGCCGGGGGCTGCTGCTGGTGGCCCAGCTGACCCAGCGGTGGGGCAGCCGGCACACCGAGGACGGCAAGACGATCTGGGCGGAGCTGACGTTGTCGGAGGAGTGAGGCGGGCGTCGGGGCGTCGGGGCGTCGGGGCGTCGGGGCGTCGGGGCGTCGGGGCGTCGGGGGAACGCTGCCGCAGGTGGCTCGCATTGTTGCCTCCGGTTCGGTACCGCACGTGTGTTCACCGGTCGCTGATGGGTGGCTGTAGGGTGCACCAGTTACCGCGCCGCTGAACGTCCTGAAAGCCACGCCGTGAACGTCCCCTTCGTCGAGGTCCTGTCCGTCGTCCTGCTCGTCGTGGTCCTCGGCTGTGCGGTCGCCCGGCCGTTCGGGCTGCCCGAGGCGGTGGTCGCCGTACCGGCCGCCGGAGTGGCGGTCGCGGCCGGTGCCGTCTCCCTCGAACACGCGCACGCCGAGGCCGAGTTGCTGGGCCCCGTGCTCGGATTCCTGGCCGCCGTCCTCGTGCTGGCCAAGCTGTGCGACGACGAGGGGCTCTTCCAGGCGTGCGGAGCATGGATGGCGCGCGCCTCGGCGGGACGGCCCCGGCGGCTACTGGGCTCGACGTTCGCGCTGGCCTCCGGCATCACGGCGGTGCTGAGCCTGGACGCGACGATCGTGCTGCTCACCCCCGTGGTGTTCGCGACCGTGGTCCGGCTGGGCGCCCGTCCCAAGCCGCATGTGTACGCCACCGCGCATCTGTCGAACACGGCGTCGCTGCTGCTGCCCGTCTCCAACCTCACCAACCTGCTGGCGTTCACGGCGAGCGGGCTGACCTTCACCCGGTTCGGCCTGCTGATGGCGGCGCCCTGGGCGGTGGCCGTGGCCGCCGAGTACCTGGTGTTCCGCCGGTTCTTCGCAGCCGATCTGGACGCGGGGCCACCGACGTCGCGGGAGACCGTCGAGCCGCCCGAGTTGCCGCTGTTCGCGCTGGTCACCGTCCTGTGTACGCTCGCCGGGTTCGTGGTGACGTCCGCGCTCGGCGTCGAGCCCGCGTGGGCGGCGCTGGCCGGGGCCGTGGTGCTCGCGGTCCGGGCGCTCGTCCGCCGTTCCACGACCCCGGTGGCGCTGCTGCGGTCGGTCTCGCTGCCCTTCCTCGCGTTCGTGCTGGCACTGGGCATCGTGGTGCGCGCGGTGGTCGACCACGGTCTCGCCGACGCGCTGGGCCGGCTGATGCCGACCGGCTCCGGGCTGTTCGCCCTCCTCGGCGTCGCCGCCCTCGCCGCCCTCCTCTCCAACGTCATCAACAACCTCCCCGCCGTCCTCGTCCTGGTCCCCCTGGCCGCCCCGCTCGGCACGGGTGCCGTCCTCGCCGTGCTCCTCGGCGTCAACATCGGCCCCAACCTCACGTACGCCGGTTCCCTGGCCACTCTGTTGTGGCGGCGCATCGTCCATCAGCACGAACACGACGTGGACCTCGGGGAGTTCACGAGGCTGGGTCTGATCACCGTTCCGGCGGCGCTGGTCCCGGCCGTGGGGGCGCTGTGGGTGTCGTTGCGGGTCTTCGGCGGCTGAGGGGCCGTTGAGGGGCCGGGGTCACTGATCAGCCGTCGTCCCTGAGCCCCTGCCGGTACGCGCCCGGCGGCACCCCGTAGCGCTGCCGGAACACCCGGCTGAAGTGGAAGGGGCTGCCGAAGCCGGAGGCTGCGGCCACGCGCTCCACCGGGAGTTCGGTCGCCTCCAGGAGGCGGGCGGCGTGCAGCAGACGGGCGTGGAGGAGGGCGCGCATCGGGGAGTGGTCGAGCTGTTCGGTGAAGAGGTGCGCGAAACGGGACGGGGAGAGGGAGACCCGCTCGGCGAGTGAGCGGACGGTGTGCGGGGCGGCCGGGTCCGCGGTGATCAGGTCCGCCGCCCGCCGGACCCGGGGGTCGACCCCCGACCGGCGGGGCTCGGCCCGGGCCGCGGCGAGCAGCACTACCTCCTCCAGCGAGCAGAGGGCCAGTTCACGCGCCGCCGCGCCGTGGGCCACCGCGATCTCACCGTCCATGGGAGCGGCCTCGGGCGCCGGGGGTGTGCCCTCCCCCGTCCAGCGGGCGTCGGCGAGCATCCGGCGGAAGGCCGCGTCGACGCGCTCCCGGATGCCCCCGGGTGTCGGGGGGACGACGTACAGCCGGTCCCCGATGTCGTACGGGCGCAGCCAGGCCGTCCAGGACGCGCGTGGCTGGCAGTGCACCCACCAGAAGGCCCAGTGCCCGGCGCCGGGCCCGACGGAGTAGTGCTGCGGCACGCCCGGGCCGAGGACCACGAGGTCGCCGGGGGCCGCCGCCGTCTTTGCCGCGCCCTGCCGCAGCAGTCCGCCGCCGCCCGTGGTCCAGGTGAACAGCCAGCTGTCCGCTCCGCGCGGCCGGTTGACGGCGTACGGCGGGCGCTGGTCGAAGCAGCCGATGATCACCTGGCCCGGTGGTGGGGACGGGTCGGCGGGCACAGCGGTCTCGGACAAGTCATCAGCACGCACAGGCATCCTCCCGACAGGCGCTCGGATCTAGCGTGAGACACGGTGGACGACAGCGAGAAAGGACGCGTGGATGACAGTCACGGACAAGGTCGGGTTCCGGTCCGAGTTCGAGGAGAACGGCTATCTGGTGGTGCGGGGGTTGTTCTCCGCCGCCGAGATCGAAGAGCTGTGCGACCGCTTCGCCGCCCTGAAGGCGGGCGGTCCGATTCCGGGGCACTTCCAGCCCCGGTCCTCCGGCCCTGAGGCCGCCGACCCCCTCCACGTCCACCCGCGTGTGATGCACCCCCACCGCATCGACGACCTGTCGCTGCGTGTGCTCCTCGACGCACGGCTGCGGGACATCCTGGAAGGGCTGCTCGGGGAGGAGGTCCTGGCCGCGCAGAGCATGTTCTACTTCAAGCCGCCGGGCGCCCGTGGGCAGGCGCTGCACCAGGACAACTTCTATCTGCGGGTCGAGCCGGGCACATGTGTCGCCGCGTGGATCGCCTGCGATGTGATCGACCGGGACAACGGCGGCCTGGAGGTCGTACCGGGCACCCACCGCATGGATCTGTTCTGCCCGGAGGAGGCGGACGAGGGGCTGTCCTTCGTCCGCGAGTACGTCCCGCCGCCGCCCGGCCTCACCGCCATACCCGTCGACATGGCACCGGGCGACGTCCTCTTCTTCAACGGCAGCCTGGTCCACGGCTCCCAGCCCAACCGCACCGCCGACCGCTTCCGCCGCTCCTTCATCGGGCACTACGTGGGCCGCTCCACCGAGCGCATCGGCCGCTACTACGACACGCTCACGATGAGCGGCGAACCCGTCCCGCTGCCGGAGAGCGAGGGCGCGGGCCCGTGCGGCACGGAGTTCGAGCCGGCGGGCGCTCACTGACGGTTCGACGGGCGAAACCGACATGGCCCTCCAACCGGGGTCCTGACCCCGGTCGTGCCGCACACTCCCCCTCCCTTCTGCGCCCCCGCCCGGCTCCGGCAGGCAGGTGACGGTCCGGCGTGGGAGGAGAGGGGCGGGCGGCGGCTCGCGCATCCGCGTGGCACATGACCGGCGAAGGGCTCACAGGTCACAGTCGTACGGGAGGCAGCGGTGCCGATGCCACGTCCGATGTCCTCGACGAAGCTCCGCGCGATGCGCCGGGCGCTGGTGGCGGGGGCGGTGCTGTTCGCCGCGACCGGCTGGAGCGCCCCCGCCGCGTCCGCTCCGGGCGCCGCCGCCCCGGCACCCACCACTCCGTCGACCCTCTGTGTGCCCGCCGGGACCCTCCGGGGCGACGGCGGGCAGCGGGCCTCCGTCAGCCTGTGTGCGACCGACGGCACCCCGACGCTGTCCGTGTCGGCCCCGGCCACCTGTGAACTCCCGGGCGCGGACGGCCCGTTCACCTGTCTGACGTCGGGTCGTTGGACTGCCCGGCAGAACGGCCGGGCGGTCGCCACGGGGCTGCTGCCCGGCGGTCGGGACTACCCCGGGCCCGGCACCTACGACATCACCGCCACCGTGCACGTACGCTCGACACCCGCCGGTGTCGACCTGCGTGGCGGCGTCCACGCGACGCTCACCCTGTCCGCGCCCAAGCCCGAGCCCACGCATCGGGTCGAGGTGGACGGGGGTCCCCTGCGGCCCGGTACCACGACGACCCTGAGGTACAGAGTCGCCCGGGACAGTGAGAAGGGCGACGACAGCGCGCGGTTCGGGCTCATCGGGGAAGAGGGGGTGGGCATGAAGCCGGCCACCTCCGACGCGCGCTGCGGCAACCCGCTGCCCGGCCGTCACCCGTCGACGGCCAGGACGCCCCATGTCCTGGACTGCGCCCTGACCGGGCTCCAGCCGGGCCGCCCCACCACGGTCACCGTGCGGGTCTCGCTCAAGGGCACATGCGGCACGGTCGTCTCGAAGCTGGGCTACTGGATCCCGCAGGGGCAGAGTCTGTACACCGGCGGCATGCTGGCGGGTCCGACGGTCGGCTGCGGCTGAGCGTCACACACCGGCCGGGCCGGGCACACGAGTTCAGCCGCACGCACCGGCCGAGCCGGCGTGCCCACGCACCGTACATCGGCTCACCCCAGTTCGAGCAGCCCTCGCCGTACCGCCTCCGACACCGTGCTCGCCCGGTTCTCCGTGCCGAGCTTGCGGTAGATGCGGACGAGGTGGGTCTTGATCGTGGCCTCGGTGAGGTGGAGGGAGCCGGCGATGGAGCGGTTGCTGTTGCCCTGGGCGAGCAGTCGTACGACCTGGATCTCCCGTTCGGTGAGGTCGGTGCCCGGATCGGTCCTGCGGCAGGCGAGGTGGCCCGCGACCTCCGGGGCGAGCCCCATGCCTCCGCCGGCGGCGGCGCGTACGGCGCGGAAGAGTTCCTCGGGCGGGCCCGCCTTGAGGATGTAGCCGCGGGCGCCGGCCTCCATCGCCCGTACGACGTCGCCCTGGCTGCCGTAGCTGGTGAGGACGACCACGCGAGTGTCCGGGGTGTCGGCGGTGATGCGGCGGGTCGCGTCGAGGCCGCCCACGCGGTCGCCGGGTGCCGTGTCGTCCGTGAGGCGCAGGTCCATGAGGGCCACGTCGGGGCGGAGCCGCGCGGTGAGGCGTACGGCCTCTTCGCCGTCGCCGGTCTCGCCGATGACGTCGAAGCCGGGTTCGCCGGTGAGGAGGGCGCGCAGTCCGGCGCGTACGACGGCGTGGTCGTCGACGATCAGGACGCGGAGCGGGGTGTCGGGTGCGGCGGTCACCGGAGGACCGCCGGGCCCGCGAGGGCGAGGGCGTTCAGGGGCAGCGTGGCGCGGGCCAGGGTGCCGCGGCCGGGTGCGCTGCGGACGGTGAGCGAGCCGCCGAGGGCGTGGAGGCGTTCCCGGCCGGCGGTCAGCCCGAGGCCCCGGTCGCCCGGTCTCGTCGACGCCGAGGTCGACGCCGCCGCCGGGTCGAAGCCCACGCCGTCGTCCCGTACCTCCAACGTGACCGTCGTGTCGTCTCGGTGGTCGAGGGTGACCCAGACATGGCGGGCGTGGGCGTGTTCGCGGGCGTTGGCCAACAGGCCCTGGGCGACGCGGAGGAGGGCGGCGGCGCCTTCGCAGGGCAGATGGCCGGGTTCGCCCTCGGTGCGGAACACCACCCGGGAGGGCGTGGCCGAGTCGCGGGCGCACAGAGAGCGCAGGGCGGCGGCGAGGTCGTCGTGTTCCAGGGCGGGCGGGGTGAGATCGCGGATGATGGTGCGGGTTTCGGCGAGGTTGGCGCCGAGTGCGTCGGCGACCGTGCGGACCTGGGTGCGGGCGAGGTCCGGACGGCGGTCCCAGTCGCGGTCGGCGGCCTGGAGGAGCATACGGCTGCCGGCGAGTTCCTGGGCGAGGGTGTCGTGCAGATCGCGGGCGATGCGGGCGCGTTCGGCGAGCCGTCCGGCCTCACGCTGTCCGCGCGCCAACTCGGCGCGGGTGCGGCGCAGTTCGCCCAGCAGCCGCTGCTGGGACCGGTAGAGGGCGACGGTGGCCCAGAGCGCGGCGGCCGGGGGCGCCACCAGTTCGGGATGCAGGACCTCGGCGGTGCGGGCGATGAGAACGACGAGGAGCACGGTGATCACCGCGACCACGGCGACCGCCGTACGGTCCCTGAACATGCGCAGGGCGAGGATCGCCAGCGGCAGCGCCAGCCAGATGTAACTGGTGGCGATCGGCGCGGGCATCTCCCAGGAGATCCACCACCACAGCACCAGCAGCGCCGCGAGCCAGAGGGGTCTGCCGCGCCGGCCGAGCCGGTCCCAGAGGGCGAGCCCGCCGACGTACCCCGCCGCGAGCAGCGTGATGAGCGGGAGCAACTCCCAACACAGCGTGGAGTACCGGGAGTTCTGATCGACGAGGCGGAGCAGACCGCCGCCGACGACGGCCAGGAACACCAGGTCTGGGAGCCGTCGGAGCGACAGCGATCCTCGGCGCACGCAGGCGGACAGCGATCCTCGGCGTGATGGGGCGGGGGCGGCGATGGCGGGCACGGTGGCGGTTCCCTCTGCGACGGTCCGGACTGGCGTGGAGCTGGCGCGGCAGCAGAGTGTAGGCAGTGACCGGTGTGACAGGAGTAAAGGGATCCGCCGTGCCCGCCGTTTTCGGCCAGCGGTCCGGGGCATCGCCCCGGATCAGGGTCCGGGGGCATCGACCCGGGACCAGTGTCCGGGGCATCGACCCGGGATCAGGGCGACAGGGCCTACCGGCCGGGGTGCAGTCCCAGCACGCCCGGCGTGGGCTCGCCCCTGACCTCGCCGAAGTAGAGGGCGAACGTCTGCTTCAGGCGCTCGATCCCGGCGCGGTCCTCCATGAAGCGGGGGAAGCCGTCCACGTGGGCCTCGGGGATCTCCCACACCGGCTTCAGCGAGGCGTTCGGGGTGACGTCCGTACGGACCGACCAGCCGCTGGAGCCGGCCAGTTGGCGCTCTTCGGACAGTGCCCAGTTCAGGTAGAGCTTGGCGGCCGTGGGGTTCGCCGCCTTCTTGAGGATCGCGGCACGCTGGCCCCAGGCCATGAAGGGGTGTCCTTGCGGTGCGACCCACTGGATCGGGGCCGAGCCCACGACCGGGGTGCCCGAGCCGCCGACGCCGATGGTCTTCTGCTTGGCGTTGACCGCGAGGCGGGCCGAGTGGGAGCCGCGGGCGAACTGTGGCTGCTGCGCGGCGAATTCGGCCACCCAGTCCCAGCCGTACGTCTCCTGGTAGAGGGAGAAGAGGTAGAGGACCGCGTCGTCGTCGTGCGGGTAGGAGGAGGCGATGGCGCCCTTCCAACGGGGGTCGAGCAGGTCCAGCGGGGACTTCGGGGCCGCGGCACCGGCCGCCGCCACGTCGTAGAAGAAGCTGAAGGCGATGACCGAGACGGCGGTCCACGCGCCGTCCGGATCGCGGAAGGCCTTGTGGAGTTCGGAGAATCCGGCGGGCTTGTACGGCAGCAGCTTGCCCTGGCGCTTCCAGCGGGTGAAGTCCTGGAGTGTCTGGAGCTGGACGAGGTCGGGGACCAGCGTGTCGGTGGCGAGCTGGTTGTCGACGCGGACGTCGTGGTACTTGCTGTAGTCCACGACGATCGTCAGGTCGATCTCCGGGAACCGGCCGGTGAAGGCGGCCCGGGCACCCGCCGCCTGGCTGTCGACGTCTCCGCCGGAGTAGATGACGAGCTTGCCGCCCTCGGCAAGAGCCGCCTGGTACAGCTCGTCGAGCGAACGGGTCTCCTCGCGGCCGGACCGTGAGCCGGTGCTGCCCGACGCGCCCGAGGCGGAAGCGGAGGCGGCTCGGGCGGAGGCGGGCCTGTGCGGTACCGGTGGCGACGAGCCCGCCGAGCGCGGCTCCGGCCCCGGTGGTGAGGATGCGTCGTCTGCTGAATGTGCCGGTCATGTGGGGGAGAGTCCTTTCCGCGGCGCGACCCGTACGGCGGCACCGCTGCGACAGCGCCGCCAGTCCCCGACCGGGAGAGGGCGCCGCGCGTCGCCCGTAAGCCGACGACCGGTTCAACCGTTCGGTTGAACGGGAACCGGAACCGGAACCGGGCTGCGGGCTGCGGGCTGCGGGCTGCGGGCTGCGGGCTGCGGCATGGCACGTCAACCGGAGTCGACGTCGTCGGCTTCCGGGGCCAGCAGGTCGAGTGCCCGCGCCCAGTGGAACTCCGGGCGCCCGCCGTCCTCGTCGGTGTCGCCGGCGTACGGATCGCCGAACCGTACGCCCATGCCACGCAGCCGCTCCAGGCTCGCGCGGTACGCCGGGTGCGCGGCCAGGGCGTCGGCGACACAGGGCAGTACGGCGATGGGGACACCGAGGCCGTACGCCTCGCAGAGGGTGCCGAGGGCGAGGGTGTCGGCCGTGCCGGCGGCCCACTTGTTGATGGTGTTGAAGGTGGCGGGCGCGACCACGACGGCGTCCGGCGGCGGGAAGGGACGCGGATCACCCGGCGACCGCCAGGCGGAACGGATGGGCCGCCCGGTCTGCGCCTCGACCGCCGCCGCGTCGAAGAAGCCGCCCATGGCGACGGGCGTGGCGATGACCCCGACCTCCCAGTCGCGCTCCTGTGCCGCCGTGATCAGCTTGCTGACCTCGATGGCGATCCCGGCGGCGCAGACGACGACGTAGAGGAAGGGTTTGTCGAGCGACGGCTCGGTGGGGGACGGCCTGGCGCTGGTCGGATTTTCGGGGGACGGCTCGGCGTGGGAGGGGTTCCGGGCCTGTCCTGTGGTCGGCTCGGTTCCGGTGAGAGTGTCGGTCATCCGTCGAACCCTACTGAGCCGAACTGAGCCGCGCTGGAGCGGAACTCGGTCTCCGGATCACCGCTCGACGAAACGGCCGGGTCAACGCTCCACGAGGCGGCCGGATCACCGCTCCACGAAACGACCAGGTCACCGCTCGACGAGGCGGCCGGATCACCGCTCCACGAAACGACCAGGTCACCGCTCGACGAGGCGGCCGGGTCAACGCTCCACGAAGCGTTCGACGTCCTCCGCCGTCGGCCGGAGCAGCCCGTCCCGTACGGCGAGGGCCGTGGCCTCGGCGCGGGAGGCGGCGCCGGTCTTGCGCAGCAGGTGCTCGACATGGGTGTGCACGGTGCGCGGGGAGAGGAACAGCGCCTGCGCGATGGCCTGGTTGGTCTGCCCGGTGGCCGCCCGGGTGAGCACTTCCAGTTCGCGCGGGCTGAGGCCGTACGGCAGTGGGGCGGGCGCCTCGTGCACGAGGACCGCCCCGCGTACGACCGCCGTGCCGAGGGTGTGCCGGCGGAGGGTGACGCGGTGCCAGTCCTGCCCGACGGGCCAGAGCAGGCGCAGCCGGGTGCCGTGCGAGTCGGCGAAGGCGCGCGCCAGTCGGCGGAACTCGGTGTCGTGGAGCACCGCGGCCGGGTCCCGGCCGGGGACTTCGAGGACTTCCTCGGCGACGAGCAGGCTCGCCCCGCCCTCCGCCGGCAGGTCGTGGAGGTCGCCGATGTGGGCGGTGGTGTCGGCGAGGACGCCCAGGGCCGGCAGGAGGGAGGCGAGCAGGCGGCGGGTGGCGGTGTCGTACGCGTCCGGGGTCTGCGTGGAGAGGGTGATCAGGCCGACCAGCCGGCCCCGGTGGCGCAGGGCGCCCGTCACCGCGTCGCGGACGCCCGCCGGGCGCATCCGCTCGGCGTAGAACCAGCCGTCGCGGTAACGCTCGCCCGGGTCCTCGGTGTCCTCGGAGATGGAGGGCGGGATCTCGCTGCGCAGCACATTGCCGTACCAGGGGGTCGAGACGAACTCGGCGGCCAGGGCCTCGGAGATCTCGGCGTCGTAGCCGACGCCCGCGATCTGCGCGTATGCGCCGGTGATCGGGTCGAACTCCAGCAGCGTCGCGGCGTCGAGGGGCAGGGCGCGGCCGAGTTCGTGCAGCGCCTCGGCGCAGGCGGACGCGGTGTCGCGCTCACGGGTGAGCATGCCGATGCGGGTGGCTGCCGCGAGCTGGTGGTGGTCGAGCATCCGAGCCTCTCTGGGGCGGCCCGAGACCGCATTGGTCTTTTGGTCCCTAACGATATGAGGCCGGACGTTCGGTGGACAAGGCATTCACCGATTCCGGATTCATCGACCTGTAGGCCGGGGTTGGCTGATCCGTGCCCCGGGGTTGGCCGACCAGTGCCTTGGGGTCGGCGGGGTGTGGGTGCCGGTTGGCGGGGTTGGCCGGGGTGTGGGTGCCGGTTGGCGGGGTTGGCCGGGGTGGTGGGGCCTCGGCTCGGGGGTGGTCCGGGGCTGTGGGTCGGGGGTCGGGCCGCCGCTCGGGGGAGCCGGGCCCGGGGGTCGCGGGGTGGTCCGGGGCGGTGGGCTGGGGGCCGGGCCACCGGTCGGGGG
>NZ_AEJC01000570.1 GCF_000317595.1 Streptomyces ipomoeae 91-03 | reverse complement strand
CTCCTCGGCATCGACCTGCCCTGGCCGGTGTACGCCTTGGCCGGTATCGCTGTCGTCTGGTTCCTGGGCTTCCGCTCCATCAACCTCGGCGCCAGGGTTCTCGCCGCCCTGCTGATCGCGGAGACCGCCATCCTGGTGCTGCTCGCCGGCGCCGTCCTGGTCAAGGGTGGCGCGAGCGGGCTGAGCTTCGACTCCTTCGCCCCCTCGAACGTCTTCGTCTCCGGGATGAGCGGACCGCTCGGTCTCGCCGTCGCCGCGTTCATCGGCTTCGAGGCCACCGCCATCTACCGCGAGGAGGCCCGCGACCCCGACCGCACCGTGCCCCGTGCCACGTACCTCGCGATCGGCTTCCTCGGCCTCTTCTATGCCTTCATCTCCTGGGTCATCGTTCAGGCGTTCGGCAGCGACCAGGCCGTTGCCGTCGCCGCGAAGAACCCGGCGGAGATGTTCTTCACCGCCATGACCCAGTATGTCGGCGGCTGGGCGACCGACGTCCAGCGCGTCCTGATCGTCAGCAGCGTGCTCGCCGCCCTGCTCGCCTTCCACAACGCCATCACCCGGTACGTCTACGCCCTGTCCGTCGAGAGTGTCGCCCCCGCGGCGCTGGGCCGGGTGCACCCCCGGCATGGCTCGCCTTGGGTGGCCGGCATCGCCCAGAGCGTCCTGGCGGTCGTGGTCGTCACCGTCTTCGCCTTGATCGGAGTCGACCCCTACACCAAGTTCTTCCTGTGGGTGAACACTCCCGGTGTGATCGGCATCCTCGTCCTGCAGGCGCTGGCGGCCTTCGCGGTGGTCGCCTTCTTCCGCCGCAACCCCGCCGAGCACGGCGAGGGACACATGCGCACCCTGGTCGCGCCCACCGCGGCCGGCGTCCTCCTGACCGCCGCCACCGTGCTGGTCTGCAAGCGCCTGGACCTGTTCACCGGCGCCGGCCCGACCGTCAACTGGTCACTGGTCGCGCTCACTCCGGCAGTGTTCCTGGCCGGCATGGTCCTCGCCACCCGCATCCGCCGCACCCGGCCCGACGTCTACGCCAGGCTCGCCACCACTGACGTCGACGCCGCCTGATTCCCCGACGTATGGCG
>NZ_AEJC01000569.1 GCF_000317595.1 Streptomyces ipomoeae 91-03 | reverse complement strand
CGACGACGTCCGCACGCACGGAGTTGAGAGGTTGGCGTATGAGCACGGGCAGGGCTCGGGTCGGCGCCGCGGTGGCACTGGCCCTGGCGGCGGCTCTCACCGGCTGCGGCGGGGGCGACGGTCAGGACGGCGGCTCCGCGGAGGGGTCGGAGCCGCCGTCCGCGTCGCGTACGCCATCGGGGGCGACGGAGACGCGGTCGGGCGCGCGACAGCCGCCTTCGCCCTCCCCCACGCCCACCGACGCCGATGGGTCGAGCCCGGCCGACGCCACGGATACGGCCACCGGCGCCGACGCCTGCTTCGACGGTCGCTGCGAGATCGCCGTGTCCAGGCCCATGACGATCAAGATCGACAGCCGGCTCGGCGTCAGCGATCTGCGGATCACGAAGATCACCGACGACATCGTCGTGCTCCAGTCCTCGGGCGCCGGCACGTTCCTCAGCAGCTCGGTCGGCGAGGGCAGCACCGGCGGTCTCAACGGTCTCGGCTTCCGTGTGAAGTCCCTGGACGGTGGCACGGCCGTACTGGAGTTCTTCCCCCGGGCCTGATCCGCCCCCAGGGCGCCACGGACAGAACGTGCCACTTCCAGGCGTCCAGCGCCACGAACAGGCCCGGGGCGGGAAGCACGGGTCGCGACCCGAGCGGACTCGGACGGCTCGGGACAGACTCGGACGGCTCGGGACATGCCGCACCGGCTCGGGGCCGTGCGGAT
>NZ_AEJC01000568.1 GCF_000317595.1 Streptomyces ipomoeae 91-03 | reverse complement strand
GCAACCCCCGCCACCCGGCGGGGTATCACCCCCCGGTCGACAGGGAAACCACCGCTTCCCGCGGGATACTCGGTGCCCCGCCTGCTTTCCAACCTGGAAGGCAGTAACTGACAATCAGAGACCGTGACGCCCCTGGTTGGCGCGGAGGGCCCTTTTACGCCACCCCTCCACCGAAGGACCGTTCATGCTGAACATCGCGGACACACTGCACCGCTGGTGCCGCGAGGCACGTCCCTTCGCCCTCGCCACCGTCGTCGACGTCACCGGCAGCGCACCCCTGCCCGTCGGCGCCTCGGTCGCGGTCGACGCCGACGGCAACGCGGTCGGCAGCATCTCCGGCGGCTGCGTCGAGGGCGCGGTCTACGGACTGTGCCAACAGGTGCTCCACGACCGCGGCGCCCCGCAGCGCGCCTGGTTCGGCTACTCCGACGACGACGCCTTCGCCGCCGGCCTGACCTGCGGCGGCGAACTCGACGTCCTCGTCCAGCACATCGATCCCGTCGAGCAGCCACACGTCGCCGCCGCTCTCGCGGACGTCATCGACGACAGGCCCACCGCGGTCGCCCAGGTCGTCGACGGTCCGGAGGAGCTGCGCGGCCGGATGCTGTCCATCGATGCCGAGGGAAACACACATCACGGTGGTGTGACCGGTTCCCTGCAACGGGTGGTCAGTGCGCAGGCGCAGGCGCTGCTGCGGACCGGGCGCACTGCCCGGGTGGAGGTCGGCGGGGACGCCGCCACCTGCCCGGAGCGGATGTCCGTGCTGGTCCACGTCCACGCGTCCCGCCCGCGCCTGCTCATCTTCGGCGCCGTCGACTTCGCCGCCGCCCTCAGTCAGGCCGGCCGCTTCCTCGGCTACCGGGTCACCGTCTGCGACGCCCGGCCCGTCTTCGCCACCCGCGCCCGCTTCCCCCACGCCGACGACATCGTCGTCGACTGGCCCCACCGCTACCTGGAGCGCACCGAGGTGGACGCCCGCACCGCCGTCTGCGTCCTCACCCATGACGCCAAGTTCGACATCCCCCTGCTGCGTGTGGCGCTGGCTCTGCCCGTGGGCTACGTGGGGGTGATGGGCTCCCGCCGCACGCACGACGAGCGCCTGCGCCTCCTGGGCGAAGCAGGCGTGCCCGAGGAACAGTTGGCCCGGCTGCACTCCCCGATCGGCCTCGACCTCGGCGCCCGCACGCCGGAGGAGACAGCTGTCTCCATCACGGCGGAGATCATCGCCGCCGGCAACCAGGGAACCGGCCTCCCTCTGTCCGGCCTGTCCGGCCCGATCCACCGAGCGCTCGTGCTGGAGCCGGCTCGCTGAATCCTCGGGACCGCTGGGGGACGCCAACGGCACGGCAAGTCATGCAAACGGTGGTCGCCAACGCCGCTCCGTCCGGGCGGCGCGGGTCATGGCCTCCGCCGGATCGGCGAACGATCTCGCCAACGACCTGGGACACTATCTGTCCTAAGACCGTGTCCTACGTGGTGAGGCGGACGAGGCGCTTGTAGCAGCACAAGGCCGCGGCGAGACCGAGAAAGGCCAGGTAGTTGCGGGGATTACGTTCGTAGCGGGGGCTGAGTCTGCGGTAGCCGGACAGCCACGACATCGTTCTTTCGATCACCCACCTGCGGCGGCCCAGCCGTTCGCTGGACTCGATGCCTTTGCGGGCGATCCGGACTCCGATGCGCTTGCCGTGTAACCATTTCCGCAGGTCCGGTCGATCGTAGGCTTTGTCCGTGTGGAGGCGCTGAGGCTTGAAGTACCGGCCGCGATGGGGGTCGTGTCTCGTTTGGTGACCCGCCACCATCGGCTTCAGACCTTCGCTGTCGTGGGTGTTGCCGGCCGAGACGCCGACGACCAGGGGCAGTCCGTTCGCGTCCGACAGGATGTGCATCTTGGAACCCGGCTTGCCCCGGTCCACGGGGCTCGGACCTGTGTGTTCGCCCCCTTTTTTAGCCCTGACGTGGGCGGTGTCGAGGACTACACGGGTCACCTCGACCAGGCCGGCGTCGTCGAGCCGGTGCAGCACAGCCTCGTGCAATCGGCCCCAGACGCCGGCTCTGGACCAGATCAGGAAGCGGCGGTGAGCGGTCGACTTCGATATGCCGAAGCAGGGCGGCAGAGCCCGCCAGGCACAACCGCTGACCAGCACGTAGATGATCGCCGCGAACAGCGTCTCATCAGGCGTGTCCTGTGTACCGCCGCCCTGTGGCCGCACCTTCGACGGCGGGATCAGCGGCTTCGCGATCTCCCACAGCCCATCCGGAACAATCCAACTCCACGTATCCCGCCCCATGCCCTGCCCAACGTCCGCCTCACCACGTAGGACACGGTCTTAGACCGTGTCCTACGTGGTGAGGCGG
>NZ_AEJC01000567.1 GCF_000317595.1 Streptomyces ipomoeae 91-03 | reverse complement strand
CGGCGTCCTCTGGGCCGGTGGCACCACCGCCGTCATCTACTACGTCGGCGTGGTCGCCGAGGCCTGGCTCAAGCGCTTCTCGTGGCTGGGCCTGGTGCTGGCCGTCCTCATCGGCGCCACCTCACTGCTGATCGTCAAGCGCAAGGCGAAGAAGGCGGCGGAGAACGCCGAGTCCTCGACGGACGAGGCCGAGCGGGAGCCCGTCCCCGCCGCCGAGTAACCGCTACTCGCCGTCCTCCCCCTGCGCTTCCCGGTGCTGCTTGGCCAACTCCGTGTAGAACGCCCCGTTCAACGTGAGCCCCTCCCGCTCCTCGTCGGTGAGGGGCCGCTTGACCTTCGCCGGCACCCCCGCGACCAGCGAACCGGGCGGCACCCGCATCCCCTGCGGCACCAACGCCTGCGCGGCGACAAGAGACCCGGCTCCGATCACCGCCCCGTTCAGCACCGTCGCCCCCATCCCGATCAGACAGTCGTCCTCCACGGTCGCCCCGTGCACCACCGCGTTGTGCCCGACGGACACCCGCTCGCCGATGCTGATCGGGAACCCGGGGTCGACGTGGAGCGTGCAGTTGTCCTGGATGTTGGAGTCCGCGCCGATGACGATCGGCCCGGCGTCGGCGCGCAGCACGGCCCCGTACCAGACGCTGGACCCGGGGTGCAGCGTCACCTCGCCGATCACCACGGACGTCGGGGAGACGAACGCGGCCTCCTCCACGTCCGGCGTCTTGCCGCCGAATGCCGTGATCAGCGCCCGCTGCCGGTTCATTTGCCGCCTCCTGGTGATGGATCGCCCGTCGTGGTGGATCACTCCTCACCCGAACCGTAAGCCATGGGCAGACCTTGGCGTGGGGTGAAGATCACAGCCGTATGACGGCGTGCGGGTGCCGCGTGGTGAGTACGGTGAGCGGGTGCCGATGAGCAAGAACACGTTCTCGTCCTGGCGGCGTCGCATCGGGCAGCGCGCCGTCCATGCGGGCTGGGCTTGGGTGCAGCGCACGGGGTCGGTGACGGCCGACAGCCCCGGGCGCTTCCGCTTCGGCGCCATGGGAACGGGTACCAGATTGGCCTTCCCCCTCGGCACGGTTTTCGGGGAGCCGTGGATCCATCTCGGCGCGCACTGCATCATCGGCGAGCAGGTCACCCTGACCGCAGGCCTGATGCCCGACCTCGACCTCGGCTCCGAGCCGATCCTGCGCATAGGCGACGGAGTGGTCCTCGGCCGCGGCAGCCATGTCATCGCCGACACCACCGTCACCATCGGCAGCGACTGCTACTTCGGGCCCTATGTGTACGTCACGTCCACGAACCACTCGTACGACGACCCCCATGAGCCGATCGGCAAGCAGTGGCCCCGGATGGACCCGGTGTCGATCGGGCCGGGCTGCTGGATAGGGACGGGGGCCGTGATCCTGCCGGGGGCGCGGATCGGGCGGAATGTGGTGGTGGCGGCCGGGGCCGTCGTACGGGGGGCGGTCCCGGATCACTCGGTGGTGGCCGGGGCGCCGGCCAAGGTCGTACGGCGGTGGGATCCGGTGGAGGGGTGGCAGCCGCCCATCCGGACGCCTGCGCCCGTGCCGATCCCCGACGGGGTCACGCCGGAACAGTTGCTGGCGTTGGCCGAGTGGGACGCGGAGGGGGCGGGGGAGTCCGCCTGAGGGCTCGGGGGCGTTGACAGCCTTGGCGAGAGGCGCAGCCGCCGTCTGCCTGACTCGTCGCGTTCGCCCGGTAGGAGTCCGCCCCGCCCCCGGGGTGCCATCATTGAACTCTGTCATCCCGAATATTGGACGGAATGTGTCGGACCTCGAACTGCTGACCCAGTCCCTGGCGCGGAACGTCAAGCACTGGCGGGCGGTGCGCGGCTTCACGCTGGACGTGCTCGCCGCCCGGGCAGGGGTCAGCCGCGGCATGCTCATCCAGATCGAGCAGGCCCGCACCAACCCCAGTCTCGGCACGGTCGTCAAGATCGGTGACGCGCTCGGGGTCAGCATCACCACGCTGCTCGACTACGAGCAGGGGCCGAAGGTCCGGGTGGTCCCGGCCGAGCAGGCGGTACGGCTGTGGCACACCGAGGCGGGCAGCTACAGCCGGCTCCTCGCCGGTACGGAGGCGCCCGGTCCGCTGGAGTTGTGGAACTGGCGGCTGATGCCGGGGGAGGGCAGCCGCTCGGACCCGCACCCCGTGGGCACGGTCGAGATCGTCCATGTCACGGCGGGCGAGCTGACGCTGACCGTCGAGGGCGCGGAGTACCGCGTCCCGGCCGGTGCGAGCGCCACCTTCGAGGCCAACGCCGCGCACGAGTACGCCAATCGGGGCGAGGTGCCGGCGGAACTGATCCTCACGGTGTCCGTGCCGCCGGTGCCGTGAGGGTCCGACTCGTCTGCCCGTAGGCCCTGTTAACGTGCCGCCATGCGCGCACCCATCGGAGACTTCGACCACGCCACGCCCGCCCCGGACTGCCTCGACGACCTCGTCGGCCCGGTCGCCGACGCCGTACGCCACTGGCGTGGCAGCGTGCCCGCCGAGGACATCCTGTACGTCGAGACCGACCCGCGGTGGGCCGACACCGCGGTGTTCGTGCAGCACTACGGGCAGGAGTTGCTCGAACAGTCCGCGAACTGTGTGGTCGTCGCGGGCAGGCGGGGCGGCGAGTCGAGTCTGGCCGCGTGCGTGGTGCCGTCCACCACCCGCGTCGATGTGAACGGGGTGGTCCGTCGCCAACTCGGCGCCCGCAAGGCCTCGTTCGCGTCGATGGACACGGCCACCGGGGAGACCGGCATGGAGCACGGCGGCATCACGCCCGTCGGGCTGCCGGAGGCGTGGCCGGTTCTGGTGGACTCCGCCGTGGTCGAGCTGCCGTACGTCCTGGTCGGCAGCGGCCGGCGGCGGGGCAAGCTGCTGGTGCCTGGCAAGGCGTTCGCGGAACTGCCGAACGCGGTGGTGCTGGAGGGGCTGGGGGGCGCCTCCTGACGCCCCCTCCCGGGGCCGGCGTGAGGCCCGCCGGGGCCTCCGGACGAGATCGCCGACGTCCGCTGAAACGGCGGCGC
>NZ_AEJC01000566.1 GCF_000317595.1 Streptomyces ipomoeae 91-03 | reverse complement strand
GACGGCGATGGAGCCGGCCCGCTCGGCGACCTCGGCCGCCGCCTGCTGAGGGGTCGTCACGACCAGGATCTCGGCGTTCGGGACGAGCTGGGCGACGGAGATCGCGATGTCGCCGGTGCCGGGCGGGAGGTCCAGGAGGAGGACGTCCAGGTCGCCCCAGTAGACGTCCGCGAGGAACTGCTGGAGCGCACCCACGCCGGTCAGATGTCGAACTCCTTCCCCCGCGTCTCCGGCAGTGCCAGCACGCACACCAGGCTGACCAGACACAGCCCACCCGCATACGCGCCCAGCGCCAGCGGTGACGCCCAGTGGCTGTTCAGCCATGTGGCGACCAGCGGAGCGAAGCCGCCGCCGAGGGTGTTGGCGAGGATGAACGTCGCGGAGGCCCCGGTGTAGCGCAGCCGGGCGGGGAACAGCTCCGGCAGGAACGCCGCGATCGGCGCGAACATCAGCGTGAAGAAGACCATGCCGACCGTGAACGCCCCGGTGATGACGAGCCCGTTTCGCGTGTTCAGCGACCCGAACATCGGCAGCGCCCACACCACACATCCGATGGCGCCGGTGAGGATCACCGGCCGCCGGCCCACCCGGTCGGCCAGCCGTGCCGCGGGAACCGTGGCGGCGGCAGCGGCGGCGGCCCCCACGCTCGCCGCGGCCAGCATGGTGTTCTGGGCGATACCGAGGGCCTTCGGACCGTACGACAGGCTGTAGACGACGGTCAGGTAGTAGACCGACGAGCCACCGATCCCCGCGCCGATGCCGAGCAGCAGCCGACCCGGGTGCTCCTTGATCAGCGTGCCGAGCGGGAACCGGGGCGCGGCGGGCGCGGCGCCCGCCGTACGGCCGCGCTCCTCGAACACCGGCGACTCCGTGACCCGCGTACGCACCCAGAGCCCGATCACGATCAGCAGCGCGCTCAGCAGGAAGGGCACCCGCCACGCCCCGGCCGCGAAACCGTCCCGGCCGGCGATCGACAGGGTCGGCAGGATCACGGCGCTGGACAGCAGGAAGCCCAGCAGCGGGCCGGCCTGCGGGATCGAGGCGAACATCGCCCGGCGCCCCGGTGGCGCGTGCTCGGCGGCCAGCAGCACCGCGCCGCCCCACTCGCCGCCCATGCTGACGCCCTGCAACAGGCGGAGCAGCACCAGCAGCGTGGGCGCGAGCAGCCCGGCTGTCTCGTACGTCGGCAGCAGTCCGACCCCGACCGTGGCGACACCCATCAGGACCAGCGAGACGACCAGCGCCCGCTTGCGGCCCAGCCGGTCGCCGATCGTGCCGAACAGCACCACGCCCACCGGGCGGGCCAGGAACGCCGCCGCGAAGGTGAGGAAGGCGGCCAGGGTCTGGAGGGTGGCGTTGCCGGAGGGGAAGAAGGCCGGGCCCAGGACGAGGGCGGCGGCGGTGCCGTACACCGCGAAGTCGTAGTACTCGACGGTGGTGCCGATGAGGCTCGCGACGGCGACCCGGGACACCGTGCGCCGGTCGCTCCGGCCGGGCTCGGTCTGTCTGGGCGATTGGACGGACTGGGACATGGAGCGGCTCACTTCCGGTTTCACCTGCGGTGTCGGATGGTGGTGATCCACACCACAGCGGGGACTTGGTGCGCAGAAAGGTGGCGTCTGGCCGAGAGCCACGCACGCGCTCGTGCCGCCCTCCGGCACAGGGGAAGCGACCGGGCCGTGCGGGCTGCGTGGCAGCGGCGGAAGTACCCGCAGGGAGCGCTAGGGGTGACCGGGGGTCGTCGCTTTCCGGCCTGCGCCTAAAGTGGTGGCGTGTCCTCAGGAAACACCGTGGTCGCGCGCAACGTGCGCCTTCTCAGAGAGCAGCGTGGGCTGTCCCTGGCCGAATTGGCTCGGCAGGCGGGGCTGGCCAAGCAGACCCTGTCCAATCTGGAGCAGGGCACGGGCAATCCCACGGTGGACACCCTGTTCTCCATCGCCGCCGCGCTCGGCGTGCCGGTCACGCGGCTGGTGGCGGAGCGCGAACAGGTCATGACCGTGCAGCGGGGAGACGACGTCACCTGGCACCGGCACGGTGGCTACGTCTCACGCTCGCTGGACCACATCTACGGTTCCGGTGTCATCGAGAACTACATCGTGCGCATCGGCGGGGACGCTCAGGACGGGGAGGGCGCCGGGAAGCCGACCGAGCCGCACCCGGTGGGCACCCTGGAGCATCTGTACGTCATCAGCGGCCGGGTGCGCGTGGGTCCCGCCGACACCCCGGTCGAGCTGTCGGCCGGCGACTTCGTGCGCTACCCGGGCGACCGTCCGCATGTGTACCAGTCGCTGGACGGCGAGAGCGTCGTGCACATCGTGGTCAGTGTGCCGAGGGTGCAGCCGGGAACGGGCGGTACGACCGTGGCGCGCACCCACGGCGGCAGCCAGCCCTGAGCGGCGGACCGGCGCCGGGCGCCGGCCGCGCGACGGGCCGGGTGTGGAACCGGGGTCAGACCCTGGACAGAGCGCCGACCCCGGCCGGTACCGTCTGGCGGGCCTTGGCCGCGTTGATCGTCCGGCTCGCCTCGAAGGCGACGCGGCGCAGGGCCGGGGCGTAGCGGGCGGGGTCGAAGCGGCGGTCGGCGCCCGCGATGGAGAGGGCCGCGACGGGACGCCCCGCGGGCCCCATGACCGGCACGGCGACACAGGTCAGACCGAGCGCGGCCTCCTGCCGGTCGTACGCGATGCCGTCCTGGCGGATACGGCGCAGATCGGCCCGGAACCGGTCCGGGTCGGAGAGCGTGTACTCGGTGCGCGCGGTCAGCCCCGCCGCGACGGCCGCCTCGGCGGCGTCGTGGTCGAACGCCAGGAGGGCCTTGCCGACCCCCGTGCAGTAGGCGGGCAGCCGGGCGCCGATCCGGGAGGGCGAGCGGGCCGCCCGGTGACCGTGGAGCTTGTTGACGTAGACGATGTCCGTGCCGTGCAGCACGGCCAGGTGCACGGTCTCGTGGGTCAGTTCGTACAGGTCGGCCAGATGCGGCAGCAGCCGCTCCTGGAGCAGCGGGGTGCTGGTGCCGTAGGCCCGGCTGCCGATGTCGAAGAGCTGCGCGCCCAGCCGGTAGTCGCTGCCGACCCGCTCGACGAGGTCGTTGCGCTGGAGGATGCCCAGCAGCCGGAAGGTCGTCGACTTGCTCATCCGGGTGCGCCGGGCCAGCTCGCTCACGCCGATCTCCCCGTCCAGCTCGGCGAGGGACTTCAGCAGGGTGAGCGCCTTGTCCACGGCGGTCTGCTGTTCCGGTGCGGTGTTGAGTGGCATGCATGCTCCGATGACGATCATGGCGGCCCGGCGACACATTAAAATGGACGCGCGTCCAATGTAGGTGACTGGCTTCCGGGTTGTAAACGGGTCGGGCACCTACTCGTGCGCGATACGGCCGACCCGACGCCCACGCCGCTCCCGCCTCCCCGGCACGAGGGCCGGAAGGCCGTTCCACATCCCGGCACGATCGCTGGGCAGGGCCTCGCGGGGCGACGTCTCCTGTGGCCATGCAGCGACATCACACCGGGCTCCAGCCATCGCCCGTCGACGTCGGCCCCTACTTCGACCTCGACCAGGGGCTCGTCGACCGCACGATCTTCAGTGACGCCGGCCTCTACCGGCAGGAGCTGCGCCGTGTCTTCGCGCCGAGCTGGCTGTTCCTCGCCCACGAGAGCCAGTTCGCCAAGCCCGGCGACTTCTTCACCACGTACATGGGTGAGGACCCGGTGATCGTCACCATGGGTCGCGACCGGAAGCTGCGCGCGTTCCTCAACGCCTGCCGCCACCGGGGCATGCGTGTCTGCCGCGCCGACGCCGGCGCCACGAAGGCGTTCACGTGCAGCTACCACGGCTGGGCGTACGACACCTCCGGCAAGCTCATCAACGTGCCCAACGGCGAGGACTACCCCGCCCACTTCGACCGGGACCAATGGGGACTGATCGAGGTCGCCCAGCTCGACACGTACAAGGGACTCGTCTTCGCGACCTGGAACCCCGAGGCACCGCCGCTCGTCGAGGCGCTCGGCGGGCTGGCCTGGTACCTGGACGCCATGCTCGACCGGGACCCGGAGGGCACCGAGGTCGTCGGCGGGGTGCACAAGTGGGTGCTGGAGGGCAACTGGAAGCTCGCCGCCGAGCAGTTCGCCTCCGACTGGTACCACGTCAACATCTCGCACGCCTCCGCGCTGATGGTCATGTCGCCCACCGGCAAGGGGCCCAAGGCCGAGATCGTGCAGACACCGGGACGGCAGTACACCGACCCGCTCGGCCACGGCCACGGCTTCCCCACCCACCCCAAGAGCCGCTTCGACGACCGGATCGTCCACGACTGGTACGACTACGAGGCCCTGCGTGAACGCCTCGGCGACGCCCGCGTCGAGGGCCCGATGACCACCGGGCACGGCACCGTCTTCCCCAACTTCTCCTATCTGCCCGTCAACGGCTCCATCCGCGTCTGGCACCCCAAGGGCCCGGACCGGATGGAGGTGTGGGCCTGGACACTCGTCGACAAGTCCATGCCGGACGAGGTCAAGGACGCCCAACGCATCTACAACCTGCGGACGTTCGGGCCGACCGGCACCTTCGAGCAGGATGACGGCGAGAACTGGAGCGAGGTCCAGGCCACCGCCCACGGCTTCGTGGCCGGCTCCATGACCCTCAACTACCAGATGGGGCTGGGCCTTCAGACGAAGGACGGTGTTCACCCCGGCACCACCGGCCGCCTCTACAGCGACGGCGCCGCCCGCGGCTTCTACGCCCGCTGGCGCGACCTGATGAACACACCCGCGTGGCACGAGAAGAGCCGGGAGAACGGCCGCGAGGCGGAGCGGGACGAGAGCCGGGACGCGGGCCGGGAGAAGAACTGCGAGAAGGACGACTCATGAGCACGACCAGTACCGGTATCCGCGTCGCCGACGTGGGCGACATCGAGGAGGGCGAGGCGCTGAAGGTGTCCGCCGAGGACACCGGCCACGGTGACGCCATCGCCGTCTTCCACGACGGCGGCGCCTACTACGCCCTCGACGACACCTGCTCCCACGGCCAGGCCTCGCTCTCCGACGGCTGGATCGAGAACGGCGAGGTGGAGTGCCCCCTGCACAGCGCCCGCTTCTGCCTCAAGTCCGGCGAACCGCAGTGCATGCCCGCCACCGTCGCCGCCCGCACCCACCGGGTCGAGGTCCGCGACGGCGGCATCTGGCTGCACCCCGGGGAAGAGGCCACTCAATGACCGTCCCGCGCCGTGTCGCCCTCGTCGGCGCCGGCCTCGCCGCCCTCTCCACCTGCGACGCCCTCCGCGCCCAGGGCTACGACGGCGAACTCGTCCTGTACTCCGCCGAGCGCGGACTGCCGTACGACCGGCCGCCGCTCAGCAAGGACGTGCTCCTGGGCAAGGCCCGGCGCGAGGACGTTCTGCTGCGGCCGGAGCAGTGGTACGAGCAGCAGCGCGTCTCGCTCCGCGAGGGAGCCCCGGTCCAGGCGATCCGGCCGGGTGAAGGGGGCCTGGAGCTGCACGACGGCTCCGTCGTGACCGCCGACCGGATCGTGCTGGCCACCGGCGGTACACCTCGCGCGCTGCCCGTACCCGGCGGCGACGATCCCGCCGTACATCTGCTGCGGACCTGGGAGGATGCCGAGCGGCTGCGGGAACGGCTGCTGCCGGGTGCCGTGGTGGCCGTGGTCGGGGCCGGGCTGATCGGCGCGGAGACCGCGGCCGTGGCCCACGCCCTGGGCTGCCGGGTCACCCTGGTCGATCCGGTGCCGGTGCCGCTGACGGCGGTGGTCGGCGACGACATCGCCGGGGCACTGCACCACAGGCACTCAGCCGAGGGCATCGACGTGATCACGGCGGGCGTCGAGCGTGTCGAGCGCCGGCCGGGTGGTTCCGGTGTGCTGCTGCACTTCAACGTGGACGGTGGGCCGCTGGCCGCCGACCTGGTGGTGGTCGGGATCGGCATCCGGCCGGCTGTGGAGTTGGCCGAGGCCGCCGGGCTCTCCGTGGACAACGGGGTCGTGGTCGGGGAGGGGCGGCACACCTCCCACCCGAACGTCTTCGCGGTCGGGGACGTCGCCCGCCGGGAGGGGCATCCGGTGCGGCACGAGCACTGGGAGGCCGCCCAGCGGGATGGTGAGACCGCGGCGTACGGCCTCCTCGGCCGGCCTGCTCCGGAGTTCGGCGCGCCCTGGTTCTGGTCCGATCGGCACGGGGCGCGTCTGGAGGCGGTCGGCACGATGGCCGACGCCGAGCGGGCCGTGGTGCGGGGCACGCCTGAAGAGGGCGCCTTCACCGTTTTCGGCCTGCGCGACGGGCGGCTGGTGGCCGCCGCCGCGATCGACCGGGGCCGGGACATCAAGGCCGCGCGTCGGCTCGTTGACCGCCGGGTGGAGGTCGATCCCGGGCAACTGGCCGATGAGAGTACCGACTTGCGTGCGCTGCTTCGGCGTTGACGGTGCCGTCTCTTGCCCGGTGGTCAAGAGGCGCCCCCCGTGCCGTCCACCGGCACACGGCCTCCCCCAACCAAACCCCCATTCGCTGGAATGACAGCCGAGCGTGGCCCCGCAGGAGGACCCACCATGAGCATTCACCCCCCTGAACCGGCCCCGGCGGTCGTCGACGAGGAGATTCGGCTGCACTTCGAGGTGCAGCGGCTGTACGCGGTCGAGGCACGGTTGCTCGATCAGCACCGGTATGCCGACTGGCTGGAGCTGTTCGCCGACGATCTGCACTACTGGGCGCCGGTGCGCACCAACCGGCTGCGGCGGCAGCAGGCGCTGGCTGACGGGTCGCCCGGTGAGGTGGCGATCTTCGATGAGACCAAGGCGAGTCTGGCCTGGCGGATCCGCCGCTTCGACTCGGGCATGGCCTGGGCCGAGGACCCGCCGTCCCGGACCCGGCATCTGATCACCAACGTCCTGGTGCGGCCCGCCGACGAGCCCGGTGAGTACGTCGCCGAGTCGGCCTTCCTCTGCTACCGCAACCGGCTGGAGCGCGAGGTCGACATCTACGCCGGCGGCCGTACCGATGTGCTGCGCCGCACCGAGGCCGGCGGTCTGCTGATCGCCCGCCGCACGATCCTGCTGGACCAGAACGTCCTGCTCGCCAAGAACATCAGCACCTTTCTGTGAGACCCCTGGGTCTCGTCATCCGTATAAGCCCTTGAGTTCTGCGAACCGGAGCCCGCTCGTGACCACTGAAGAGACCACAGAGGTGAAGCTCGTCGAGCACACCGTGCAGACCACGCTCGGGAGCGTCGCGGTGAGCGAGGCCGGTGCGGGGCCCGTGCTGGTGATGCTGCACGGCGGCGGGCCCGGCGCGAGCGGGGTGGCCAACTACCACCAGAACCTCGCCGCCCTCACCCCGCACTTCCGCGTCGTCCTGCCCGACCAGCCCGGTTTCGGCGGCAGTTACCGGCCCACCGAGGCGGATCTGGACGCGCGCAGCATCACCGAGATCACCGTCGACGCCCTTCTGCAGACCTTGGACGCCCTCGGCATCGACCGCTTCCACCTGCTCGGCAACAGCCTCGGTGGAGCAGCCGCCATCGCCACCGCGCTCGAAGCGCCCGACCGGGTCGAGAAGTTGGTCCTGATGGCGCCGGGCGGCGGTTGGCTGCCGTTCGGGCCCACGCCGACCGAGGGACAGAAGGCGATGTTCCGTTACTACAACGGCGAAGGCCCGACGGTGAAGAAGATGCGGGACTTCATCCGCGTCATGACCGCAGAGCCGAAGCGCTGGGAGGACACCGTCCAGGCCCGCTACGAGGCCTCCCTCGACGAGTCCCACATCGCCTTCTACCACGCCTACAACGCGGCCTTCGCCAAGCGGCACGGCATGGACCCGCTCTGGCAGCGCGTCCACCGGATCAAGGCGCCGACCCTGCTGCTGTGGGGCCGCGACGACCGTACGATCACCCTCGACGGCGCCCAGCTCATGCTCAAGCAGATCCGCGACGTCCAGCTGCATGTGTTCGGCGGCTGCGGCCACTGGGTGCAGCTGGAGCGGCAGGCCGAGTTCGAGCGGCTGGTCACCGACTTCCTCGGAGCCCGGTGATGGGCGGCTGGCTGGCGGGCGACGTCGCCCTGATCACCGGCGGCGGCTCCGGCATCGGCCGCGCGGTCGCCCTGCGCTATCTCGCCGAGGGCGCGAGCGTCACCGTCCTCGGCCGGAGCGCCGAACAGCTCCAGGAGGTCGTCGAGGCCGCCGGGGAGCTGGGGGAGCGGGTGCTGACCGTCCCCGGTGACGTGCGCTCCCCGGACGATCTGCACCATGCGGTGGAGGCCACCGTGGAACGCTTCGGGAAGCTCGACGTCCTCGTCCCGAACGCCGGAATCTGGGACTATCACCGCAGCGTCACCCGGCTGACCGGAAAGGAGCTCTCCGCGGCGTTCGACGAACTGTTCGGCATCAACGTCAAGGGCTATCTCCTGGCCGTGGAGGCCGCCTGGCGTGAGCTGGTCCGCACGCGCGGGAGCATCGTCATGACCCTCTCCAACGCCTCCTTCCACACCGACGGCGGCGGCTCCCTCTACACCGCCAGCAAACACGCCTGCCTCGGACTGCTCCGCCAGTTCGCCTACGAGCTGGCTCCGAAGGTCCGCGTCAACGGCGTCGCCACCGGCGGTATGCGCACCAAGCTGAGCGGCCCCGAGACCCTGGGCCTGCACCACCGCACACTGGAGGCGTCGTTCGCGAAGAACGAGGCGTCCGGAGAGAAAAGTCCACCGCTCATCCCCCTGTACGACTCCAGCGTCGAGCCCGAGGATTTCACCGGGCCCTACGTCCTGCTCGCCTCCCGCGCCAACAGCGGCACCGTCACCGGAGCGGTCATCCCCGCCGACGGCGGCATCGCCGTACGCGGCTTCCGCACCGCCGCCGGCGGCATCGGTCTGTAGTAGAAACCCTCCGCTTCCGTACGACAGCCATAGAAGGAGCCGACGCCATGGCCGCCGTCGACATCAGCCCCGCAGCCGCCCTGCACCGCAGAGCGAAGTACCCCACGGCCACCGCCCTCGTCTACGAGGGACAGGAGTTCTCCGCCGCCCACCTCAGCCGCACCGCGGTCGAGCTGGCCGCCGGACTGGCCGAGCAGGGGCTGCGCCGCGGTGACCGGATCGCCTACCTCGGCTTCAACAGCGTCACCTTCCTCCAGACGCTGTTCGCCGCCGCCCACCTCGGGGCCGTCTTCGTCCCCGTCAACTTCCGCCTCGCCGCCGACGAGGTACGCCACATCCTCATCGACAGCGGGGCCCACACCCTGGTCGTCGAGGAGGGCCACCGCGAGCTCGTGGAGTCCGTCCTCGACGACGTCCCCGCCCGCCACCACCTGCTGATCGACACCGACCCCGCCTGCCCCGCCACCGGGGCGACCGCGGCCGTCTGGACCCCGCTGTCCCGGCTGCTCGGCGCGGACCGGCCCACCAGGGAGCCGGTGCCGCTGTACGACGACGACCTCGCCGCCCTGATGTACACCTCCGGCACCACCGGGCGCCCCAAGGGCGTCATGCTCACCCACGGCAACCTGTGGTGGAACGCCGTCAACGTGGACAGCGTGGTCGACACCCGCACCGACGACGTGAACCTGGCCGTCGCCCCCCTCTTCCACATCGGCGGCCTCAACGCCCTCACCCTGCGCACCCTGCTGCGCGGCGGCACGGTCGTGCTGCGCCGGGCCTTCGACCCCGCCCAGTTCCTCGACGACCTCGTCCAGCACCGGGTGACCTCGTTCTTCGCCGTCCCCGCCATGTGCGCCGCCGTCGCCCGTGTGCCCGGCTTCGCCGAGGCCGACCTGAGCGCGCTGCGCGCCGCGGTCGTCGCGGGCGCCCCCGTCCCGCCCCAGCTGATCAAGGACTACGCCGAGCGCGGCATCATGCTCCAACAGGCCTGGGGCCTCACCGAGACGGCCCCCTTCGCCACATATCTCCCGGCCCCGCTGACCCTGGAGAAGACCGGATCCGCGGGCGCCCCGATGCCGTACACGGAGATCTGCCTCACCCACCCCGGCACCGGCGCGCGGATCGACGAGGCCGACACCCGCGGCGAGATCTGCGTCCGCGGCCCCAACGTCACCCCCGGCTACTGGAACAACCCGGACGCCACCGCCGCCGCCTTCGACGACGTCGGCTGGTTCCACTCCGGCGACATCGCCCACCGCGACAAGGACGGCTTCTACTACATCGTCGACCGGCTGAAGGACATGATCATCAGCGGCGGCGAGAACGTCTACCCGGCCGAGGTCGAGCGCGTCCTCGCCGCCTGCCCCGGAGTCCTGGAGGCGGCCGTCATCGGCGTCCCCGACCCCAAGTGGGGCGAGACCGTCCTGGCCGTCCTCACCTGCGCCCCCGGAACGGTCCTGACCCTGGAGGAGGTGCGCGAGTACGCCGGCGGACACCTCGCCCGCTACAAGCTCCCCACCCGCCTCATGCTCGTCGACCACCTCCCACGCAACGCCAGCGGCAAGCTCGCCAAGGCCGAACTGCGCCGCATGGCCGAGACCGAGCCCGCCACCGACACCGCGTGAGCCGCGCCGTGATCACGCCCCTCGACGTACCGCCGCCGCCCGCTCCCACCCTCGACGGCGACTGGACCCTGCGCCCACTCGTCACCGAGGAGCCGGCCGTCCGCGCGTACGCCGTCACCCCGAGCGGCGGCGGCACACCGGTCCAGCTGCGGCTGTACCGAGTCCAGCACCATCCACTGCGCGCGTGCTACCCGCATGGCGCGCATGACATCGCCGTGCAGCTGGTGCCGGCGGAGGCCGCCGAGAGCCCGGTCGCCCAGCTGCTGAACGCCCTCGTACCGGCGCTGTTCACCGCCGATCCGCTCTGCCGCCGCGTGGTCGCGGCCCCGGCGGAGGACGACACCGCCGCTCAGGCAGCCTTCGAGGCCGGCGGCTTCCGCCGCGTCACCGAGGCGGACCTCCCGACCGGCACCGTAGTCC
>NZ_AEJC01000565.1 GCF_000317595.1 Streptomyces ipomoeae 91-03 | reverse complement strand
CCTCCACCCCGCTCGCCCGCGCCGCGGTCCGCAGCTGTGACCTCTCGGCGGTGGGCAGAGTCGCCAGGCAGTTCTCGGGGTCGGCGAGGACCAGGCTGGGTCCGGCGGTGACGGCGATCGCGTTGGCCGTGTCCCGGGAGTCGTCGTCCTCGCCCTCCCAACCGAGCCGCAGCACTGAGGCGCCGTCCTGGGCCGCCGCACGCCGTGCCTGCTCCAGGATGGTCGTCTTGCCCATCCCCGCCCCCGCGGTGACCAGCAGGACGCGCGCCGTTTCACCGGTGGCGCGAAGGGTGTCAGCCAGTGCGCGGACGTCGTCGTCTCTGCCGATGACCGCTCCACGCTGTTCCCTCACGGTGCCACCTCGTTCGTTCTCCGCAACCGGTGGCGGTGCGGGGCGTGACGGCGCGGCCCATATGGTCAGTGCACTGACGCCTTTCCGGGCACGGGTACGCAGCCGGACACGGCCGTGTTCATCACCCGCCAGGGCATACCTCGGAAACTGGATGGTGACTGTGAGGCCGGGAACCAACGCACCGGACCGCTGGGGCAGGCCCGCCCGCATGGACCGCACCGGCAACCGCCTGCTCGGCCGCGAGCGCGAGTCGGAACAGATCGATGGCCTTCTGAGCGACCCCGGCGGCCCGCGCCTTGTCTTCCTGCGAGGCGAACACGGTGTGGGCCGCAGCGCGTTCCTGCACGCGACCGGTGAGCGACTGCGAACAAAAGGAATCGCCGTATACGTTGTGGACTGTGTCCCCGGCGACGGCGACGGCGACCGGCCGCTGCTGCTGGCGCTGCGACTGGTCATGGCACTGGAGGAGCGCCGGTCCGACCCGGAAGGCCGCCGGTCGGCCGCAGGGCTGGTTGCCCGGGCGCTGTCGGCCGTGGACCGGCATGACCAGGCGGCGATGGAGGCACTGCTGCGCGCCGCTCTCACCCGTTGCGCACCGGTGACGGTCCTGGTCGACGATGCCCAGCACGCCGATCCCGACTCCCTGGCCGCGCTCAGCCGGATCGATGCCCCCGGTGTCCGGCTGGTGGTGTCGGCCGCCTGGCACATCGCACCGAGCGCGGGCGGCACGAGAACAAACACCCCTGCACCCGTGTACGAGGACACGCCACACCAGGGGCTCAACACCGAAGGGCCCCGGGCCTCAGGCCGTGAAGGTGCGGCCGGCGCCAAGGGGTCTCGCGCAGTGGTCCTGTTCCCGCTGGGACCGCGCGACACCACCGCTCTGGTGGCGCGGTGGCTGCAGGCTGAAGCGGACGCCGACCTGGCGCGCCGAGTGGGCGAGTTGACGCGCGGTGTCCCGGGAGCGGTCGAGGCCCTGCTCACCGGCTGGACGCGCCGAGGCGTGATCCGGGTCGCCGACCGCCACGCCTTCATACCCGCAAGGACGACGGTACCGGTGCTGCCCGCCGACGACCGGTTCGTCACGGCCCTGGACCGACTTGGCGAGCCTGCGCGCGCGGTGGCCGCCGCGCTGAGCATCCTGGGACCACTCGGCCGGCCGGCCCTTCAGCTGACCGCGGTCTGGACCGGCCTGTCCATCGACGCTGTCATCGACGGTGTCCGCCGCCTGGTCGAGGCGGGCATCATCGACGAACTGCCCGGACCGGACCGGACCATGGTGCGAGGCTGGACCTTCCGCCTTCCCCTGGCCGCGCACACCGTCCGGGAGCGGCTGAGCCCGGTGGAACGCAGCCGGCTGTCCGCCACCGCGGTCGAGGTCCTCTGGAAGAACGCGGACTCGCAGCACGCCGGAACAGCGATCCCCCCAGCGCCGGGCCTCCTCGACGAGACGAACGCCCTGACCTACCGCGCGGACCGTATCGCGGACGCGGGCAGCCTGGTCGACCGGGAACGCGCGGTGGCCGAACTGACGGCCGCCGCCCAGCAGATACGGCCCGGCACCGATGACGGGCGGGTCCTGCGGTGGCTGCGGGCCGCCCGTGACCTGACCGAACACGCCGACGCCCGCGATCTCGTCCTCCAGCGGTACGGCACAGCCGCCTACCTGGCCTGCGACTACCCCACCGCACAGGCCGCCGCCGAATCCCTGCTGCGCGACCCGGGACCGACGCTGAGCGACCTCGACCTGCAGGAGGCCGCCTGCCTTGTGGTGGCGGTCACGGCCAACCAACGCGACTGGCCCACGATGTCCCGGCTCGCGACCACCCACTGGTGGAACGGACTGCCGATACCCGCCCTGGCCAAGGTGACCGGCCAGGCCCTGGCCCTGTGCCACCTTTCGCGATGGCGGGAGACAGCGGAACTGCTCGAACGGACCGAGACGGTGTGGAACACCAGCCCACGCGCACGTGCGGCGCCCGGCCGGTTCAGAGCCATGGCCGATCTGGCAATGGGCCGGCCAGAATCCTACCGGCGCGAACTGGCCATGCACGACGCTCCGGAGTTGCCCCCTGGCAAGGTGTACTCGCTGCCCGGCGGCATGTTCGACACCCTGCTCACCGGCTACGACCTCAACGCGGCCGAAACCCTGCTGGAGACCGCCGGCCTGACCGTGCACATGCTGCCCCCGCTCAGCCGGTTCCTCTTCGATCACCTCACGGGCCGGTGGGACCAGGCACTGGAATCGGCCCGTCGGCTGCTGGCCAACGACGAGGTCCAGTCAACCCCGGTGTCGGACAGCTCGCCGCTTCCCGCGCGGACGACGGCCATCCTCCTCGCCCGGGGGCGCATCACCAGCGCGCTCCAGCTCGTGGAGGGCGTGCGTGGTCCCGGAGGGAGCCCGCCTCAGTGCGCACTGCACGCATCGGAAGCAGAAGTGCTCATGGCCCTCGGCGACCTGGGCGGCGCCGAAAAGACACTGCGCAGCGCGCTGACCACGGCACAGGCGCACGACCAGGTCTACGGCACGGACGAGCTGTGGGCCCTGCTGGCAGAGGTGACGGCCGGGGCGGGGCACACCGCCGAGGCGATGGCCTGCCTGCACCACCTGGAGCGCATCGCCCCACGAACGGGCACCGACCGGTCCCGCCTTCGGCACCTGCTGGCCTCGGCCCGCATCCTGCGACAAGAAGCACCCGACACCGCCCGCCACAACCTGCGCGAGGCCGTCGACCTCGCTCGCACCCGCGGCCTGCCTTTCGAGACGGCGACCACCCTGGTAGCCGCCGCCACCACGGGCGCGGTCCCGGCCACGCTGCTGCACGAGGCCTACGAACTGTTCGGCACGACCGGCGCCACCCTGTGGCGCTTCCACACCAGGACCGCGCTGCGAGAGGCCGGACTGACCGTCCCCGGCCGCAAGCAGACCACCGCCGAGAACGACCACCTGCTTGCCACCCTGCTCGCCGAGCAACTCACCACCCGCCAGATGGCCACCGTCCTACGGCTCACCGAGGACGCGGTCGCCCGGCGCCTGTCCCGGCTGTTCGCCCGCACGGGAAAACGCTCCCGCACCGAACTCGTCACCGCCGTACTCACCGACTCGCTCTGACACGGCACGGCCCTCGCCCCCGAGCCACCCCGGCCGCCCACGTGCTCACGGCAGCGGCGGAAGAAGGCGTGAACCCGGCTCCAGGCTGTGGCGCAGCAGGCTGCGGGCCGTGCGGACGGACCTCGCCCTCAGCACCCTCATCTTCGACGCCCCCGCCTGGGTGGCCTTCGTCGGGTTCGGGAAGCGGTAGCGGCCCGGATTGTCCGCGCGAGCCCCCGAAAACCGCCCTGCGGCGGGGGCTCGCCCGTTCAGTCACATCACGCCGGCTCGGGGACGCGCGCGGGCGCCCGGTTCTTGCGTATCTCGCGCTCCGCCAGGTACGACAGCGCCGGTGCCGCGCTGAAGCTGACCGCCTGGTACAGGAGAGTGAGTGTCATGGCCACCGAGACGACGCCGAAGGGCAGCGCGGTGACCGACAGGACGGCGAAGAGGAGGAAGAGCACGGCGAGGACGGTCTCCGCACCGGCGCTGTTGAACACCTGGATCCTGGATTGCAGTCGGCGGAACTTGTCGGTCCGGTTCTAGCTGGCCGGCCGGTTCAACATCGCGATCAGTGCCGCTTTCCCGATCACGTAGAAGAGAGCGCGCTGGGCCAGGACGGCTCCGGCGAATTCGCGTGCGGTGAAGCCCATGACCTTGCGGTACACCGTCCATTGCAGCAGCCGCCTGCCCGCCATCACGAAGAGGAACGGCACGTACCAAGTCACTGGCACCGGCCACACGTCATCGTGCGACGCGATCATGGACAGCAGCATGGCCGGGGGCACCGCCAGCCCGGCGAACCGGACGCCACGGAGGGCGTTTATCAGACCGTGGTTGGCGTGGTAAATCCGCTGCGTGACATTCAGGTGCGAGCCGGTCCGCCCCGCACCGGGGCGGAACATGTGCGCATGAGCGCGGATCTCCTGCACCGGGCCGTAGGTCCAGCGGAACCGCTGCTTCTTGTAGCCGTTCCAGGTCTCCGGGACGAGCCCCCGGCCGTACGGATGTTTGAGATAGGCCGACTTGTACCCACTCGCGTGGATGCGGATGGCGAGCTCGGAGTCCTCGGTCAGGCACCATTCCGCCCACCCGTCGGCCTTGTCGAGGGCGGCCAGGCGGATGGTGGACATCGTGCCGACGGTGAGGCCTGCCCCGTTCTCGTCGAGCGCGACCATGCGGGCGGCGAAGAAAAGGGCGTACTCGGCGTTGGCGATCCTCGTGAAGGCCGACGACTCGTAGTCCCGATAGGCGTGAGGGCACTGCACGAAGCCCGTCTCGGGATCTTCGAAGTACCCCACGGTGTCCGCCAGCCAGTTGGGTTCGACGATGTAGTCGGCATCGACCACGCCCACCACTTCCGCGCGAGGGTCGATGTGGGGCCGTGCCCAGTTCAGCGCGCCGGCCTTCGCGCCGGTGATCCCCTCCACGTGCAGGAACCGGAAACGCGGTCCCAGCCGGGCGCAATGCTCTTCCACGGGCCGCCAGAGGCTTTCGTCCGTGGTGTTGTTGTCGATGACGAGCACTTCGTAGTCGGGGTAGTCGAGCATGCTCAGCGCGTCGAGCGTGTCCATGACCACCTCGGGCGGCTCGGCGTGGATCGGGAGCTGCACGGAGGCCATCGGCGCGAAGCCGGACCGACGAGGGCGCGCCGTCGCCCCGGCCCTGCGCCACCGGGAGCGCAGGAGCACTTCGGAGCCCGTGACCTCGTCGAGCAGGTCGGAGGGGAGGCAGACGATGGTCAATACGGAGCTGATCGTGACCAACACGACGGTCACGGTGCTCACGCCCGAGTCGATCGCTTTTGCCGCGAACGGCACCAGCCACACCACCGGCAGGACACTCAGGAACGCACAGGTCACAACGAACAGGGTGCCAACAGGCCGGAAGGCGGTCAGCCGCCGACGTGCCAGGAAACTGAGCGCCATCATGGCGAGCGCGGTGACGAAGCCCAACTCCAAGGAGCCCCCGAAGGCCACGCTCACCAGCAAGGCCGTGCCGAAGCAGAGGGCGTGGACCGTTGTCGGGAAACGCTGTTCCCGCGCTGTGGGGTGTGGATTTCGCGACAGCGTGACGATGGCGGCCAACTGGGCCGCCGCCACGATCAATAACGTGGCGACCAGAACATTCATGAGATATCAGACTTTCCGATGTGCAAGGAGAGGCCGGATCGCAACGCGACATGGCGCACCCGGGCAGGGGTGTGCGGCACGCTGCTTTCGGCGTTTCGGCGTTTCGGGGCCTGGGTGGGCTGCCCCTTCGAGCGGCGCAGGGCGCCGGGAACACATGCAGATGTCCGGGCAGGGCTGGTTCGTCGTCACCAGCTCCGCAGCGCTCCCGCTTTGACGCGGGTGCGGGGATGTGGAGCGCCTGCTACTTCTCCAGGGCGTCCGAGTGGTACTGACTGCCCGGCCGGCGGTTGTTGTCCGCCTTGCCGCTGCCCGACGTGGCCCGAACAACGTCGTACGGGTCACTCGCCGGGATGCCGCGGTCGGTCGGCGATTTCCCACTGTTCAGCGCGATGTCCCGACCGGAGGGATTTCCACTTTCGGACCGACCGGCGGTGACACCGCGTTCACGATCTGCACGACATCGGCGCCGATGCTGGTCCTGTAGACCAGCGCAAAGGCCGGTCGTCCAGTTGCGCAGGATGTTCACGCGGATCGTGTCAAGGGTGTTCAACGCGGCAGCGGCACCGGCGTTGATGAACGGAAACCCCGGGGACGGGCCAAGAACGAGGGCCCGCCTTCGATCCGCGACGCGCAAAACACCTCAGGACAGGTCAGGTTGAGGAGGGGCTGCGTGTCGCCTCCTGGCCTGCGTCCTGTCTCGCGATGTCAACCATGTTCTCGCTCCTCCGTTTCCGCGCTCATTCCGCGTGCCGCTGCCTTGAATCGTGTCAGCTGTGAGCGGCTACTTCGGCGCTCGCGGCCGGTCAGCGGCTAAGTACAGGGAAACCGGACGCGAACCGTCGTGTCCTCGTCTGTCCGTCCGACGGCTGTCGTGCGGGCGGCAGGGGCGGCTCGGGAGGGGGGCTCGGGAGGGGTGCCTCTATGTCTTTCGGCAAGCGAGGCGTGGGTTCTGGGACCCCAACCGGGCGCAGACGACCGGGACGAGGAGCACAGGCATGCTGCCGTGCCCCGAGCTGAGCGCAGGGGAAACGGCCCGTGCGGGAAAACGACCCAGAGGGCCGGGGCGCGAGTCCGACTTCGGCGTAGCCGGGACGGCCCGAGGGGGGGTACGGCGCCCGTGTCGGCGACGGGTGAATCGTGATTCAGCCGCCGCCGACACCGTGCTCTCCGCCTGAGTGGAGGTGACCGATACTGCTGTCGGCTGTCGGCGACAGCAGTATCAACTGTGGGAACGGCCGCAGAGGCTCCCCCAGTGCCGGGGCGGAGCCTCTGGACGGTGGAATGAAAATCCGCTGCGGGTGGGTTCGAAGTCCGCTTTCGAGCCGCGGCGATCGTCTCCGCGCGCAACCGGCTTGTCCTTCCGGGACGCGTTCGGGACGCAGGTTGGACACAAGGATCGGAAAAGACCGACGAGGACCGAGAAGGAATGTGGCGCCAAACAGCGTCTGACCTGGTGAAACGGCCACGATGAGCATTGATCGGCAGGGGTCGCCAAGATCCTCGAAGGACTCATGATCCGTCGGCCGTGGGTTCGAGTCCCACCCGCCCCACCAGACAGGCCTGTGACCTGCGGAACGTCTCAGCAGGCGTGCGGATTCAGGACTTTGGGCGAACGGATCGAATCCGCTGCTCGTGAGTTCAACGGTGGCGCGGGCTGCGGGGGTTTCCGACGCGTTGACCTGGGCGGATGCGTGGGTGCACGGTCGCTGGGGGCCGTAATCAGCGATCCGCGCGGGGGCTGGACACACAAGTCGGGACGCTGATGGGACACAGGGAATGGGAAGAGCCGTCTGTGGACCCACTTGCCACCCTCCTTCGGCCGTGACGGCCTGGGTCGACGGGGCGGCTTGGCGGACGAGCGGGTCGCCTTGATCGCTGGGGCTCCGCAGCTGTCCGGGACGGGGGAAACGGACGGTGCCGACGCCGCCGGATCCCGCAGGCACGAGATCAAGCGCGCCCCGTGTGCGGGTTCGTGGGGTGACGGGTGGGTCTTCCTCGGTCGCTGAGTCGCCGCCATGCGGTGAGGGCGAGTCTGGCCCGTGTCAATCCGGTGGGCTCTGGGAGTTCGATGTGCGGGGGCTCCGAGCTGTGTGAGTCGGCGGGCGACGCTGCTGTGGTGCAGATGGAGAAGGTCGGCGGCCCGGCCGGTGGCGCAGTGGGCGGACGTGACGCTGCAGCCCGAGAAGCGATGGCGGGCGGGCGGTCCGGTGTCGTTCACCCTGCGCTTCGAGCGCAGCACACCGGTCAGGACCCTCGCGGTGGTGATGCGCCCGAGCAGTGGCCGCGCCTCCTGATCACCGGTCGTTCGCGTGACCGGGGCTGGGATCGTCCTGCTCGGCCAGCGCCTTGATCGCTTCGAGGTGGCTGTCCCATTGTTCGGCGAGGGAGTCCAGCCACCGAGTTGCCCGCTGCAACGGCTGCAGGTCCGCCTTGTAGCGGACTTCCCGTCCTGCGCGGTGGCTGCGCACCAGACCCGCGCGCTCCAGCACGGCCAGGTGCTTGGCAACCGCCTGGCGGGTGACGGTCAGCGGGGCGGCGAGGGACGTGGCCGTCTCGGCCCCCGAACGCACGAGCGTGTCGAGGATCTGGCGCCGGACCGGGTCGGCCAGGGCCAACAGCACGTCCTCGGGCGCCTTCTCCTCGTCATCCGCGCGGATCATGCCGCCGCGCGTTCGCACTGCACACACAACTGGTCCAGCTTGCCGGGCCAGTTCTGGCTGTTGGCGCGGTGGCGGGCGGCAGCTTCGTCGGTCGGCAGGCCAAGGCGGGCGAAGCCGCTCTCGACCATGGTGAGGCGAGTTCCGCCCGTGGTCTCGTCGGCGGTGAGGGTGAAGGTGACGAGGGTGGCGTTTGAGCCGGTCGGTTCCTCGCCGGCGGTGCCCTGGGACCAGCGCCAGGAGAAGGCGTGGGGCGGTTCGACCGTCTCGACCCGGGCCGGGATGGTGCCGTGGACGCCGTGGTCGAAGAGCAGGAGTCCGCCGGGGCGCAGCTCGATCTTTACGGGTTCGCCGTTGCCGAACCAGCGGCCGAGGAACGCGGGCTCGGTCAGCACTGTCCAGACCCGCTCCACCGGCGCGTTGATCACGATGGCGCGTTCGATCGTGTTGGAGAGCATTGAGACCTCATCTCATCAGAATGCGCTACCCGAAGGTTGCACGTTCCTGCGAGTACGTGCAACCTCTCGATTGCGCACGGCTGGATGTTCGTTGCGGGCCAGTGACGGGCGTGTTCTCTCCCAGAAGTCGGGTGGAAACCCTGTCAGTTCCGGCGTGATGCGGTGACTTGGATCACGCGCTGGGGATTGAGTGTGGTCCCCTGTGGATTTCCGTACCGCCCCATGACCAGCGACGTCCGGATGCAAGGATGAGGCGTCATGACGGCAGGGTGGTGTTCTCGCACGGTACGGGCCGTGGTCTTCGCGGCCGTGTGCGTGCTGCTCGCCGCCCTGGGCCACGTCATGATGTCCGGCAGTCATGTGTCCGCCTGGCCGCTGGCCGCCGGAGCCGTTGCGACGGGCGTGGCGGGCTGGTCCCTGGCCGGGCGTGAACGCGGCCTTCCGCTGATCGTGACGGTCGTGGTCGCCGCCCAGACGGCACTGCACGAGGCGTTCTCCTTCGCCCAGTCGGCGACCGAGCCGTCCGGGGCTACGACCTCCATGGACATGAGCGGCATGGGAGCCATGGACATGGGCTCGACGCACATGGACTCCATGGACATGGCCCACACGCATGCCATGAACCACTCCGCGGTCGCCGGCTCGCCGACGGCGGGCATGCTCGCCGCCCACCTGCTGGCCGCGCTGCTGTGCGGCCTGTGGCTGGCCTACGGCGAGAAGGCCGCCTTCCGCATCCTGCGGGCCGTGGCCGGATGGCTGGCGGCACCGTTGCGGCTGCTGCTCGCGCTGCCCGCTGTCCCGGACCGCTCGCGCGTCCGTCGCGGGCGTCCGCGTTCGGACCGGGCGCCGAGCCTTCGGCTTCTCGTCCACTCGATCACCTCTCGGGGGCCTCCTGCGCACCTGGCTGTCATCTGACGACAGCTGGTTTTCCGAGGCCGCGCAGGTGCGCCTCGGGCCCCGGCCGTATGACCACACAGGCGCCGTAGCGGGTGCGCGTCGTCGCGCCTGCGTGCCGTAGGGCCGTTTCCCCACTCACCGGACCGACCGCGTCCTCGCGCGCCCCGGTCCGGATCACGGATCCGAGAAGGACACCAGGTGATCACCTCTGCCCTGCCCACCTCCCACCACACGTCCGATCCGACGCCGTCGGCGGACGAGTCGATAACCGCCTGGGCCCTGGCCGCCCGCGGCGGGGACGCCGACGCTGTCGAGCGGTTCGTGCGGGCGCTGCAGCGAGACGTCCAGCGTTACGTCGCCCATCTGTGCGGCGATCCCCAGGCCGTGGACGATCTGGCCCAGGACACGTTCCTGCGGGCGCTCGGCAGCCTGCACCGGTTCGAGGGCCGTTCCTCGGCGCGCGTGTGGCTGCTGTCCATCGCGCGCCGGGCGGTCATCGACAGCTATCGGCACGCCGCCGCGCGGCCCCGGCTGTCCGACGTACCGGACTGGCAACTGGCCGTCGAACTGGCTCAGCCGTGCGATCTGCCCGGCTTCGACGACGGCATCGCCCTGCTGGATCTGCTGGCCGCTCTGCCCGACGAGCGCCGGGAGGCGTTCATCCTCACCCAATTGGTCGGCCTGCCCTACGCGGAGGCGGCCGAGGTCGGCGACTGCCCGATCGGCACGGTCCGTTCGCGCGTGGCCCGTGCCCGGGCGTCCCTCATGGGCCTGCTGGACGAGGCGGAACAGATCGCCGCGCCGGCGGCGGCCTGAGACACCCGCGCGGGGTGTCGGGGCGCCTTGTCCCGACACCCCGGACCCCGACACCTCAAGTTCGAGCGAGGGTCGATGACACATACGCACGCGAGCGGACAGCGGCATCTCGTCGTGATCCCGCTCTTCTACGGCGTCCGGAGCCTGACCTTCTCGGGCCCTGCGGACGTCCTCGCCGGCGCCGGTGAGGAGGGCTTCCGCCACGACGTCCTGACGGCCCCTGAGGGCACACCCGTCCGGGCCTCCAGCGGGCTCGCGCTCGTACCGGACACATCTCTGGCGGACGTCCCGGAGGTCGGTCGGGAGACCGCCGACGTCATCGCCGCTCTCTCCGCCCGGCCGAGACGGCTCGCCTCGGTGTGCGCGGGCGCCTTCCTCCGCGCCGGGACCGGGCTTCTGGACGGCCGTACGGCGGCCACGCGCCGGCAGCACGCGCGGGAGCTGATGCTGCGCCACCCGGCCGGGAAGGCCGACGCGCACACCGGCAGGCGGTGAAGCGGGGTCGGCCGGATCCGGCGGGCGCCGGGTGAGAAGACGATCACTCTCCAGGAAGGATGCGCCGACGGACGGAAGGCGCCATGACACCGAAGACTGACGGGCCGACCCCGCCACAGATCATGTTGATGCATCTCAGTCGTTGTTGCAAGCTATTCGCAATAGAGGCATAGGCTGTCCCCTGACGATCACTCACCCGGAAAGGGGACGTGCCTGATGGGCACCTACGCGCTTCCCGATCTGCCCTACGACTACGCCGCGCTGGAGCCGGCCATCACCGGGCAGATCCTGGAACTGCACCACGCCAAACACCACGCCGCCTACGTCAAGGGCGCCAACGACACCCTCGAGCAGCTCACCGAGGCCCGCGAGAAGGACCAGATCACGCCCACCGGCCTGGTCGGCCTGGAGAAGACCTTCGCCTTCAACCTCTCCGGCCACGTCCTGCACTCGATCTTCTGGCAGAACCTCTCCCCGGACGGCGGTGACCGCCCCGACGGCGCCCTCGCCGACGGCATCGACGAACACCTCGGCGGCTTCGAGCAGTTCAAGAAACAGCTCACCATCGCGACCGCGTCCGTCCAGGGCTCCGGCTGGGGCGTGCTCGCCTGGGAACCCCTCGGCAGGCGCCTGATCGTGGAGCAGGTCTACGACCACCACGGCAACGTCGGCCAGGGAGCCACCCCGCTCCTGGTCTTCGACGCCTGGGAGCACGCCTACTACCTGCAGTACAAGAACGTCCGCCCCGACTACGTCACCAAGCTGTGGGACCTGGTCAACTGGGAAGACGTCGCCGCCCGCTACACCGCGGCAGCCGGCGCCTGATCCGCCCC
>NZ_AEJC01000564.1 GCF_000317595.1 Streptomyces ipomoeae 91-03 | reverse complement strand
CGGCTCGCCGTCGAGGCCGCCCGCCGTCACCGCCATGAGTACCGCGACGGCGCCTGGATGATCGACCTCGCCTCGGTCACCGAGCCGGCCAAGGTCGGCTCGGCCCTGCTCGCCGGGATCGGGCTGCGCGGCGGCGCGATGTTCGAGGCCCGGACACGGGCCGAGGGCGACGAGCTGGACGTACTCGTCGACCGGCTCGGCGGCCGGGAGAGCCTGCTGCTCGTCGACAACTGCGAGCACCTGATCGACGCCGTGGCCCACCTGGTCGCGGCGCTGCTGTCCCGCTGCCCCGGGCTGTGCGTGCTCGCCACCAGCCGCGAACCCCTCGCGGTCGACGGCGAGGCGCTCGTGCCGCTCGGCCCGCTCGCGCTGCCCGGCCCGGACGACGACGTCGAGCAGGCCCGGCGGGCGGCGTCGGTACGCCTGTTCACCGAGCGGGCCGCGGCCGTGCGCCCGGGCTTCGACGTGGACGCCGCGACGCTGTCCGACGTCCGGCGCGTGGTCCGCGGCCTGGACGGGATGCCGCTGGCCCTCGAACTGGCCGCGGCCCGGCTGCGGACGCTGTCGCTGCCCGAGCTCGCCGACGGACTCTCGGACCGGTTCCGGCTGCTCACCACCGGCAGCCGCACCGCGCTGCCCCGGCACCGCACGCTGCGCGCGGTCATCGCCTGGAGCTGGGACCTGCTGAGCGAGCACGAGCGTACGGTCGCCGATCGCGTCTCGATCCTGCCCGGCGGCGTCACGGCGGCCTCGGCCACCGCGGTCTGCGCAGGCACCGCGGTGCCGGCCGCCGAGATCCCCGAACTGCTCGCCGGTCTGGTCGACCGGTCGCTGCTGCAGCTCGCGCCCGACCCGGGCCGCTACCGCATGCTGGAGACGCTGCGCGAGTACGGCACCCACCGCCTGGCCGGGACGGGCGACCTCGGCACCGTCCGCGACCTGGCCGCCGGCCACTTCGCCGAGCTGATGGCCCGGTACGACCCGCGGCTGCGCGGGTCCGGCCAGCTGGAGGCCATACGCGTCATCAGCGCCGAGTACGACAACACGCTCGCCGCCCTGCGCCGGCGATGCGACACCGGCGACGCCCCCGGCGCGGTCGCCCTCGCCCTGAACCTGACCTGGTACTGGCAGATGTTCGGCCGGCACACCGACGCGGCCCACTGGCTGGGCGAGGCACTGGCGGTGCCCGGCGGTGAGCCGACGCCCGACCACGACTGCGCCCACGCGATCCACCTGCTCAACCGGGTCGGCACCCCGTCAGGGACGAGCGCCGAGGAGGCCGCGGACGACCAGGCCGCGATACGGGAGCTGGCCGACCGGCTCCTCGCGTACCCGGAGCTGCCCGGACCCTACGCCGCGCTCACCGCGCTCCCGCTCGCGTTTCTGCAGGAGGAGAAGAGCACTCCCGCGATCATCGAGCGCCTGGCCGACGGCGACGACGTGTGGCTGTCCGGGCTGGCCCGTATGTTCCGGGCCCAGTTCGCCGAGAACGCGGGCGAGCTGGAGCGGACGCGCACCGACGTGGAGGCGGCCCTGGCCTGTTTCCGGCAGGTCGGCGACCGCTGGGGCCAGGCCAACGTGCTGCCCATGCGCGCCCAGCTGCGGCAGTACGACGACGACCTCGACGGCGCGCTGGCCGATCTGCGCGAGGCCCGGTCGCTGGCGGGCGAGTTCGGCTCCCTCGGCCTCGGCGACGAGGTGTTCGGCGACCTGCGCTGGATCGACCTGCACCTGCGGTGCGGCGACACCGACCTGGTGATCGCGATGATCGACTCGGCCCGGGAGCGGGCGCTGCGCGCGAACTCGCCGGAGTGGCTGTTCCTGGTCGACGCCTGGGATGCCGTCTTCCGGGTGCGGCTCGGCGACCTGGACCGGGCGCGGGAACTGCTCGGCACAGCCGAACGGGGTCTGCACGGCGACACCCCGTTCCCCGGTGACCACGCGCGGACGCTGGTCGGCAGCGCACGGGCCTCGCTCTGCCTGGCGACGGGCGACCCGGCCGGCGCGGAGAAGGCGCTGGCGAAGGCGTACGCGGCGGCGCTCGAGACCCGGGACCTGCCGATCCTGGCGCTGGTGGCGGTGAACGTGGCCGCGCTCGCCGAGGCGCACGGGCGGCATCACGAGTCGGCCGTCCTGCTCGGCGCCGCCTCCCGGCTGCGCGGCGCTCACGACCGCACCGATCGCCAGGTTCGCGACCTCACCCGCCGAGGGCGGGCCGCGCTGGGCGAGGAAGCCTTCGCCGCGGCGTACGGGAAGGGCTGGGAGCTGGACGGGAGGACAGCCGTGACCGAAGTCGACCCGGCCCGGCTGTCCCGGGAACTCAGGACGGCTCACCCGGATCCCGAGTGATCCGGCCGGACGTGTCGAAGCGCACCGCCGGCACGCGGCGCTTGCGGCGACCGTCACGCGGGCCGGTTCCGATCAACACGGTTGGACGGACGCTACTGGAGCCGCGCCCCCTTCAGCGCCATGTGCAGCAGTAGGCGGTCCTCGCCGTCGTCCAGGTCGAGGCCCGTGAGCTTCTCCACGCGGGAGAGGCGGTAGTAGAGGGTCTGGCGGTGGATGCCCAACTCGGCTGCCGTGCGGCCCGCCTGGCCCGCGCAGTCGAGGAAGACCTCGGCGGTGTGGGCGAGTTCGTGGTGGGCGGGGGTCAGGAGGGGGCCGACGGCGGGGTCCTGGTGGGCCCGTGGGGGGAGGGCGGTCAGGAGGCGGTACGGGCCGATGGCGCGCCATTCGGCCACCGGGCCCAGACGCGGCTCGGCGAGGGCGGCGCGGGCCGCCGCCGAGGCCTCGCGCCAGGCGGTGG
>NZ_AEJC01000563.1 GCF_000317595.1 Streptomyces ipomoeae 91-03 | reverse complement strand
CACGGCGGACGGCCGCTGAGCAGCCAGGGGACAGAGGTGTCCTGGCTCCCCGGCCGTTACCCGCGCTCTGTACCGGAGCATGCCCGGCCTCGCCGTGGCCCGCTCGCGCTACCCCGAGGTCAAGGCCTCCGTTCCCCTCGTCTGCAGAGGGAAGGACTGGTCCCGGCCGGATGATGCCGATCAAGTGGGACCGGATCCGGGTAGAAACCGGCCTGGCTGAGCAGCTGCGCTCGCCGTCCGTATCGAGGGTGAGCGACCTGCCCCCGAACTTGTCAGTTGCTTGGCGCAACGTGCTAAGTTCGCAACATGTTGGGCCGAACATACGACAGCCAACTGTGCTCCATCGCCCGCACTCTGGAGGTTGTGGGCGAGCGCTGGACCTTGCTGATCATTCGCGACGCCCTGCTGGGCCTGCGCCGGTTCGAGGAGTTTCAGGACAGTCTCGGTATCGCCCGCAATGTGCTCACCAACCGGCTCTCCAAGCTGGTCGACGATGGGCTGCTGGATCGGGTCTGTTACCAGGAGCGGCCCGCCCGCTATGAGTACCAGCCGACGAGCAAGGCCAAGGACTTGCTCACCGCGTTGCTCGCTTTGATGCACTGGGGCGATGAGCACGCCGAGGATCCGGCCGGTCCTCCGCGGATCACGAACCATGCGGGATGCGGAGGCAACGTTCGGGAACAGCTCGTGTGTACCCAATGCGGACAAGTGGTGGGCCCGGATGCCGTTCACCTGCTTCCCGGCCCCGCGCTCACCGACTTGCCGATCTGACATCCGAGAGGTTCCTCGACGGACTCGCCGCCGCCGGCTGGGCGCGTACCGAGTCGCAGTCAGTGGGTAACCCTGTTGGTCAGACGTTCAACCATGCTCCTCTCCTTGGAGAGATCTGCATCGTGACCGATGGGCGGGCCGTCTCCGCTTTCCGCCTGCTGAGTACGCGTCGTCACCGGTTCGGCCATCGCCTGTACCGAGGTGAGGGCGGCCGACGGGCCGGCCGATCGGATGGCGAACTTCTGCGGCATCCACCACCCCTGCCCGCCGGGTGTGAACTACCAGGGCACACTCTCTTGCCGCTGCCGTAGCTGCTGGGAGTACGGGCCGTGCCCAACGGTTCGGTGAATACAGCCCGTCGAACTCCCCCGTGACGGTCGGTTGTACTCGTATCCAGCAGAAGACTCATCAGAATGATCAGGCTCGGATGCGAGTTGCTTCATGAAACTGACGAGGCTAGGGTTTGAGTTGCTTCATGAAACTTATACGCACCCCGCCCCGTGAGGTGACGCTCGATGGCCAAGAACAAGCTCGAAGACCATCCACCGTCGTCCAAGCCCGCCGGCGCGACCGCATCGCCGCCCGGCCCGCCGAGCCGCTGGACGCGTCCTGGCTGCGCCAGCTGTGTCTCGACGCGGGTGCGGACGACGTCGGCTTCGTCGAGATCGACCGGCCGGACATCGCCGACCAGCGAGAGGACCTGAGCGCTGCGCTGCCGGGTGTTCGAACGTTGATCAGCATCGTGTCCCGAATGAACCGGGAGAACGTCCGCACTCTCGCGCGCTCGGTCGCCAACCTGGAGTTTCATCACACCGGCGACCACTCCAACGAGGTCGGTCGGCACGTGGTGGGCAAGCTGGAATCGATGGGCGTGCGTGCCATCAACCCCGCTATGGGTTTTCCGATGGAGATGGACAAGTTCCCCAGGAAAACGTGGGTAGTCGGGCACAAGCCGGTCGCCGTGGCGGCCGGGCTCGGCAAGATGGGCATCCACCGCAACGTCATCCACCCCAAATTCGGCAACTTCATCCTGCTGGGCACCATCCTCATCGACGCCGAGGTCACCGAATACAGTCGGCCCATCGAGTACAACCCCTGCCTGGAATGCAAGCTGTGCGTGACAGCCTGCCCGACCGGGGCGATCGCCTCCGACGGGCACTTCAACTTCTCCGCCTGCTACACGCACAACTACCGTGAGTTCATGGGTGGCTTCGGCGACTGGGCCGAACAGGTCGCCGAAAGCCGTAACGCCGACGACTACCGCTCGCGAGTGAGCGACAGCGAGAGCGCGTCCATGTGGCAAAGCCTGTCCTTCGGCGCCAACTACAAAGCCGCCTACTGCATGTCGGTCTGCCCGGCCGGCGAGGACGTCATCGGCCCCTGGTTGGAGAATCGCAAGTCACACCTGACCACCGTCGTGCGCCCACTGGTGGACAAGGAAGAGACCATTTACGTCGTCCCGGGTTCCGACGCCGAGCAGCATGTGGCCGACCGGTTCCCGAACAAGCGGACGAAGCATGTGGCGATGAGCTTGCGCGCGAACAGCATCGACGGCCTGGTGGAAGGCCTGCCACTGATCTTTCAGCGCGAACAGGCCAAGGACATGTCCGCCACCTACCACTTCACCTTCACCGGCGACGAGTCCCGGCAGATCACCGTGACCATCCGCGACCGCAAACTCGAGGTCACCGACGGACATCACGGTGAGCCGGATCTCAGGGTCACCGCCGACACGCGCACCTGGTTGCGTTTCCTCACCAAGCCGACGCTGCTGGCGTGGGCCCTGGTGCGTCGCCAGATCAAGTTGCAGGGCTCCCCGCGACTGCTGCGCGACTTCAGCCGTTGCTTCCCGTCCTGATCGGACAGGGAAGAACAGATCCCCGAAAATCATCACCGTAAAAATGGAAGGCCGATCATGAGCACTCTCAGCACTCTCAGCACCGAAGTCGAGCTCGACCTCGTGTTGGAACGTAAGGAAACGGCGGCCGAAGGTGTTGTGCTGCTGACGTTGCGCGACCCGGGAGGCCGTCCGCTGCCGGAATGGGAGCCGGGAGCACACATCGATCTGATACTGCGAGCCGACTTGGTCAGGCAGTATTCACTGTGCGGGGACCCGGCGGACCGGTCCCGCCTTCAGGTCGCGGTGCTGCGTGAACCGGAAAGTCGGGGCGGGTCGAGCTACGTGCACGATGGGCTCACGGAGGGTGAGTCGGTGCGCATTCGCGGGCCACGCAACCACTTTCCGCTCGTGAAGGCCAAAAAGTACCTGTTCATCGCCGGCGGAATCGGGATCACCCCCATCCTGCCCATGATCGCGGCCGTCAACGCGACCCGCGCCGACTGGCGCCTCGTCTACGGAGGCCGCACCCGAGCGTCGATGGCGTTCGGTGAGACCTTGCAGCGGGCCTACGGAGACCGGGTGAGCCTGCGGCCGCAGGACGAGTACGGGCTGCTGGACCTGCCTTCGCTGCTCGGCAAGCCGCAACGGAAGACAGCCGTCTACAGCTGCGGTCCGGAACCACTGCTCGCGGCGGTCGAGGCCGGCTGCGAGAAGTGGCCGAGCGGATCTCTGCACCTGGAGCGCTTCGCCCCGAAGAAGGACGTCACCGACGGGCCGTTCACGACCTTCGAGGTCGAACTCGCCCAGACCGGCAAGACACTGAAGGTCTCTGAGGACATGTCCATTCTTGAGGCCGTCGAGAATGCCGGTGTGCCGGTAATGACATCGTGCGAGGAGGGAATCTGCGGAACCTGCGAGACGAAGGTGTTGTCCGGGGAGATCGACCACCGCGACTCGGTCCTGGACGCCCAGGAGCGCGCAGCAGGCGAGACCATGATGATCTGCGTCTCCCGAGCCAAGGGCAACCGCCTGGTCCTCGACCTCTGATCCACTTCGGGCCAGAGCAACCGGCTTCGGGATCGGCGGTCGGCGGTTGGAACCGACTGGCAGGCATATTGCCCAAACAAAAAGCACAATGTGGTTGCGGCGCGAAACGGCGTCACGCTTGCAGCGTACTCAGATTTCCGCGACCTACGCCCGCCCAGGCTGACGAACACCGGTTTCATGAGATCAGAGAGGATTGGCAATGAGTGCGAATTCACAGAAGAAGAAGTTCTACGCCCTGAATATGTTTGACGTGATTGACCTGGAGAAATACCTTGCGTATTTCAGCCGTTTGCCCGAAGTGGCTCCGCAATATGGTGGTCGAATGGTGGCGTTCGGCCGTTTCCGCGACGACGTAGTCGGTGACCTCGCGCCACGGCAGGTTCTGTTTCTCGTTGAATGGGAGTCCGAAGAGGCGTTCAACAGCTTCCGGGACGATCCGGACTTGGCCGACTTGCATCCGCTGCGGGAGAGCGGGACGGCGTCCTATATCTGGCAGACGTTCGAGGGTACCGATATGAGTGATCCCGCCCACGTTTCGCTCGACGATGTACTGGCCGTGCTCAAGCCTTGAAACCCGCATCGCTACGGAGCCGGATGAGCCAGCTGACGAGTCGTCGGCTGGGGAAGTCCATCCCAAGCAGCACAGCGGGAACGTCAGGTCATCACGCCCCCAGGCGGCCGGCCGATCTGGGTCTGCCCGGTTGTCCCGGGTAGCGAGCAGGACACCACTCCGCCCGCGCGCATGGCCCGGGCGAGGCCCTGAACAGGCCGGCCGTCACCCTGAGCGTCACCGTCCCGACGGATCTCGGCTACGACAACGCATTATGGGCAGGGCTCGAAGTTGTCCGTTGTGCGCAGCAGAAAGCGTCTTGGGGCCCGCTGCCGTGGTGGGTCCCCCAATCACCTTGATGAGTGGGGCAGTTGGGTCGCGCAGACCACGGGGGCGCCGCCCCCCCCGGGGCGTTGGAGCAACCAGGTGAGCGCGACCTGGGCCATGAGGGTGCCCCGCCTCCGGGCGATCCCGGCGACGACGTCGGCTACCGCTCGGTCGGCGCGCTCGGGGGGGGCGTAGAAGCGCTCCCGGATCGGGTCTCTCGCATCGACGCTTCGAGACAACCGCTGGATCGGAGGGAAGATCCGACTCCGCGAACGCGGCGGGGGTCAAGCACCTCGGGTTCGCGCCACGCGGAGAACATTCGCAGGCTGCGAGCCGCGAAGATACCCCTGCACACCGAGAGATGACTGAGAGGGCGCGGGTGCGACCGCGTCCTTATGGCTGTGCTCCGGCCACCACAAGCTCCGTTGTCAGAGCTGCGGCCACGGCGTCCCGCACTTGAACTTCGGTGGGCGTGGGCCGTCCGCTTTCCTCGGCGAGTTCCGCGAGTGATGTCATTCGGACGTGCGGCAGCGCGCAGGACGTGAATGTGGTGTAGACGTCGAGGTCGGGGGCGATGTTGAGAGCGAAGCCGTGGCTGGTCACACTGCCGCTGATGCGCATGCCGATGGAGGCGAGTTTGCGGTCGTCGGGGGTCCATACGCCGACCAGGCTCTCGGATCCTCGCGGCGTGTCCCTTCGTACCGCCTCGAAGCCGAGCGATCCCACTGCGTGGATCAGAGCCTGCTCGACCCGGCGTACCAGGCCGCGGGGGCCGAGGTCGCGTACGTTCACCACGAGATAGCCGATGAGCTGTCCAGGACCGTGATACGTGGCATGACCGCCTCTGTCGACTTCGACCAGGGGTATCGGCGAACTCGCATCAGGGAGCTGGCTGGCCGGGGTCCGTTTAGTGTAGGTGATCACAGGCGGGTGCGTCAACAGGAACAGCCGGTTCCCGGCGCGCCCCTCCTTCCGCTCGATGACCCACCGGGCCATGTCGGCCTGTGCTGCCTCGTACGGCACTTCACCCAGATCGATCCGTTCCAGACTCGTCGATTCCATGATGTTCCTTCGTGTCTCTAGATGTCATAGTTGTTCTCCTCCAGCAAGAAGTTGCTGCCTGCCGCAGACTTCACACAGGTGCCGGGAGCGGACCACTTCATCGCACTGGACAGCGCCGGTAGGTGGTGTGATCAGTGATCTGGCCGCTTTGGGGGAGAACAGCGCCCGTCGTCGGCGGTGTCGAAGGTGGCGACGTTCTCTCACCACAGGGCCACTGGATGCGGCACAACCTGCGCTCCTCCCGGCGGACGGTTCGTCAGCCCGTCGCCGCGGCAGCACTCGCCACCCTCCCTATGCGACGGCGATCAAGCCGAATACCCACGGCGAACCGGGTCGGTTCGCCGCGCCGGCCTTCCACCATCCTGCCGATTCTCGTCGAAAGGCCCGTGCGCCGGAGCTCTCCCGCGACGTGGCGCCGTGGTGCGCTCCGGCCACCCGCTCCAGCCCGAGGGCGGCTTCAAGATTCGTCAGAAGCACCATAGTGGTTGTCGAGGATGACCTCCTTCCTGCCCTCCCGGTCCGAGCGCTCAACGCCACGGGCCCCGTAGACGATGGCCGCGTGCTGGTACGACCGCTCCCGGTACATGCCTTCGCCGTAGTCGGAGGTGAAGTCGGGGGAGGTCCGGTCTTCCTCGTATGCCTTGAGGAGTTCATTACTCAGGGCGTCCCGTGCCCCGCCGGAGACGATGTGGACGTTCCATGGCTGGGTGTTGCTGTTCGAGGGCGCTGTCTGCGCGTCTTCCAGAACGCCGCGGATGTCCGTGGCGGGCAGTGGAGTGGACAGGAACTGCCGGGGGGAGTGCCGGGTCCGCGCGAGATCAGTGAAGAACGAGGTGGTGGTTGGCAAAGCGGGTCCTTTCGAGAGTGCTCAGTCCGGTTGTCGCCGCATCGCCGGTCGGTGCTTTCCGCTTTCCATGAGCCGGCCGACGGTGAGCGGGCAGCAGCCGGATCAGATGGATGACCTGGCCGGTGAGACGGGGGTGACATGGGACAGAGAGGCAAGGTGCTTACCGTGGCGCCGTGCGGGCGCCTGCCGTCCACAGCGGTGATGACGGCGACCGGGGAGGCGACGGCGGCCAAGGCGTCGCGGAATGCGGGCCGGCGGAGGTGTCGGATATCGGGGTGGCGGTCATGACCGGGGCAGTTCTGTGCCGCGCGGGTCGAGCCCGTACTGCTCGCGGGCCCCGAGGTGGTCGCGCAGGGTGTGGCCCTCGTAGTCGAGGTGGTACAAGCCGCGTTCCTGCAGGAGAGGGACGACCTGGTCGACGAAGGCGTCGACGCCGTCGTGGTAGCCGTCGATGGCCGGCGAGAAGCCGTCACAGGCCTCGGCCTCGAACCACTGCTGCATATGGTCGGCCACGTCGGCGGCGGTGCCGGCCACCACCGGGTGGTAGTCGATGACCCCGTGGGCGATCACGTCACGCAAGGTCCAGCCCTCCCGGACCACTTCGAGAGCGCGTGCGGAGCGCGGGTCGTGAGGGCTGGGCACGGCGTCGGCCAACTGACTCGCGCTCAGGGGTTCGTCGATCTGGTCGTAGGTGAGCGGCAGGCCGATCATCGCGCCGAGGTAGCGCACCCGCTGGCGCAGGTCGACGGACTCGTCCAGGAAACGCCGCCGGTCGAGCGCGGCCCGGCGGGAGGCGGCGATGGTCGGCATGAAACCGGCGAACATCTTCACCTCGTCCGGATCGCGTCCGGCACGTTTGGCAGCATCCCGCAGGGCGTTCCGCTGAGCCTGGCCGTCTTCGACGGTGTAAGGGTTGGCGTAGACGCCGTCCGCGTAACGGCCAGCCAGTTCCAGGCCGTAACTGCCGCCGCCCGCCTGGAAGATGACCAGCAGGCCCTGCTCGGACGGCGGGATGGGCGGCGGGATGGGCAGCGGGCTGCGGGAGGCGACGTGGCGGCCCTGGAGGTTGACCGGCTGGATCTTGTCCATATCGGCGAACCGCTTGCCGGGGATGTCCCGGACCCAGGCGTCCTTCTCCCAGCTTCCCCACAGCGCCTGCACGATCTGGACGACCTCGTGCGCGCGCTCGTACTTCTGTGCGCGCGGCGGTATGTGACGGCCGAAGTTCGCCGCGGCGGCGGGATCCGAGGTGGTGACCGCGTTCCAGCCGGCCCGGCCGTGGCTGATCACGTCGAGCGCCTTGAACTGCCGGGCAAGGGGGTAGGGCTCGTTGAAGGTGGTGGAAGCGGTGGCGACAAGGCCGATCCGCTCGGTCTCGCGTGCGATGGCCGTCATGACCAGCAGCGGGTCGATGGGGTGATGCGGGGCCTGGTCTTCGAGGTCCACGTCCAGGACCGGGGTGTCCGCGAAGAACAGCAGCTGGATCTTGCCGCGCTCGGCCGCCTGCGCGTAGCGCACGAACTGGTCCATGTCCGTGTAGCTGGACAGGTTCGCGCCCGGCAGGCGCCATGCACCGGGTTCGGCTCCGTAGCCGCTGGTGAACTGCATGCACAGGAGCATCTGTTGGCTTGCCATGGCCGCTCCTCCAAACAGGGCGAGAAAAACGGAAGATGCCTCCGTTTTCGTCTCCGAGAGTGCGGAGGCTGCCTCCGCATTGTCAAAGGAGTCGGAGTCCCGTGGCCTGCGGGGACGGTGGACGCGAGCGCCGGGGCGCGTACGAGGGCCAGGGCGCGCAAACGGAGGGCAGGCGCGCCGCAGAAACCGGCCGTGGCGCTCCGGTGAGAGGAGCTGCAGGGGGACCTCTCGCACGGGGTGTGCGCCACGGTCGGCGGCGGGCGTCACCGGTGGGCGGCGGGCGTCACCGGTGGGCGGCGCGGTTCATCTCGACGACGTCCGCCGGCGTGGGATTGGCCCCGAGGGCGGCGAAGCGCTCTGCCATGCTGTCGCGGACGGCTGCATCCTTGACGCGGTCGGCCGCGGCCAGGGCTGCCGGCAGCTCGTTCAGGGTCAGCTCCGTGCAGTAGGCGGGGCCCATCGGCTGCTGACGCCAGGAGTCGGCCAGTGCGCCCGCGTCGTAGGGATCGAATCCGGTGTCGTCCACCAGGCGCATGGCCACACGCTTCGCTTCCTCGGAGTCGCCGGCGACCGGGATGGCGATGCGGCCCGGAGTGCCCGCGGGGACGCCCTTCGTTCGCTGGGTTTCGGCCAGGGCGGCGTTCCACGCCTTGACCACGGGACGCCCAAGGAGTTCGGAGGTGTACACGCTCTCCACCACACCGTCCTCCACTGCCTCGATCCGCCCGTTGAGGTGCGGGTAGTAGTTGGAGGTGTCGATGACCACCGTCTCGGCGGGGACGGAAACGAACAAGTCGGCCAGCTGTCCCGCCACTCCGAAGGGAATGGCCAGGATTACGGCGTCCCTGTCCTTGACGGCGTCCTCGAGCGCCACGGCGCGGGCGCCGGTCTCCAGCACGTCGGGCGCGACACCCTCGGGGCCGCGGGCGTCCGCCACCTTGACGTCGTGACCGGCCCCACTGAGCTTGCGGGCAAGATTGCCACCGATGGCCCCGGCGCCGATAACGGAAATTTTCATGATTTGTCCTTCGGTGAGTTGCACTGCCCTCAGGGTGGCGCAATGTGATCACTGTGTGATGGGACCGCCGGACGCCCCCGGAAATCCGGAGGATGCCTGGGGGTCGGGTGATCGTCAGGCGACGGCTTACGCCTGGGCGTCCCGCTTGCGGTAGCCGGTGGCGACGAGCGCGCGAACGCGGTCCAGCGACTCCTCCTCTGCGGCACCGGCGCCCTTGAGCCAGGCGACGGAGATGGCCGCGAGGAACAGGTCGTAACCCTGCACCGACTCGCGCACACGTCCCGCCCGCTGGGCGGCGCGCACGTACTCCTCGGTGGCGGTGATGACGGTGTCGCAGGAGAGCGTGAGCGGGTTGTCCGGATCCTGCGCCCGGGCCGCGGCCATGAGCGGCTCCGGCAGTCCGCTGAACGCGCTGAAGTACTCCTCCAGTGCGCGCAGCCACTGCTCCAGTGCCTCGTCGGCGTCGTCGAGCCGCGCGATCTCTTTCCGACGCGCCACCAGTTCTTCGGAGCGCGTCTGCAGCACGGCCGCCAACAGCGCTTCCCGGGTGGGGAAATGCCGGTACAAGGTGCCGGGTCCGACACCCGCCTCCTTGGCCACCGCCTCCAGGGACGTACCGACCCCGTACTTCAGGAAGTGACGCTGCGCCGCTTCCAGGAGGGCGGCACGGTTGCGCTGGACATCCGCGCGAGGCTTGCGCCCCTGCTGTCCACTGGCGCTCATGCGCCCTCCCGGGTCACGCGGTCCTGTAGTTCCCATAAAACGGAGGCTACCTCCGTAATGATTCCAGAGTAAAGCGGAGGCGGCATCCGGTCAAGCGGCTTCACCCCGGCACACTCGTCGCCGGCCCGGAGGCTCGGCCGCCTATTGCAGAGACGGCGACTGTGCCGCCGTTTCTTGGCAGGCCGGAACCACCGGCAGCACGATGCGGGAAGGCCGGGCGGGGTCGTGGAAGACCTGTTGCCGGGCTGCTCGGGCCATGGTCGCGCTGTGCTCGGGTTCTCCTGTGTTGAGGTTGCGGTCCCAGCGGGGGAAGTTGCTGGAGGTGACCTGGACCCGTATGCGGTGCCCTGCCCTGAAGACGATGCTGGTCGACCACAGGTCCACAATGTGCTCGGCGGGTTCACCCGGTGTCGCCCGTACCCGCACGATGCCGTCGGTCACGTTGCGGGAGACGCCGTTCTCGTCGACGTCGCACAGGCGGGCCACCCAGTCGGTCGAGGGGCCGTCGGTGGTGGCGAAGAGCACCGCCTTGATGCGGCCGGTCACCTCGACGTCCTCGGCGAGAGGTTCGGTGGTGAAGACCAGGACGTCCTCGCGCGCCTCCACGGCCGTCTGATCGAGCGGACCGGGCCGGGACTCGTCGGCCATCAGGAGCCCGCTGCCCGTAAGGAGCGCGCCGCCGGTGGTGGGTACCGGGTCCATCGGGTCGTAGGTGAACTCCTCGGCCCGCTCGGCGGTGGACGGCGGCTCAGGGGTGAGGCGTCCGTCCGCGCGCAGGTGGAAGTCCGTGTCGACGGCCCGCGACAGGGGCCATTCCGTCTCCTCGCGCCACTGGTTGACGCCCATGACGAACAGCAGCACCTTGCCCGTGTCCGGCTCCAGCGCCTCGCCGTTGCCGATCGTGCGCTGGAACCAGTCGAGCTGCATGTCCGACAGACGTCCGCGCATGGCCATGTAGTCGGAGTGCGCGCCGAAACCGAAGTTGACGTCCCCGACCACGTGCCGCAGGTTGGTGTGCGTCCACGGGCCCATGATCAGCGTGGCGGGCCGGCCGGCCCGGCGCATGGCGGTGAAGTTGTCGAGTGTGCCCTGGCTGAAGATGTCGTACCAGCCGCCGACCTGGAAGGTGGGCAGATCGACCTCGTCGTGCCGGCCCGCGACGCGGCAGGACGCCGCCCACTCCGGCTCGCGGCGGGAGCGTTCGTGGCCGAGCTCGGGCAGGTCGTGCCGGGCGAACGCGGGAAACCGCCCGGCGGGGAGCTCCCCGTAACCGCCGTTCGCCAGGCCGTCGAAATCCTGCACGAGCCCGGTGATGGCGGTCACGAGCCCGTCCAGGTCGGTGCTGTGACGGCGCATCAGGGTGTCGGCGCCCTGCAGGAGGGACCAGGGGACGGTGAGACCGAGTTCGATCGCGCCGCCGCGCGTCCACAGCCCGTCGTCCGGATCGGACCACGTGATCATCGGCGCGATGGCCTTCAGCTCCGGCGGCTTCGACAGCGCCGCCATCCACTGGGTGTTGCCGAAGTAGCTGCCACCGATCATGCCGACCGAGCCGTTGGAGCCGGGGAGGGCGGCGGCCCACCGTACGGTGTCGTAGCCGTCGCTCTGCTCGTACGTGAACGGCTCCCACTCCCCCTCGGAGGCGAACCGGCCACGGGTGTCCTGGATGACCACCATGAACCCGCGCCGGGCAGCCGCCAACGGATCGAGCATGACGGTCATCATGGGAGTCTGCTTGCCGTACGGCAGCCGGCTCAGCAGCACCGGCCACGGGTCCCGCACCGCCGGGCCGGTAGACATCCGCGCGCAGCACCGTGCCGTCACGCATCCGCGCCGGAACGTCGACCTCGATCTTTATCTCCGCCATGCACTGCTCCTTGGGTCAGTGGTCCCGGGGGTCAGGCCACCGCGTTCAACAGGTCGGCCAGTACGTCGGGCCGTTCCAGGGCGATGAAGTGGCCGGCCTTCGGCACCTGTGTGAAGTCGGCGGCCGGCAGCAGTTGCTTGTTGGCCTGCCGGTCGGAGGGCCGGGACCAGTCCTTTTCGCCGTAGACGAGGTGGATGGGTGCCTTGATCTCGGGGTAGCGCGAGCGGGCGGCGATGAGGCTGGGCAGGGCCTGGTACACGGCCCGGGCGACGGTCGGGTAGCCGGGGCGCTTGCCCACCTGGAGGAGTTCGTCCACGTAGTCCTCGCGCAGTGCGCTCTTGTCGCCGAGGCCGCCTTGAAGGATCTTGGTGAGGGCGGGCTTGGGCTCCACCCCGGCGATCACCGGGCCCACTCCTGGCGTGAGCACGCCGCTGACCACGACACGGGCGAGGAGACTTGAGCGGGCGATTCCGCCGCGGAAGTCGTAGGTGTTGACCGCGACGACGCGTCGGACGCGCTCGGGGAGATCGGCGGCGGTGGTCAGGGCGAGCACCGCTCCCATGGACTCCCCGAGCAGCGTCACGTCGTGGAGGTCGAGTTCGGTCAGGAGCCGCTTGACGCCCGCGCGCATGGCCGGCTCGTCGTACGACGCCCCGGGCACGATCTCGGAGTAGCCCATCCCCGGCAGGTCGAGGGCGTAGACGGTGTACCGGTCCGAGATCAGCGGGATGAGGCGGCGGAAGTGCTCGGCCTGGGTGCGCACGGTGTGCAGCAGGACCAGGGGAGCGCCGGTGCCCGCCTTGAGATAGCGCAGAGTTCCCTCGCGGCTGTGGCGTCCCGCGCGCGGGGCGATGGTGTGGCTGGTCGTCCCCGGAATGTGGATCGTGGGACGTGACTCGTGGCTGGGCATCTCGCCGACTCCTTGTGTGTGAAGGGGTTACTTCGCCAGCTGGGCGTACAGTCCGGCCAGGTCGCCGGCCAGGCCCGCCTTGACCTGCCGCGAGATGTCGTCGGCCAGCACCTCGTACGCGCCCGTCTCGACGCCGTCGAGGGCGAGTGCGGCGACGGCACGCGGGTCGGACTTGGGCGCGTCGACGCCGGCCGCGAGGTCCGTGTCGACGTAGCCGACGTGCAGCCCGGTGACGGCGATGCCGCGCGGCTGGAGCTCCAGGCGCAGGGAGTTGGTCTGCGACCACAGGGCGGCCTTGGAGGCGCTGTAGGAGCCGCCGAGCGCGATCCAGGACAGCACGGAGTGGACGTTGAGGAGGTGGCCGCCACCGTTGCGTTCGATGACCGGTACGAAGGCGCGGGTGACCAGGAACGGGCCGTAGAAGTTGGTCTCGAACTCCCGGCGTACGTCGTCGACCGGGGAGTCGAGGAAGGACGCGCCGACCGAGGCGCCCGCGTTGTTGATCAGCACGGTGACGTCCTGCGCCTGCGCGGAGGCCGCCGCCACGGAAGCCGGGTCGGTGACCTCCAGCGCCACCGGGACGGCGTCGGGGTGCGTCACGGTGCGCGGGTCGCGGGCCGTGGCGTAGACCTTGGCGGCGCCGCGCGCGTACAGCTCCTCCACCAGCGCCTTGCCGATGCCCCGGCTGCCACCGGTGACGAAGACGTTCGCGCCCTTCAATGCGGTCATGACTGCCTCCACAGAATGAGAAACCGATCGGTTTCAGAGCGCAAGCCCGGCAGGGCCTCCGGCTTCACCGGGGCGTTCCGTACCCGTGGATCCCCGGGATGACGAGCTCACCGCCCACCTGTCCGGCCTGGTCGATGTCGGCGTCCGCCAGGTCGAGTCGGAGCTTGAGGTCGAGTTTCCCGACCGTGTCGTAGAGCCACTCCGGGACGGTGTCGGGCGTGAGGTGGAGGCGGAGGACCGGGGGCAGGGGGATGCCTTCGACGCCGGAGAGGGTGCCCGTCAGGCTCTCGACGTACATGGTGATGCGGTCGCCTCGCAGCGTGGACGTCGAGCCGGGAGCTCCGTCGATGTGCTGGATCTGCGGGCCGACGGGTACGGCCATCTTCAGGTCGCGGATCGTGACGGCCGCCGCGGAGAACTTGAGCACCCGCTTGGGCCCGGCGGCCGTGCCCACGGTCACCACGCCGCCGAAGACGAGGTCGCGCAGTTCGAGGCGGCTTCCCTTCATGTTCCAGGACTCGGCGGGGAATCGACCGGCGCTCGTGTCCTCGGGAGCCTTGAGATCGCTGATATCACAGGTTCGGGTGGCCCCTGGGGTGGGCGCCGGTCGGGACGATGGCTCAGCGGTCCGCCGGCCGGGGGTGGGTGACGCGCGAGGTGCGGCCGGTGGCGAGTCGGATGGTTCCTTGGCCGTCGGCGTCGGCGTCGGAGCAGCCAGGCTCGGTGCGGGGCTCGCGTCGGGTGCCGGACTCTGCTGCTCGGTGTCGCCGTGGAGGAGGGAACCGAGGATGTCCGCAAGGCCGGTGGTGGCGGTATTCGCGCTCGGTGAGGTGGTCGGAGCCGGGGCGGGGCCCGTTTCCTCGTCGGCCGCATGCTCCGACGGTTTGACCGGCTCGCCGCTCGTGGGGGCACTGGGCGTGCTGGGAGCAGCGGAGGGAGTGGGGGCCGTGGCCGGCGCTGCCGTGTCGTCGGGACGGGCACAGTCGACACCGCCGCCGGGCTCCTCTTCGGGAGCGGAATGAGCCGCGGTGGCGCTCGTGTCGACCGCGGGCGGACGCTGACTCGCCAGGACGAGAACGGTCGGCAGCGCGGTGAGTGCGAGAGCCTTCCCGAGCGGCAGGCGCAGGCGGGCCGGCGTGGACGTACGGGGGACGGCGTGGCGGCCTCTCGTCGTCCGGGCGTAGTGGGGTTCTACGGCCTCGCCGCGGAGGTCGGGCGACTGGTCGGTCATTCCCCGGCCCTCCCCGACGGCCCCTCGGTGTCGTCGGGCGTGTTCACCGGGCCCCATGCCAGGGCCAGGAGTCCACCCGTGGCCGCGCACAGTGTGCCGACGAAGAATCCGCCGAAGTTCGAGATGGGGAGCGACAGCACACCGAGGAAGACGGCAACGCATCCGGCGAAGAACCTGATGATCGGCTGGAACCGCAGAAGACCGCCGAGGGCGATCAGCGTCAGGCCGATGACCAGGGACCCCGCTCCCGCGGTGGTGGACATCGCCACGGACAGGGCGCCCAGGGAGAGGTTGAAGTACGGGAAGTAGATGATCGGCGCGGCGGCCATGAGTACCAGCAGGCCCGCCCAGAAGGGGCGGGTGCGCCGCCAGGCCCTGAAAGCCCGGCGAGCGCGGACGAAGCCGCTGTCGCTGTGGGGGTGCGCGGGTGCGTCGGCACTCGTCATGTGGAGGTTCCCGGATCGTCAGCGGGTGGGGGAGGTTGGGGCATGGTCAGAAGCAGTCGTGGCGGCCGGCCGCGATGTTCATGTGCAGGCCCGACAGTTCGAACGTGCCCGCAGAGCTGGCCCAGACCGTTTGGTGGGCATCGATGATCTCCACCGAATCCGCCTGCTGGGCGTAGCCGTTGGGATCCACGTGGTCCTTCGGGTTGATCTGACCCTTGGTCATGGCACCGGTGGCGACGCCGATGTCGACGTTGTGGAAGGTGCCCTTCTTGGCCTGGAGGTCGGTCATGTCGATGTACAGGTTCTTGGCCTTGACCGGCGTACCCGATCCGCCGGCTTCGAGCGTCATCGTGTAGGTCCCGAGCACGGGGATGTCCACCGGCACGGACTGGCACAAGTCGACGATCGTCGCGTTCTTGATGGACGACACGGAGACGGGCACGTGCTTGCCGTTCTTGGCGACGTCCACCGTGGCGTAGTTGCCGAATCCGGTGCCGCTCAGGGAACCGGCCGAGACCTTGAAGTCGGAACCGGAGATGCTGAACGAAGCGGCCAGCGCGCCCTGGGCCATGGAGACGGCGACCGCCGCCGTGGCGGCCACCGTCGGCACCGCACCGATGGCGAAACGCTTCCAGTGAGTCCTGCCCATTCGCTGGGACATGCGTGGCCCTCCGTTGTCGAGGTGTACGAGGCGTACCAGGTGAGTCGGGGCCGGGTGCGCAAAGAGGGCACCCCGGAGAAGCGCTCGGTAGCGCCACTATCGAGTGCCTGATAGTGGCACTATCGAGCTCGAAGGTGCAACCCCCGGTAAACGCGATACTGGTGGGACAGTTGAGCGTGAGGGAGCGCATGAGGATTTCGGAGCTCAGCCGACGGTCCGGGGTGCCGGTGGCGACCATCAAGTACTACCGACGGGAGGGTCTGCTCCCGGAGGGGCGCGCACTGAACCCGACCACGGTCGAGTACGACGAGGAGCACGTCCAGCGGCTGCGTCTGATCCGTTCCCTCATCCAGCTCGGCGGGCTGTCCGTCGCCCGCACCCGGGAAGTGCTCGAAGCCGTCGAGCAGCCGCTGGACGCGTTCGAAACCCTGGCGGTCATCCACCACGCCCTGCCCGTTCCTTCTGCGGAGACGAGCGGGAAGGACGGCGAGGATCACGAGGGTGCCGCCGACGGGGCGGCATCCGGCGGAGCCGTCGCGCGGGTCGAGGCTCTCATCGAGAACATGGGCTGGCGGATCTCCGACGCGTCACCGCACCGCCCGGCACTCGCCGAGAGTCTCGCGGCGCTCAGTCGCCTCGGCGCCGACTACACGGCCGACGACCTCATCCCCTACGCACGGCTCGCCACCTCGACCGCGGACCTGGATTTCGCTCAGCTCGAAGGGATCGAGGACCAGATCGCCCTCGCCGAGCGGGCGGTGGTACTCGGTGTGCTGTTCGAGCCGGTCGTCAGACTGCTGCGGCGCCTGGCCCAGGAGGACGCGAACCATCGCCGCCATGATCGCCGTGCGTGCGGGCGGGGGGAGCGGCCGGCGGAGTGAGTCCCCGGCGGGGTGCCGACGGGTCACCGGCACCCCATTCGCTGGGTTCGGCCCGCGGTGACGGGACCGGCTTGTCGGCCGTGTCGTCGGCAGGCATCCCGGTCTCCTCGATGCCGAACCGGTCGTGGAAGCGCGCCGGCGGGCCCGGAGCCCACCAGGCGCTCTGCCCAGCAGTCTCATGACGGCCGTTCCCGGCCGCATGTGCACCAGCACGTCCGCCAAGACCGCGAACACCATGCCGCCGCCGAAGAGCTTGATGCTCAGCACATCGCTCATCCCGATCGTCGCGAGCGGCACGCGCATCTGCACCGCGGCGGTCACGACCAGGCGGCCGATGGACTGCGGCCCGGTCGCCACGACTTCATCGCGATGGCCTTCAGCGACAGCGGCAGCGACAGCGACAGCGGCAGTGGCAGTGGCATCGAGCTGAGCGCGTCCAGCGTGCCGCGCGGGCTTCGACCTTCACGGGCCGCTCCAGGGCCGGACGCGAATCGTTCACTTGTACCGAGGAAACCGATCTGTTTTTCTAGTGGAAACAGATACGGGCCGCCGCGGCTCACACACCATGCGCTGGTGGGTGCTTGTCGTGCTGGGTGTGGCGCAGCTCATGGCCACGCTCGATGCGACCGTCGTGAACATCGCGCTGCCCGCGGCGCAACATGACCTCGGTTTCGGCGACGGCAGCCGGCTGGGGGTGCCCCCTCTGGGGGAGGGTCATCACGGGTTACGCCCTGGCATTCGGCAGCCTGCTGCTGCTCGGTGGCCGACTCGGTGACCTGTTCGGCCGACGTACCACCTTCGTGACCGGCCTGATCGGTTTCGCGGGCGCATCCGTCCTCGGCGGCGCGGCCACCAGCTTCGAAATCCTCGTCACGGCACGTGTGGCCCAGGGACTCCTCGCCGCGCTGCTCGCACCTGCGGCACTCTCACTGCTCAGCGTGACCTTCACCGACCCGACCGAGAGGCCGAAGGCCTTCGGTATCTTCAGTGTGTTGTCCGGTGCGGGCGGCGCGGTCGGGCTGCTGTTCGGCGGCATGCTCACCGAGTGGGCGTCGTGGCGCTGGGTGATGTACGTGAACGTCATCTTCGCGGCCGTCGCGCTGGTCGGCGCGCTGCTGTGGCTGGCCAAGCCCGCGGTCACCGAGCGGCCCAAGATCGATATTCCGGGCACGATCGTGGTGAGCGCAGCGCTGTTCGCCATCGTCTACGGGTTCGCGCACGTCGAATCCACCAGTTGGACCGACCCGGTCGCCCTCGGCTCCATGATCAGCGGTGTGGTGCTGCTCGCGGTATTCGCATGGCTGGAGCTCAGGGTCGCGCATCCGCTGCTGCCGCTGCGAGTCGTGCTGGACCGGACCCGCGGTGGTTCGTTCCTGGCGGTGTTCGTCATGGGCATGGGGATGTTTTCGATCTTCCTGTTCCTGACCTATTACCTGGAGGCCGGCATCGGCTACTCGTTACCTGGAGGCCGGCATCGGCTACTCGCCGATCGAGGCCGGTCTGGCGTTCCTGCCGATGGTCGCGGGCATCGTCGCCGCGTCGACCACGGCGCCTTCGCTGCTGCTGCCCAGGGTCGGCCCGAAGATCGTGGTCAGCGCCGGCTTCCTGGTCGCCGCATCCGGCATGGCCTTGCCGGCCCGGCTTGGGCTGGACAGCGGCTACGTCGCCGACATCATGCCCGGCATGATCCTGCTGGGTCTCGGCATCGGTGGCGTGATGACCACCGCGTTCCAGGGAGCGACCGCAGGCGTGCACCACGAGGACGCGGGCGTCGCCTCGGCGCTGATCAACACCAGCCAGCAGGTGGGTGGCTAGATCAGCACGGCGCTGCTGACCACCGTTGCCTCATCGGCCACGACCGACTACCTGTCCTCGCACAACCCCGGCGCACTGACCGCGGCGCAGGCCGGGGTCGAGGGCTACACGGCCACCCTGCAGTGGGGCGCCGGGATCTTCGTGGTCGGTGCCGTGCTCGCGGCGTTCCTGATTCCGAATCGGGCTCTGGAGCCCTCGGAGGGCGAACTCGTGATCGCCCACTGAGCCCGAATCCACCGTGGACGTGGTGAGAGATGCCCTGCGCTGATCGGTGCTCTCGAGGCACAAGTCAGCGCAGGAAGGCAGGGGCATCTCCGAGACGGTGCCCACCTCTACCCGCGCGTTCCGTCTTCAGCGAACCGGTCACCGCCGGTAGAGGGCACCCACGGTCTGGGCTGAATGTGCGAGACCGAGGGGCACGCCGGCCATGGAGGGTGCCACCGAGTGCAGTCACAGCAGCGGCAGGCGAGCGATGCCGGGCGCGCCGAACACGCCAAGGAGGGTGGGCGCACCGATCCTGGAGACCGCGATGGCGGTGCCGACGTCCGGTCGGCACTCCCAGCAAGGCGCCGCCCGGCTTCTACCGCTTCCTCGCGGAGTTCGAGCCGCTGCGGCAGATCACCGGTGGTATCCGCTCGATCCTCTACTACGACGCCCAGGGCGACGCGGGTCTGACCCGCGGCTGGGTCATGATGGCCGCCGGCCTCGTGGCGGCTGCCCTGTTCGGCTTCGGCGTACTGGGCTGGTACGACCGCAAGGGGCTGCACCGCGTCCCGGCGGAGACATCGCCCGACAAGACCGCCGTCCCGGCGTAGCAGCAGGCCATCCTCCATATCCCCCAGGACGGCGGGCCATCGCTCGGAGTGGCCCCCGGTGTGTGCCGCCCTGCCGGGGACGACGGGCGCGCACACCATCATGGCTCGGCGGCGGCCCTTCCCCGGGCCGCCGTCCAGCCTCCGCCCCGACACCCTTGGAAACCGATCAGTTTTCTTTTCGTCCGCTTCGGGTTAACCTCGCGGTATGACCACCGAAGTGAAACAAAGCCCCCGGGAGCGGCTGCTGGAGGCGGCGGCCACCCTCACCTACCGGGACGGCGTCAACATCGGCGTGGAGGCCCTGTGCAAGGCGGCGGGAGTGTCCAAGCGCTCCATGTACCAGCTGTTCGAGAGCAAGGACGAACTCCTGGCGGAAAGCCTGAAGGAGCACGCCTCCGCCTACGTGGCGACCCTCCTGCCCGCGGCGGACGACGGCCGCTCACCCCGCGAGCGGATCCTGCACGTCTTCGAGCAGGTGGAATCGCAGGCGGGGGCGCCCGAGTTCCGGGGCTGCCGGTACCTGGCGGTGCAGATCGAGCTCAAGGACCAGAGCCACCCCGCGAGCCAGGTCGCCCGTCAGGTCAAGGAGAACCTGACCGCCTTCTTCCGCACCGAGGCCGAGCAGGGCGGGGCGGGCGATCCCGATCTGCTGGCCCGGCAGCTCAGCATGGTCTTCGACGGCGCCAGCGCCCGCGCGGGCATCGGAGCCGACAGTCTGACCGGGCTCATCGCGCCCACGGTGACCACCCTGCTCGACGCGGCAGGCATGCACTGACGCACCCCCTCCCGAACGCCTCCCTGCCGTCCGGCGTTCGGGGAAAGCCCCATGGCCGCACGCGTGCTGCCGGGCATGCCGCACGCGAAGAAGCTCGTGGTCCTGTCGGCATCGGCGCCCGGCGACAGGTGCACGGTTTCCCGGATCCTCATCCAGCCGGCCCGGACGACCTCACCGATCAGGTCATCGCCCTGCGCCTCGGTGGCCGCCTCGGCGGCGTATCCCTGCACCTGCATCAGGAGCGTCTCGGGGCGCGCCGAGATCAGCTGCGCGTAAGCGCTCGTCAGGGCCTGAAGGACACCCTCGACGCCATCGGCGCTCCCGACCGCATCGACCCCTGGATCCGTGAACGCGTCCTCGCCGGCGACCGCATCATGGGCTTCGGCCACCCCGTCTACCGCACCGAGGACTCCCGCTCCCGCATGCTGCGCGACATCGCCCAGCACTTCGGCGGCCCACGCGTCGCCTTCGCCGTCGAGGTGGAACGCCAGGTGGAGGCCATCCTCGCCGAGCTGAAACCGGGCCGCGAACTCCACACCAACGTCGAGTTCTACGCCGGCGCCGTCATGGAACTCTGCGGCCTGCCCCGAGAGCCGCCTGATCGCTCTAGAGGCGCCCGAGTATGCGCCCAAAGCAGGCGCCCCGCCGCTCTCACCGCCGCTGTCATGGGAAGGACCCGGCAACAAGGCGCTGCCGGGTCCTTTCGGGAACCAGATCCGCGTGCAGACCGGTCAGGGGCGTGTCGTCACGCGTCCGGGATGTCGTTCTTCGCGCGGAGCAGGGTGTCGCGGGTGATGATCACGATTCGTTCATGTTCCGCACGCGCTGCGTCGGGCGGCAGTTCCTTGTCGAGAATGGCAGTGGCTTCCGTGCCGATGACAGCGAAGTTTCCGTCGCTCAATTCGAAGATGTCGGGGCATGTCTGCCCCGAACCGCTGCCGCGCTCCTGGGGCGAAGCGCCGACTCGACGCACGATCTTCAAGTCCGTTCCTAGCAGTTGAGGGACGGCCCGTCACGAGCATCGGGTGTCGCGCCGGCTGATGGCCTCTCGCGCGTCCGGCGAAGCTCATGTGTCGGGCCCACGGATGCTCATGAGTGACCGCGGGCCCTTGTGGGGATTGGCAGCCCTACGCAGCACAACGGGGCGCCTGTGAAGGATGTTTACCAGGTGCAGGCTGAGGGAGGTCAGTGTGCCAGAAACCCATGCACCCGACGCACGCATCCGGTGCAGGGAGAGGCCCTGGTCATTCGCCGGGCGGCTGCCCGACCACCCACCACTCCTCAAGATCGCCCTCGTCGCTTTCCTGGCTCAACCGGTCCATTTCCCGGACCAGACCGTCCATCATCCGGCCCAGCTCGGCTTCCTCACTCGAGTCGGGCAGGCTCTGCCGGTGGTGGCGGGTGGCCTCCCAGTACTCCCGGAACAGGGTGTTCCGGCAGATCACCCGAAGGTGGCCGTACAACTCGGTGAGGCTCCATGCCCCGATGCGGTGGTAGTAGAGGGCGTTGACGTACAGCGCGTTCGCGAAGAGGTACTGACGTTGTCTCTCCGCCGGGACGTCGCTCTCGTACGTGTCGAGTACGGCCGCCAGCGCGGAGTCGTCCATGGCCTTGCACAACAGGTCGAAGTGGAGCCGGTGCTGCTCGGTGAGGGCGGCGTGCCGTTGCTGGCGCGCCCTTCCCGCAGACACGGACGTCAGCGCGGCCTTCAGCCTTTTGCTGACGGCGGAGCCGAGCCTCCGTACCCCGAAGCTCTGTGTGGCCATGTCAACCCCCGGTTCGGGCGTCCGTCCGCCGGTCGTCGGTGTGGGGCGACAGGGTGGGACCGGCGAGCGGTGGGCGGCGCTTGCCGTCTCCCAGTGTCGCCGAGCGGCCCTGGTCGGCTGGGAGGCGGAGAGGAGGCGCACGGAGGGATGTGTGGGTCGCGCAGACCGGCGCCATGCCCAACGTGTGCCCCACGGGCGCCGCTGACAATCGGTCACTCCGCGGCGTATCCGTGCACTCGTATCCTGGGGCGGCATTCCATGGCCGTACGAGAGCCGCACCGTTCCGGCGAGAGCCGGTCCGTGAGCCGCCCTCGTGCGGCGGCCGGCCGTGCGCCGGCGCACGCAACGGTGTGAGAGAGGGCGCGTGTTGAGCAGCCAGTCGTCGAGTCCGGCTTCGACTCCGACTCAGCAGGATTCACAGGGGCCGGACGGCTCGCGGCAGATCCCCGTCGTCGTGCTCGCCGGGTTTCTCGGCTCCGGCAAGACCACGTTGCTCAACCATCTCCTCCACCGCAGCGGAGGCAGTCGTATCGGTGCCGTCGTCAATGACTTCGGGGCCATCGAGATCGACGCGATGGCGGTGGCGGGGGCGCTCGGGGACTCCACGGTGTCGCTCGGCAACGGGTGCCTGTGCTGTGCGGTCGATGTCAGTGAGCTGGATCTCTATCTGGAGCGGCTGACCCATCCGTCCGCCGGGATCGATGTCGTCGTCATCGAGGCGAGCGGGCTCGCCGAGCCGCAGGAGCTGGTGCGGATGGTGCTCGCCAGTGAGAATCCCCGGGTCGTCTACGGCGGGCTCGTCGAGGTCGTCGACGCCGCCGAGTTCCCCGAGACCCGGCAGCGGCATCCCGAGATCGACCGTCACCTCTCCATCGCCGATCTCGTCGTCGTCAACAAGGTCGACCTGGCCGAGGACGGCGACCGGGTCCTCGGGCTCGTCCGTTCGCTCAGCGATCGTGCCGCCGTCGTGTCCGCCACGTACGGGCGGATCGACCCCGAGTTCCTCTTCGACTGCCGGCCCAGTGAGGAGCGCGTCGGGCAGCTCTCCTTCGACGACCTCCATCGGCACGACGAGGACGGTGACGGCCACGACGATCACCTCGGGCATCTGCACACCGGCTACGACAGCGTCGCCTTCGTCTCCGACCTGCCGATGAATCCCCGGCGGCTCATGGACTTCCTCGACGGCAGATCCGAAGGGCTCTACCGGATCAAGGGGTACGTCGACTTCGGGCCGTACGACGTCCGCAACCGCTACGCCGTGCATGCCGTGGGGCGGTTTCTGCGGTTCTATCCCGAGCCGTGGGCGATGACCGCGGAGGAGCCGAGGCTCACCCAGCTCGTCCTCATCGGGGCCGGTATCGACGCCGCCGCCCTCACCAAGGAGCTGGAGGCGTGCAAGGACGACGCCCCACACGCCGATGAACACAGCATGTGGGGCGTCCTCCGCTATGTGCGGGAGAAGGGGACCGAGGAGGCCGGTGAGATCGAGGAACCAGAAGTCTCCTTCGACAGCCCCTGATCACGGCAGCCCCTGATCACGACGGTCTCGGATACGACAGCCTCTGATCACGGCGCCGTCGGTTACGGCAGCCCCTGACCACAGCAGCCGCTGACCACCGACAGCCTCCGACTACGACCGCCCCCGCTCACACTGCCCCCGCACCACACCAGCTCCGCCTCACACCGGCCCCGCCACCGACGACACCGGCTTGCCCAGGGACACGCCCGAGCCGTCGCGGCGGGGGTCCATGTCGGGGAGGTCGGCCGGGGTGCCGTTCTTCTGGGCGGCGCGGGCCGGAGTGGGGCCCGCCCAGGCGAAGGAGAGACAGTCCTCGCCCTTGAGGAACCGCTGGCAGCGGACGCCACCCGTGGCGCGGCCCTTGCGGGGGTACTGGTCGAAGGGGGTGAGCTTGGCCGTGGTCTGGACGGAGTCGTCGAGGGTGCCCCGGGAGCCGGCCACCGTGAAGACGACGGCGTCGGTGGCGGGGTCGACAGCCGTGAAGGAGATGACCTTCGCGCCCTCGGTGAGCTTGATGCCCGTCATACCGCCGGCCGGGCGGCCCTGCGGGCGGACCTGAGACGCCTGGTAGCGCAGCAGCTGGGCGTCGTCCGTGATGAAGACCAGGTCCTCCTCACCGGTGCGCAGCTCGACCGCGCCGACGATCCGGTCACCCTCCTTGAGGGTGATCACCTCCAGCTCCTCCTTGTTGGACGGATAGTCGGGCACCACACGCTTGACGACACCCTGCTCGGTGCCGATGGCCAGGCCCGGCGACGACTCGTCGAGCGTCGTCAGGCAGATCAGCGTCTCGCCGTCCTGGAGGGAGAGGAACTCCGAGAGCGGGGCGCCGCCCGAGAGGTTGGGGGTCGTCGCCGTCTCCGGCAGCTGGGGCAGGTCGATCACGCTCAGCCGCAGCAGGCGGCCGGTGGAGGTCACCGCCCCGACCTCGCCGCGTGCCGTCGCCGGGACCGCGGAGACGATGACGTCGTGCTTGGTCCGCTTGCCGTCGCCCTCCGGGAAGGGCCCGCTGCCCGCCGTACGGGCCAGCAGACCCGTCGAGGACAGCAGCACCCGGCACGGGTCGTCCGCCACCTGGAGCGGAACCGCGGCCACCTGGGCGCCCGAGGACTCCAGCAGCACCGTACGGCGCTCGGTGCCGAACTTCTTCGCCACCGCGGCCAGTTCACCGGAGACCAGCTTGCGCAGCTCCGCGTCCGATTCCAGGATGCGCGTCAGTTCCGCGATCTCGGCGTTGAGCTTGTCCTGCTCGGACTCCAGCTCGATGCGGTCGTACTTGGTGAGACGGCGCAGCGGGGTGTCCAGGATGTACTGGGTCTGGACGTCCGACAGGGAGAAGCGCTCGATCAGGCGCTCCTTGGCCTGCGCGGAGTTCTCGCTGGAGCGGATCAGCCGGATGACCTCGTCGATGTCCACCAGCGCGGTCAGCAGACCCTCGACCAGGTGCAGCCGGTCGCGCTTCTTGGCGCGGCGGAACTCCGAGCGACGGCGTACGACCTCGAAGCGGTGGTCGAGGTAGACCTCCAGGAGCTCCTTGAGGCCCAGGGTGAGCGGCTGGCCGTCGACCAGTGCCACGTTGTTGATGCCGAAGGACTCCTCCATCGGCGTCAGCTTGTAGAGCTGCTCCAGGACGGCCTCCGGCACGAAGCCGTTCTTGATCTCGATCACGAGGCGCAGGCCGTGCTGGCGGTCGGTGAGGTCCTTGACGTCGGCGATGCCCTGGAGCTTCTTCGAGCCGACCAGATCCTTGATCTTGGCGATCACCTTCTCCGGACCGACGGTGAAGGGCAGCTCGGTGACGACCAGGCCCTTGCGGCGGGCCGTCACGTTCTCGATCGCCACCGTGGCGCGGATCTTGAAGGTGCCGCGGCCCGTCTCGTACGCGTCCCTGATGCCGGAGAGGCCGACGATCCGGCCGCCCGTGGGCAGGTCGGGGCCCGGGACGTGCTTCATCAGGGTGTCCAGGTCGGCGTTCGGATACCTGATGAGGTGGCGGGCGGCTGCGATGACCTCGCCGAGGTTGTGCGGCGGCATGTTGGTGGCCATGCCGACGGCGATGCCCGACGAGCCGTTGACCAGCAGGTTCGGGAAGGCGGCGGGCAGAGCGACCGGCTCTTGCTCCTGGCCGTCGTAGTTCGGGGCGAAGTCGACCGTGTTCTCGTCGATCGACTCCGTCATCAGGCTCGTCGCCGCGGCCTGGCGGCACTCGGTGTACCGCATGGCGGCCGGCGGGTCGTCGTTGCCGAGCGAGCCGAAGTTGCCGTGGCCGTCGACCAGGGGCACGCGCATCGAGAAGGGCTGGGCCATGCGCACCAGGGCGTCGTAGATCGACGAGTCGCCGTGCGGGTGCAACTTACCCATGACCTCGCCGACGACGCGGGCGCACTTGACGTAGCCGCGGTCGGGGCGCAGGCCCATCTCGTTCATCTGGTAGACGATCCGGCGGTGCACCGGCTTCAGACCGTCTCGGGCATCGGGCAGGGCTCGGGAGTAGATGACCGAGTACGCGTACTCGAGGAAGGAGCCCTGCATCTCCTCGACGACGTCGATGTCGAGGATTTTCTCCTCGTACGCGTCGTCGGGCGGCGGGGTCTTAGTGCTGCGGCGGGCCATCGCTGCCGGCTCCTTCTTCTGGTCGCTCGCCTGCGGGGCGCTCATGTCGGTGTCGAGAGACCGACTGTGCGAGGCGTTGACGGGATCTGACGCGGACCATTGTGGACTGCCGCACCGACAACGCGGACCAGGGCCCTGTGAACGCCGCCTCGACCGGCGCCGCGCGGAGTCCACAGGGTCATGCCAACGCCGTGCGCCGAACCGAGCGAAGGCGCTCCGCGCGGGTAATCCCGGTCTCGCTCTCGGCGTACGACGCCCGGGAACTTCTCCAGGGGTCCGCGCGCTTGCATACAGTGGCAGGACCGGCAGGAAAACAGCGGTTTCCACGGCGGTTCCCCGACGGATTCCACGACCACAGCACAGCGATCGAAGGGACGTACATGCCCATGGGTCACACGGCCACAGCCGAGGCAGGCTCCGAAGGCCTGACAGTGAAGGAGCACCGCCTGGACAACGGCCTGCGCGTGGTGCTCTCAGAGGACCACCTGACCCCGGTCGCCGCGGTGTGCCTCTGGTACGACGTCGGCTCGCGCCATGAGGTGCCAGGTCGTACGGGCCTGGCCCACCTCTTCGAGCACCTGATGTTCCAGGGCTCGAAGCAGGTGTCGGGCAACGGCCACTTCGAGCTGGTCCAGGGCGCCGGTGGTTCGCTGAACGGCACCACCAGCTGGGAGCGCACCAACTACTTCGAGACCATGCCCGCCCACCAGCTGGAGCTGGCGCTGTGGCTGGAGGCCGACCGCATGGGCAGCCTGCTGGTCGCGCTCGACCAGAAGAACCTGGACAACCAGCGGGACGTTGTCAAGAACGAGCGTCGGCAGCGCTACGACAACGTGCCCTACGGCACCGCTTTCGAGCGAATCTTCCGCCTGGCCTACCCGGAGGGTCACCCCTACCGCCACACGCCGATCGGTTCCATGGAGGACCTGGAGGCGGCCAGCCTGGAGGACGCCCGCGAGTTCTTCCGCACGTACTACGCGCCCAACAACGCCGTCCTCTCCGTCGTCGGCGACATCGACCCGGAGCAGACGCTCGCGTGGATCGAGAAGTACTTCGGTTCCATCCCGAAGTACGACAACAAGCGCGAGCGGAGGGACGGCTCGCTGCCCGACGTCATCGGTGAGCAGCTGCGCGAGGTCGTCGAGGAGAAGGTGCCCGCGCGCGCGTTGATGGCCGCCTACCGCCTCCCGGAGGACGGCACGCGCGCGTGCGACGCGGCCGACCTGGCGCTCACGATCCTCGGCGGCGGCGAGTCCTCCCGCCTCTACAACCGGCTCGTACGCCGCGACCGTACGGCCGTGACGGCCGGCTTCGGCCTGCTGCGGCTGGTCGGCGCCCCGTCCCTGGCGTGGATGGACGTGAAGACCTCGGGCGACGTCGAGGTGCCCGTCATCGAGGCCGCCGTCGACGAGGAGCTCGCCCGGTTCGCCGCGGAGGGCCCGACGGCGGAGGAGATGGAACGGGCCCAGGCCCAGTTGGAGCGCGAGTGGCTGGACCGGCTCGGCACGGTCGCGGGCCGCGCCGACGAGCTGTGCCGCTACGCGGTCCTCTTCGGCGACCCGAAGCTCGCCCTGACCGCCGTCGACCGCGTCCTGGACGTGACCGCCGAGGAGGTCCAGGAGATCGCCAAGGCACGCCTGAGGCCCGACAACCGCGCGGTGCTCGTCTACGAGCCCGTCGCCGGCGAAGAGGACGAAGCGGAAGCCGCCGAGGCCGAGGCCACGGAGCCGGAAGCCGCCGAAACCACCGACGAGAACGAGGAGTCGGCGAAGTGACCGAGCTCGCGACCATGGACTTCCACCCGCAGCCCCAGCCCGGCGAGGCCAGGCCCTGGGCGTTCCCGGCGCCCGAGCGGAGCACCCTGGACAACGGCCTGACCGTGCTGCGCTGCCACCGCCCCGGCCAGCAGGTCGTCGCCGTCGAGGTCCTCCTCGACGCCCCCCTGGACGCCGAGCCCGTCGGCCTGGACGGCGTCGCCACGATCATGACCAGGGCCTTCTCCGAGGGCACCGACAAGCACTCCGCCGAGGAGTTCGCCGCCGAGCTGGAGCGCTGCGGCGCCACCCTCGACTCGCACGCCGACCACCCCGGCGTCCGCCTCTCCCTCGAAGTGCCCGTGTCACGGCTGGCCAAGGCGCTCGGTCTGCTCGCCGACGCCCTCAGGGCCCCCGCCTTCGCGGACAGTGAGATCGAGCGGCTGGTGGCGAACCGGCTCGACGAGATCCCGCACGAGACGGCCAACCCGGGCCGCCGGGCCGCGAAGGAGCTCTCCAAGCAGCTGTTCCCGGCCGGCTCGCGCATGTCGCGTCCCCGCCAGGGCACCGAGGAGACCGTCGCGGGCATCGACTCCGCCGCCGTACGCGCCTTCTACGAGAAGCACGTACGCCCCGCGACGGCCACCGCCGTGGTCGTCGGCGACCTCACCGGAGTCGACCTCGACGCGCTGCTCGGCGACACCCTGGGCGCCTGGACCGGCTCCGCGGCCAAGCCGAGCACCGTGCCGCCGGTGACCGCCGACGACACCGGACGGGTCGTCATCGTCGACCGCCCCGGCTCCGTGCAGACGCAGCTGCTCATCGGCCGCGTGGGTGCCGACCGGCACGACCGTGTGTGGCCCGCCCAGGTGCTCGGCACCTACTGCCTCGGCGGCACCCTCACCTCCCGGCTGGACCGCGTCCTGCGCGAGGAGAAGGGTTACACCTACGGTGTGCGCGCGTTCGGCCAGGTGCTGCGCTCGGCGCCCGACGGCTCGGGTGTCGCGATGCTCGCCATCAGCGGCTCCGTCGACACACCGAACACCGGACCGGCGCTCGAGGACCTGTGGACGGTGCTGCGCACCCTCGCCGCCGAGGGCCTGACCGACGCCGAGCGCGATGTCGCCGTGCAGAACCTCGTCGGGGTGGCCCCCCTCAAGTTCGAGACGGCCGCCGCCGTGGCGAGCACACTGGCCGACCAGGTCGAGCAGTACCTGCCGGACGACTACCAGGCGACGCTGTACCGGCAGTTGGCCGCCACCGGCACCGTCGAGGCCACCGCCGCCGCTGTGAGCGCCTTCCCGGTGGACCGTCTGGTGACCGTCCTCGTCGGTGACGCCGCCCAGATCGAGGAGCCGGTCAGGGCCCTCGGCATCGGCGAAGTCACCGTCGTACCGGCCGAGTAGAGGCCGGACGGAAGCACGTGCATGACGGGGCCCTGGTGACTGAAGAGTCGCCAGGGCCCTCGTTTGTCCATATTGATGGGGGAGGTTGTAGGTCTGGGGTGTGGCGTACGCAACAAAACCCGTGATCCGTTTGTTATTTCGAAGACGGCCCACTTAGCGTCGGTCTGGCTGTTCGCTCAGCAGTTCGCCGCACCCGCGGCACCGGACAGTCATCGCCGAGTCCCCGTACGGCGCGAGCCAGGGGAGCCGGGGACCCAACAGTCCCTGGGGTGAATCGGGTGCCCTTCACGAAGCTCCACGATGTGAGGGGTCTCCGTAGGAGACCTTCCTGCTCCGAACCCGTCAGCTAACCCGGTAGGCGAGAGGGAAGGAAAGGACCAGCCACTCCATGGCGTTCACCCGCGCCCCCGGGAAACACCGCCGTCCCAGCCGAGTGCAGCGCACGACCACGAAGACCGTGGGCGTCGCCGCTCTCACCACCACCGGCGTCATAGGCACCGTGGCTTCCGTCCCGGCGTTCGCCGCGGAGCCGGCCCCCGAGCAGACCGGGCTGAACCAGGTCATCGAGCTCGGTGACACGGTCGCCGACCAGGTCGACGCCCAGGCCCAGGCCCAGCAGCAGGCCGCCGAGGTGGCCGCCGCCAAGCAGAAGGCGCAGGAGGAGGCCAGGAAGGCCGCCGCCGAGAAGGCCAAGCAGGAGCGTGCCGCCGCCAAGGAGCGCGAGGAGATCAAGGCGCGCGCCGCCCGCGCGGCCGAGCGCGAGCGCCTCAACGCCTACGTCGCCCCGATCAGCGGCTCGTACATCTCCACCGGCTACAAGTCCGGCGGCGCCCTGTGGTCCTCCGGCAGCCACACCGGCATCGACTTCCACGCCGCCACCGGCACGGCCGTCCACGCGGTCGGCTCCGGCACCGTCGTCGAGGCGGGCTGGGGCGGCGCCTACGGCAACAACATCGTCATCAAGATGAACGACGGTACGTACACCCAGTACGCCCACCTGTCGTCCATCGCCGTCTCCGTCGGCCAGACGGTCACCCCCGGCCAGCAGATAGGCCTCTCCGGGGCGACCGGCAACGTCACCGGCCCGCACCTGCACTTCGAGGCCCGTACGACGGCCGAGTACGGCTCGGACATCGACCCCGTCGCGTACCTCCGCTCGCACGGCGTGAACGTCTGAGGAACGGCTCAGCGCTTCCCAGGAGGCCCCGGCTCACCGAGCCGGGGCTTTCCGCGTTGTGAGGCACCTCCTGGCTGACGCGCCTCCTGAGTGACGTATCTCCTGTCCAAAAAATATCCTTGGATTCCGGTCCGCCATCGGAAATTCCGGCCCGCTGCAATAGAGTCGCTTGAACACACGTCATTCAACGACGTTTCACGGGGATTAAGGCGGAGGTCGGTCATGCGTATTCCGGCGCACTCGGTATGCACGGCGATCCGTGATGACATCGTCGCGGGTGTCTACGAGCGCGGCAGCCGTCTCACCGAGGAACTGCTCGCTCGCCGCTACGGCGTCAGCCGTGTCCCCGTGCGCGAGGCGCTGCGCACGCTGGAGGCCGAGGGCTTCGTGGTCACCCGCAGACACGCGGGCGCGTGCGTCGCCGAGCCCACCGAGCAGGAGGCCGCCGACCTGCTGGAGATGCGCATGCTGCTGGAACCGCTGGGCGCCGCCCGTGCGGCCCAGCGCCGCACGGAGGCACACCTCAAGGTGCTGCGCGGCCTGGTGCGACTGGGCCAGGAGCGGGCCAGGCGGGGCAGCAGCGAGGATCTGCGCTCCCTGGGCGGCTGGTTCCACGAGACGCTCGCCCAGGCCTCCGGCAGCCCCGCCCTGACCTCGACGCTCGCCCAGCTGCGGCACAAGATCGCCTGGATGTACTCGGTCGACGCGCCGGCCAACCCCGTGGAGTCCTGGGCGGAGCACGGCGGCATCGTCGACGCGGTCGCGCGCGGCGACAGCGACCGCGCGCGGGCGATCACCGCCGTGCACACCGAGCGCGCGACCGCCGCGCACCGGCTCCGCTTTCCCGGCGGGTCCGCCGGGGCGGAACGCCCCGGCCGTGTGAGGACTTCGCAACACCCCGTAAACATGACGAGCCTGCGTCATTAACACGGGAGCCGTATACAAAGAAGGTCGGAATTCGAGGGGCATTATTTCTGCTGCCCGCGACCCGGAAATGCGAAGGGCTCGCCCGATAATTCGGACGAGCCCTTCCGGTCTGTGCCGATACCCTTTCGAGTCGCGTGCCTGCACCTTTTCAGGTCATTGCCGCATTACCCGTCGAGTGGCACATCGCGACGCTCAGACGGTCTCGGGGAGCTCCTCGAGACCCTCGGCGACGAGCTTCGCCAGACGGTCGAGCGCGGCGTCCGCGCCCTCCGCGTCGGAGCTCAGGACGATCTCCTCGCCGCCCTGGGCGCCGAGGCCCAGAACCGCCAGCATGGAGGCCGCGTTGACGGGGTTGCCGTCGGCCTTGGCGATCGTCACGGGGATACCGGCGGCCGTGGCGGCCCGGACGAAGATGGATGCGGGTCGGGCGTGAAGGCCCTCGGCCCAGCCGACGTTGACGCGGCGCTCAGCCATGTGATGCTGCCCTTCAGGTGTATCGGGTACCTCGAAGAGGTCTAGACCGGATTGTCTAGACCAGTTTCCCGTAGCGTGAAGCGTGCCGGAACGGGCCCACGGCCTGACCGCGAACCGGCAGTTGTGCTTCTGTGTTTCCCCAGACTGCCCCGCGCCGTTGTCGGACGCGAGCCGTACTCTGGGGCCCATGCAGACCTCGTCGGACCGGCACGAGTACCCCGCCCACTGGGAGGCCGACGTGGTGCTGCGCGACGGTGGCACCGCGCGCATCCGGCCCATCACCGTTGATGACGCCGAGCGCCTGGTCAGCTTCTACGAGCAGGTCTCCGACGAGTCGAAGTACTACCGCTTCTTCGCGCCGTACCCTCGCCTGTCCGCCAAGGACGTCCACCGCTTCACGCACCACGACTTTGTGGATCGGGTGGGGCTCGCCGCCACCGTCGGCGGCGAGTTCATCGCCACCGTACGCTACGACCGCATCGGCGCCGATGGAATGCCCGCGTCCGCACCCGCCGACGAAGCCGAGGTCGCCTTCCTCGTCCAGGACGCCCACCAGGGCCGCGGCGTCGCCTCCGCCCTCCTCGAACACATCGCCGCCGTCGCGCGTGAGCGCGGCATCCGACGCTTCGCCGCCGAGGTGCTGCCCGCCAACACCAAGATGATCAAGGTGTTCACCGACGCCGGGTACCAGCAGAAGCGCAGCTTCGAGGACGGCGTCGTACGCCTGGAGTTCGACCTGGAGCCCACCGATCGCTCCCTCGCCGTGCAGCGCGCGCGGGAGCAGCGCGCCGAGGCCCGGTCCGTCCAGCGCCTGCTCGCCCCCGGCTCGATCGCCGTCGTCGGCGCCGGGCGCGCGCCGGGCGGAGTGGGCCGCAGCGTGCTCGCCAACCTCCGGGACGCGGGGTTCACCGGTCGGCTGTACGCCGTCAACAGGTCCCTTCAGGAGAAGGAGCTCGCGGGGGTCCCGGCCCGCCGTTCCGTACGGGACATCGAGGGGCCCGTCGACCTCGCGGTCGTCGCCGTCCCCGCCGAGCACGTCCCGGAGGTCGTCGCCGAGTGCGGTGAACACGGCGTGCAGGGGCTCGTGGTCGTCTCCGCCGGGTACGCCGAGTCCGGCCCCGAGGGGCGCGAGCGCCAGCGCGAACTGGTGCGCCAGGCCCGTACGTACGGCATGCGCATCATCGGGCCGAACGCCTTCGGGATCATCAACACCGCACCCGACGTCCGCCTCAACGCCTCGCTCGCCCCGGAGATGCCCCGCCCCGGGCGCATCGGCCTCTTCGCCCAGTCCGGCGCCATCGGCATCGCACTGCTGTCCCGGCTGCACCGGCGCGGGGGAGGGGTCACCGGAGTCACCGGCGTGTCCACGTTCGTGTCGTCGGGCAACCGGGCGGACGTGTCCGGGAACGACGTCCTGCAGTACTGGTACGAGGACCCCGACACGGACGTCGTCCTGATGTACCTGGAGTCCATCGGCAACCCGCGTAAGTTCACCCGCCTCGCCCGGCGCACGGCCGCCGTCAAGCCGCTCGTCGTCGTCCAGGGAGCGCGTCACGGATCCGCTCCGCAGGGGCACGCCGTACGCGCCACCCGGCTGCCCCACACCACCGTGTCCGCGCTGCTGCGGCAGGCCGGGGTGATCCGCGTCGACACGATCACGGAACTGGTCGACGCCGGCCTGCTCCTCGCCCGACAGCCGCTGCCGGCCGGGCCGCGCGTGGCGATCCTCGGGAACTCGGAGTCCTTGGGGATGCTCACCTACGACGCGTGCCTCTCCGAGGGGCTGCGGCCACTGCCCCCGCTGGACCTGACCACGGGGGCCTCGGCGGAGGACTTCTACGGGGCGCTGTCGCGGGCGCTGGCCGACGACTCGTGCGATGCGGTGGTGGTGACGGTGATACCGGCGCTGGGCGAGGTGTCTCCCGGCGATGCGGAGCTGGCGGAGGCGCTGAGCGCTGCGGCGGCTGCGAATCCGTCCAAGCCGGTGCTGGTTGTCCATGTCGAGTTGGGTGGGCTTGCCGAGGCGTTGTCCGCCGCGGCCAGTACCGCGCCGCAGGGTGGCGGCAGGGCGCCCGGCGCCGGAGACGGTGCCCACTCGTTCCGCCATGCGGAACGAGTGCCCACCGCGGTACAAGAAGCGCCCGAGGCCACCCCCTCCGAAGCCCGTCTCATCCCCGCCTACCCCGCCGCCGAGCGGGCCGTGCGCGCGCTCTCCGAAGCCGTGAAGTACGCGCAGTGGCGGCGGGAGGCGGCGGAGCCCGGTCGGGTGCCCGAGTTCGAGGACATCGACGAGAAGGGGGCCGCCGCGCAGATCGACGCGCTGCTCGCGCGCGGGGAGGGGCTCACGCTCGGTACGGAGGAGACGTGTGCGCTGCTCGCGCGGTACGGCATCCGCGTACGGGAGGCCCGGCCCGCGCCCACGCCCGACGCGGCCGTGACCGCCGCGCGGGCCATCGGCTACCCGGTCGCCCTCAAGACGACCGCCCCGCACCTGCGGCACCGCGCCGACCTGGGCGGCGTACGGCTGGACCTGGCGGACGAGGAGCAACTGCGACGGGCGTACGCGGAGTTGACGGAGCTGTTCGGGAAGCCGGAGGAGTTGCGTCCGGTGGTCCAGGGCATGGCCCCGCGCGGAGTCGACACGATCGTACGGACCGTGGTGGACCCGGCGGCCGGAGCGGTGCTCTCGTTCGGGCTCGCCGGGCCGGCGTCGCAGTTGCTCGGGGACATGGCGCACCGGCTGATTCCGGCCACCGAGCGGGACGCGGCCTCCCTGGTCCGGTCGATCCGGACGGCTCCGCTCCTCTTCGGCTGGCGGGGATCCGCGCCGGCCGACACGGACGCGCTCGAAGAGCTGCTGCTGAGGGTCTCCCGGCTGGTCGACGACCACCCCGAGGTCGTGGCGGTCTCCCTGGAGCCGGTCGTCGTGGCCCCGCGCGGACTGAGCGTGCTCGGCGCCACCGTACGGCTCGCTCGCCCGCCCGTCCGCGACGACCTCGGCCCGCGGACGCTGCCGGTGTACTGAGACCTCTGCCGTGCGTTGATCCGTCCACGACAGAGACGGCAGAGCGGTCCCTCGCAGTCGGTGCGCCACCGTAGGATGGGCGGCATGGCCAAGACCAGTACGACGACCCAGGGGCTGCGCGCGGCGATCGAGCGCAGCGGCTACTACCCGGCTCTCGTGGCCGAGGCGGTGGAGGCCGCCGTCGGCGGCGATGCCATCAAGTCGTACCTGGTCCACCAGGAGACCACGTTCGACGCGAACGAGGTGCGTCGGCATGTGACCGTGCTCGTCCTCACGGGCAACCGCTTCATCGTCAGCCACACCGATGAGCAGGCCTCGGACACCACGTCACCGACGCCGTACGCCACGACGTCCACCGAGTCGGTGAAGCTCGGCCGGATCTCGTCCGTCGTGGTCAGCAGGGTCGTCGCCAACCCGGAGTCGTACACTCCGGGCACCCTGCCCCGCGAGGTCGTCCTGACCATCGGCTGGGGCGCCGTCTCCCGCATCGACCTGGAGCCCGCTGCCTGCGGCGACCCCAACTGCGAGGCGGACCACGGGTACACGGGCAACTCGACGGCGGACGACCTGAGCCTGCGCGTCAGCGAGGCCGGGGACGGCCCGGAGACGGTCCGCCAGGCCCTCGCCTTCGCGCAGTCCCTCTCCGAGGCGACCGCGGACCTCGCCCGCTGATGGCAGTGCCCACCTGGGACCACCCGGAACCCCTCGCCGTAGGCTCCGCCCCCGTCCCCGAGTACGGCGCCGGCTCCCTCGCCGACCTCCTGCCCACTCTCGCGGCGGGGATGGAGGTCTCCGGTACGACCGCGGCGATATCGGAGCTGACCGCGACCGACCGCGCCTGTGTCTTCCTGATCGACGGACTGGGCTGGGAGCAGCTGAGGGCGCACCCCGACGAGGCGCCCTTCATGGCCTCGCTGCTGGCGTCCTCACGAGGCGGCACCGGCCGCCCCATCACCGCCGGCTACCCCGCCACCACCGCGACGTCCCTGGCCTCCGTGGGCACCGGCCTGCCGCCGGGCGCGCACGGGCTGCCGGGCTACACGGTCCGCAACCCGGAGACCGACGAGCTGATGAACCAGCTCCGCTGGCAGCCGTGGACGCAGCCGCGCGTGTGGCAGCCGTACCCCACGATCTTCGAGCGTGCCGACAAGGCGGGTGTGCACACCGCCCAGGTCACCTCCCCGATCTTCCAGAACACCCCCCTCACCCAGATCGCGCTGAGCGGCGGCACCTTCCACGGTCGTCTCTCCGGCGAGGACCGCATGGACGCGGCTGCCGAGCAACTGGCCGCCGGGGACCGCTCCTTGGTCTACACGTACTACGCCGAGCTGGACGGCGCGGGCCACCGCTTCGGCATCGACTCGGACGCCTGGCGCGGGCAGCTCATGTATGTCGACCGCATGGTGCAGCGCCTGGCGGAGCAACTCCCGCCGCGCAGCGCCCTGTACGTCACCGCCGACCACGGCATGATCGACATCCCGTTCGACGAGCAGCACCGCATCGACTTCGACGCGGACTGGGAGTTGCGCGCCGGGGTCGCCCTGCTGGGCGGCGAGGGGCGCGCCCGTCATGTCTACGCGCTGCCGGGCGCCGAGTCCGATGTGCTGATCTGCTGGCGGGAGGTGCTCGGCGAGCAGTTCTGGGTGGCCTCGCGCGACGAGGCCATCGCGGCGGGCTGGTTCGGGCCGCGGATCGACGAGCGGGTGTACGCCCGTATCGGTGATGTGGTGGCCGCCGCCCGTGACGACGTCCTGATCATCGCCTCCGAGCGGGAGCCCAAGGAGTCGGCCATGGTCGGCAACCACGGCTCGATGACCCCGGTGGAACAGCTGGTCCCGCTCCTCGAAGTACGCTCCTGAAGCCCCGCACGCCCCCTGGATCTCTTGCCGAAAGGTGCTCAACTCAACATGCCCGAGCTGGTGTTCTTCTCCGGAACCATGGACTGCGGGAAGTCGACGCTGGCCCTCCAGATAGAGCACAACCGCTCGGCACGCGGCCTCCAGGGCATGATCTTCACGCGTGACGACCGCGCGGGCGAGGGAAAGCTCTCCTCACGCCTCGGTCTGGTCACCGACGCCGTGGAGGTCGAGGACGGCCAGGACCTCTACGCGTACCTCGTCGACCACCTCTCCCAGGGCCGCCGCGCGGACTACGTCATCGCCGACGAGGCCCAGTTCCTCGCCCCCGAGCAGATCGACCAACTCGCCCGCGTCGTCGACGACCTGGGCCTCGACGTCTACGCCTTCGGCATCACCACCGACTTCCGCTCCAAGCTCTTCCCCGGCTCCCAACGCCTCGTGGAGCTGGCCGACCGCGTCGAGGTCCTTCAGGTCGAGGCCCTCTGCTGGTGCGGCGCCCGCGCCACCCACAACGCCCGCACCATAGGCGGCCACATGGTCGTCGAAGGCGCCCAGGTCGTCGTCGGTGACGTCAACCAATCCGACGACATCGGCTACGAAGTCCTCTGCCGCCGCCACCACCGCCGCCGTATGACAGCAGCCACAGCCAACGCGGGCGCCCTCTCCCCGGACGTACTCCCGGTCGAGACGGCCTGACCGGGCGGCCTCAGGGTTCGGTGTGGACCATGGCGAACAGGGCGCCCTCCGGGTCGGCGACCATGACGACACGGCCCTGGGGAGTGTCATGGGGCGGTTTCACCACGTGGCCGCCGAGTTCGATGACGCGGTTGGTGGATTCGTCGGGGTCGGTGGTCTCGAAGTAGGTGAGCCAGTGGGGGCCTCGGTCACGGGGGAGGGCGGTGCCGATGCCGCGGATGCCGGCGACGGGGTGGCCCTTGACGCGGAGGGTGATGTAGTCGAGGTCGGCGGAGTCGGTGGGTTCCGCCTCGTAGCCGAAGGCGGCCTCGTAGAACGTGGCGACCAGGGAGGCGTCCCTGGTGAGGAGTTCGTCCCAGGCGGGGGTGCCAGGGACGCCGGTGACGTCCGTGCCGAGACGTTCCGCCACCTGCCAGATGCCGAAGACGGCGCCGGCCGGGTCCGAGGCGATGGCGAGCCGCCCGGCGTCGCCCGCGTCCAGGGGGCCGACCCCGACGGTGCCCCCGCAGTGCCGTACCGTCTCCGCCGTCAGATCCACGTTGTCCGAGGCGAAGTAGGGCGTCCAGGCGATCGGGAGATGGCGGTCGGGCGGCAGTTGGCCGATGCCCGCCACCTCGCGCCCGTCCAGCAACGCCCGCACATACGGGTCGAGCTGCCGGGGGCCGGGTTGGAACTCCCAGCCGAACAGCGCTCCGTAGAACTCCTGGGTCGCGGTCATCCGGTGCACCATCAGACTCACCCAGCAGGGTGTACCCGGTGGATGCGCCGTGCCGCTCAGGCCGGTCGATCCCCGTGCCTCGGTCATCGTCACTCTCTCCTCGGCCCCTCGCGGCGGCCGTGTCCGTCAGCCCTCCGTGGGCGTCTGTCGCGCCACGCGCGATCACGCCCCGTGCCGATGCTCGCACCACCCGTAGTGCCCCGGCCTCGCGCCGCACCGCCGGGCGACGCGTCCGTACACGAGAATGCCCGGCGCGCGGGTACCGGCGGCTTTCCGTATCGCTGCCGTGCGGTGTCCATCGGCTGTACGGCATGTGCCCGATCCCGTACGCCTGGTGATCGGGACCGTCGGCGGGCAGAGTAGTCGGACCTGGACGACGCGGCCACCCCGTGCGCGAGGATGGGGACCATGAACGCCATCATCTCCGCAGCCGATCTCGCCGATGAGCTGGCCGGATCCCATCCACCCGTCCTCCTGGACGTCCGCTGGCAGTTGGGCGGTCCGAACTTGCGTTCCGAGTACGAGGAGGCGCACATCCCGGGCGCCGTCTACGTCGATCTGGACTCCCAACTCGCCGGTCCGGCAGGGGACGCGGGCCGTCATCCGCTGCCCGAGTCAGAGACCTTCGGCACGGCGATGAGGGCGGCCGGGGTCTCCGCGGACCGCCCCGTCGTCGTCTACGACGGCGGCCTCAACTGGGCCGCCGCGCGCGCGTGGTGGCTGCTCAGCTGGGCGGGCCACCCCTCGGTACGGGTGCTGGACGGCGGTCTGGCGGCCTGGGAGGGCCCGTTGACGGCCGAGATCCCGGAACCGGCCCCCGGCACCTTCATGCCCGCCCCGGGTGCCCTCCCGCTGCTCGACGCGGACGGCGCCGCCGCCCTGGCCCGCACCGGGCTCCTTCTCGACGCCCGGGCCGCCGAGCGCTACCGCGGTGACGTGGAGCCCATCGACCCGGTCGGTGGCCATATCCCGGGGGCGGTGTCGGCGCCGACCACGGAGAACGTGACCGAATCCGGTCGCTTCCGCTCCGCCGCCGAACTCGCCGACCGCTTCAAGGCACTCGGCGCGACCGCCGACTCCGAGGTGGGCGTCTACTGCGGCTCGGGCGTCTCCGGCGCCCACCAGGTGCTCGCGCTGGCCGTGGCGGGCATCCCGGCAGCCCTGTACGTCGGCTCCTGGTCGGAGTGGTCCCGGGACGGCAGCCGCCCGGTGGCCACCGGGCCCGACCCGCAGTGAGGCCCCGCTGACGGCACGCAGTGGG
>NZ_AEJC01000562.1 GCF_000317595.1 Streptomyces ipomoeae 91-03 | reverse complement strand
CTCCCACTCCTAGATGTACTTGGGCACGTATTGGCATTCCGACGGCCACGGGCACGGATTCTGCCCGGTGAAGACCTCGTAGACGTCGTACCACCACATGAGCTCGCCCAGAACGCCTGCCCCGCGCAGCAAACCACGTCCCGCGCCTCCGAGACGGGAACCGGACTCGGGGACCGTGGTGCCGGTCTTGCCCGAGCCGGTCTCCCCGCTCGGCGCCTTCGGCGGCGCCGGGGGCTTGGGCCCGAGCGTCCCGTCGGCGCGGCTGTAGGTCTTCATGTAGTCCTTCTCGGCATTCGTGATGTGCACCGCGTCCAGCGGCAGGTTCTCGGGCAGGGCCTTCCCCAGTGCCTCGGCCTGCGCCTGGGTGAGGTGCTTGCCGTTGACGGCCACCTCGCTCGCCTGGTTCGCCTTGCCCTCAATGGTCTCGATCATCGACTTGGTGCCCGTCTTCCCCGGATCGGGGGTGTAGATGTCCACCGCCGTCACCTTGACGAGTCGCCCGTCCTCCCAGGTCAGACGTACGAGGTCCGCCGTGCCGTTGCCTCGCTTCTGACCCTTGATCGGGTTCACCGGGCGGTACTCCTCGCCCGAGCCCCCACCGCTTCCGTCGGAGAACTTTCCGCTCTGCTTGAGCTTGTCGTTCAGGAACTGGCGAGTCTCCTTCTCCTCCAGGTAGGTCCTGGCCTTCTTGTCCTCCCCGACGCGGTACCTGTTCCCTTGCGAATCGGTGATGATGGTGGCCTGGAATCCCTTGTCGTATTTGATCTCGGGCGGCCCCGGCAGATACACATCCGGCGACGGGGCCGGGAAGAGCCCGCTGGGATCGATCGAAGCGACCGGGTTGTTGCCCGAGTAGCTGTAGGCGTTGAGGTTCTGCGGTGTGTACGGCGCGGTGATCGGGTCGGCGCTCAGGAAACGGCCGAGTGATCGGTCGTACATGCGGGCGCCGAGGAACGAAAGGCCCGTGTCGCCGTCCTCCGCCTTGCCGAGGAACCCGCGGTCGGTGCCGCTCGGCAGTCCCTGGCTTCCGCGCTGGGCGCCGAAGGGCAGGTACTTGCGGCGCGCGGGGTTGCCCGTCGCCGTGTCGACGGCCAGCTGGGTGGACGCCTGCTGGTCCGCCATCATCCAGGCCAGCTTGCTGCCGCCGCCGTCGATGGCGACGCGCATCGCGACCATCGTGCCGCCGTCGGAGTAGTAGCGGGTGGCCTTCGGCGTGCCGCCGCTGCCCGTCTTGCGGATCTCCTGGTCACCGAGGTAGAGGACGCTGTCGGTGCTGCCCTTGCGGATCAGCAGGTTGCCGTCCGCGTCGTAGACGTAGGAGGTGGTCGACGCCCCGGTCGTACCGACGAGCCGCTGGAGGTCGTTCCACAGGAAGGTGGTCGTCTGCCCGTCGACGGTGCGCGTGATCATCTGACCGGCGTCGTCGTACGTGTACGAGTCGGTGCCGGTGGCCGTCTTGACGCTGCTCACGGCGTGCGGACGTGCCGCGCCCGGGGTGTACGCCGACTGGTCGGCCGAGTAGCCGGGGTAGACGTAGTCGCGGACGCTGCTGCCGGAGGCCGTGGTGCTGGTGACCTTCTGCAGGTTGCCGATGCCGTCGTAGGTGTAGTCCAGCTGGTACGGGTCGAGGTTGCTGCTCAGGTCCGGTGCGAAGGGGCCCGCGCAGCCACTGGTGCTCTGTGTGGTCCAGGCCCGGGACAGCCGGCTGAGCTCGTCGTAGGTGTAGCACTGGTGCTGGCCGGTGAGCTTGTCGGTCAGATCCGTGATCCGGCCGCCGGCGTCGCGGACGTACTCGTCGTTCTGGACGGTGCCCTTGGTACTGGTGGTCGTGGTGATGTTCTTGAGCCAGCCGGTGCCGGTGGCGTCGTCGTAGGTGTAGGACCGATTGGCCGTGGTGGTTGTGGTGGCCGCCGTTCCGTAGCTGCGGCCGGTGAGGCGGCCCAGGGCGTCGTAGTCGGTGGCGCTGACGTACGTGGCCAGGGCGCTGGACACCTTTTCGGGCAGACCGAAGGCGTCATAGCCGGTCGTGACGGTCTCGGCGGGCAGCCCGGCCGTCGCGGGGTAGCTGACATCGGTCATGTGGCCGGCGGTGTCGTACGCGTAGCCGACGCTGTAGGTGCCCTCCAGTCCGGAGCCGTCCGCCGGGATCACCACTTGGCTGCCGGTCGGCTGACCGTTGACGTCGTAGCCCGTCACGGCGGTGGTGTAGGCGTAGCCGCCGGAGTAGGACGTCGAGGTGGCCTGCAGCCCGATCCCGCCCGGAGCGGTGTCGTAGGTCCTTCGGGTCAGGACGGTGCCGTTCTTCTCCACGGCGACCGGCCGGTCGAGGTTGTCGTACTTGTGGGTGATGACGGCGTTGTTGCCGTTCTTGACGGTGTCGATGTTGCCGTTGCCGTCGTAGGCGACCGTGGTGGTGCCCATGTCGGGGTCGACGCTGGTGAGCCGTTCACCGAGCCAGTTGTAGGTGTAGGTGGTGATGTTGCCCTTGGAGTCGGTGATCTTCGACAGATCGCCGTTGCGGGTGTACTCGTAGGACGTCGTGTACGTCGACGGACCGAACTCGACGACCTTGCTGACCTGCCCGAACACATCGGTGTAGGTGTTCGTGCGCTCCCCCGCCGCGGGCACGGTGGTGGTGTAGTCGCCGTGGTAGCCGGTGATCGTCTGGCCCTGGGTCTGCGCGTCGCCCTTCACCATGATCCGGGACTCGGTGGTGCGCCCGGCGAAGTCGATGACCAGGTCGGTGTAGGACGGCAGGCTCGCCACGGTCGGCAGCACCATTCCGTCGGTCCCCGCCACGCCCGAGTTGTAGAACGGGGCGCTGGTGCCGGTGACGTTGCCGGAGGTGTCGTAGCGGGTGGAGACCACGGTACGGCCGCTGCCGCTCGGCGCGGGAACCTGGGTCTCGCGGGTCCGGCCGAGCCCGTCGGTGAAGGTGTAGTTGGTCAGCTTCGTGGAGTCGGACTGCAGAACCTCCGTGGTCACCTTCGGCGGGACGGTGGAGACCAGGTCGGGGACGCCTTCGCTGTTGTCCGAGACGGTGATGTCGTACCGGAACTGGATCGACGGCGTGCCACTCGGGTAGTTGGCGATCTCCGAGGGGCGGAACACCTGGACCGTGCGGCCCACCGAGTCGGACACCATGCGGGTGGTCCGACCGTTGGCGTCCAGGACCCGGTAGGGGCTGCCCCACAGCCTGGAGTACCAGGTCGTGCTGCTCGTCGCCGTGCCCGGTCCGTCGCCGTCGGGGTCCGGCTTGGTGACCTTGACACCGTTCACCGGCCAGGACGTCGCCGGTTGGTACGTCGTCGTGGTGGTGTTCTTCTTGGCGTCGGTGGCCGTGATCTGCCGGCCGCCCTGGTCGTACGTCGCCGTGGTCTCGCGGTAATGGTCGGCGTCGGTGTACGCGCGGACCGCCGTGGCGAGGCCGTCGACCGGCTTGTTGGCGGTGACCGAGGTGGCACCGTCGTACAGCGTGACCGCGTAGCTGTCCTGGTTGGTCGATGCCCGGGACGCGCAGTCGGCGGCGTAGTGGCGGGTCTCGTCGGGCAGCACCATCCAGCGCTGGACCAGCGAGTCCGGGAAGTAGTCGGTGTTGTAGGCGCGGCCGTAGGTGGTGCACCGGTTGTCGTCGGTGTCGGACAGGCCCCAGTCGTTGGTGCGCAGGGGCAGGCCGTACTTGGTGGAGGCCGGCTCGGCGGTGTCGTACTCGTCCTTGACGATGTGCTCGCGCCAGCCGGCGGAGGTCAGCTCGTGCGTGGTGGTCTTCGACTCGCGCACGAAGCGGGCGTCGGGCAGGCCGTCGTACTGAGCCGTGTCGTAGACCCAGTACTCGTGCCACACGCGCTGGTGGGACTGACCGGAACCGTCACGGTTGCTGGTCTCCAGGACCTTGCCGCGCAGCCAGGCCGAGTCGGTGACCGGCGCTCGGCCGCTGTCGCCGTCGTCGACGGTGACGCTGCGGGTGGCCGACGGGTCGGTCTTGGAGGTGCGGTCACCGTCCATGCCCCGGTACAGCCAGTAGTAGGTGGAGGCCGCGTTCGACTTGGTGCCCGTGTGGACCTCGACCTGCTGGTAGCCGCGCCAGTCCGTCCAGGACTCGTTCTCGTCCTTGGTCAGCGGGTCATTGGGAAACGCCCAGGCCGGCTTGCCCACGTAGTCGTACGTGGTGGTCATCACCGGGTCGCCGTCGTTGCCGGAGCCCGCGCCGGGGCCCGGGTCGACGCTCACCTTGGCGACGACGTACTTCTTGAACCAGCCCGTCTGCTCCGTGGTGGAGCCCTCGGGCACCCAGCGCTGCTTGAAGCAGGCCTGGGTGTTGTTGGACTCCGTGGGCGGGTTGTTGATGTCGCAGGCGTCCTGGTCGTCGTAGTCGCGGTAGGTGACGTTGACGAACGAGCCCAGGTCACCGTGGATCTGGGTCACCCGGCGGAAGTTCAGAACACCGCCGCCGAGCTGGTTGTCCCGCCACTCACCGTTGATGTTGATGGTCGGCAGGGTGATGTCCTCGCCGTCGCCATAGCCCTTGCGCTGGACGTAGTCCAGCCACAGGTTCGCGTCGACGACCCCGTCGGGGTTGGGCAGCCCGTACTTCATCTGGTACTGCATCGCCGGATCCCACGGCGAGGAGTCGTCGTCCCGGACGAACGTCTTGACGTCCCACAGCATCTTCGTGGCGAAGAACGTCGGCGAGTACGTCTCACCGGTGATGGTCTTGCAGCCGTTGTCGGCGTTGGTGCCGTCGCAGATCAGGTCGGTGGGCACGTCCGGGTAGGAGTCCGGGTTGGAGGAGATGGCCGGGCAGTCCATGTTCTGAGTGGACTCAGTGGCCAGCGGGTCCTTGTACGCCATCCGCTCCACACAGCGGCCGACGTAGTTCAGGTCGACCCTGGCCGGCAGCTGAGCCCCCGGGATCTGCGACGCCCAGCCGTACTCGATCCGCACCGGGTACGCGGCGGAGTCGTAAGGGCGGGCCTGGTCGGTGAGGAGCACGGAACGGTAGTGGTTCTGCTCCTTGTCGTAGAAGTAGGCGGTCTCGACCTCGCTCTGGTCGACCACCCGGTCCAGACCCCACCGATAGGCCTGCGTCGTGACGCCGATACCGCCGTTGTAACCGGGCTCGCCCGGGTCGTTGCCGAACACGGGCACCGTCAGCACCGAGTTCGTGGCGGTGCTGTCGCGCTCGGAGCGGCCCCAGCCGAAGTAGTAGCGCATGCCGTCCTGGGTGGAGATGACCCAGTACTCGTCGTCCGCCCCGTGCCCGCCCGTCAGGTGCTGCACCCGCCAGCCCGGGTCGTCCTCGACGTGGTACGAGCCGGTGCCGTTGCCGTCCTGGACGAGAGTGGAGGAGACGCCGTTGAAGTTGATGACATACACGGCGCCGTCGGGCTCGTTCGCCGTGTTCGGGGAGTCCCAGCACAGGTCACCGACCCAGCCGGAGCCGGTTCCGTCGTCCTGGCAGGACCGGTAGCGCCGCTCGATGAAACCGACACCGCCCAGCTCCCAGCCCAGACCCGCCCAGTTCGCCTGCGTGTTCTGGGACGAGGTCATCGCGTCCACGGACTGCGAGTTGTACGACAACGACAGCGACGGCGCGCTGCCCGCCGGCGGCCTGGGCGCCTCGATCGGCAGGTTGTACGTGAACGCGCCGGAACCCGTGGAGACGTTCCACGACCCGGACGGCTTCAGCGACGAGGCCCGGTAGTCACCCGCCTCGGACGACGAACCGGAGGTCACCGCGTACACCGTCGCGGAGGAGGTGGTGGCCATGGTCGACCGGGAGACGGACAGGTCCGAGCTGTCCTGCAGGACGGGCTGGTCGGCGGCGGGGTCGCCGTCGGCCTGCACCGTCGCGGTGATCGTGCCCTTGGCCACGTCGTTGGAGACGGGCACCGGCTTCGCCTTGCCCGGCGAGCAGCCCTTCGCCTTCGGCGTGGTCAGCGCACACGCGGGCAGGGCCACCAGCCGCAGCCGGGAGGCGAAGTTGCCGCCGTAGGCGTACTTGAAACCGGAGTAGTCGAACGTGACCTGCACCGGGCCGGCGGTGGCCGTGCCGTCCCGCCGGGTCACCTGCACACCCAGCCCGACGCCGCCCACCGGCGACAGCCGCTTGTGGTCCAGCACCTTCACATCCACCCGGGCGGGCACGGACGACCGGGAGGACTGGGCACGGAACCGCGCGGTCGCCGGGGCCGGGCCCACGGAGACCGCCGCCTTGCGCTTGTCGTCCGTACCGGCGGGGGTGATCGGGACCTTCTTGCCCGTCTTCAGCCCGGTCAACGACACCCGCGCCTGCGCCGCCTTCGGCCAGACGGTACGCGCGGGCTTGGTCGGGGTGGCCTCCGCGCGGTCGCGCGGCACGGCCCCGGCGGACTGGGCCGGGACGTTCACCGGCGGCTTACGGGAGGCCTTCGAAGCCTCGGCGGCCGACGCCGCGCCCTGAACGACCGGCGCCGTCAACAGCGATGCGGTCAGCGCCGCCACCAGTGCCCACGAACCCCGAACGCCGCCTCTGCGAGCCACCCGCATGCCACGTCTGCGCGTCAGTCGCACGGACCATCCCCCACCCAACCGGGCCGGGGCGCCCCCGGCACGTCAACGAACAAAACCCGCCGCCAGGAGGAATGCAGCATTCGCACCAGAAGACGATCAGGTCATCGGTGGACGGTAAATGGTCCCTCATCAGCCGAGGTAGCCCCACAAAATCGGATGATCCGCACGAACGGTTTATTCACACCCTCTTTACAGATGTGACTTGCCCCACATCGGGAACCAAATCGCGACCAGGCGTCTGACCTGCGAAGACGGGTCTGGTGCGGCAGGGCGTCGAGATGGTTGAATCCAGCGGCCGTTTGCACGCAACAAGGGGGAGGCTTCCAGCGACATGAACGCCGACACAGGCAGACCGAGCCGCAGACAGATACTCAAGCGCGCCGCCGGCCTCACCGGCGCGACCCTGCTGGGCTCCGCCGTCCTCTCCGGCGCCGGCACCGCCGCCGCGGCCGTGGCCACGTCCAAGCGCTTCGACCTCACCGACCCCTCCGACGAATGGTTCCGCGAGATCCTGCTCCAGGACACGCGGATCCTGCAGTCGTTCTCCTTCGACAACACCAACAAGCACCTCTACACGGCACAGTTGGTGCAGGAAGGACGCCAACTCCCGGGCGAGACCCGGACGTACACGGGCACCGAACGCGAAACCAACGGCGACCTGTGCATCACCCGCCTCGACTGGCAGGGCTACGTCATCGGCCGCATGTACCTCAGGGGCTTCGGCCACGGGGTCTCCATCGCCGCCGAACCCTCGGGGAACAGCGCGTACCTGTGGACGGAGACCGATTCCGTCCCCGACAGCAAGAACGTCGGCTACGGAACGAAGATCGCACGCTTCAAGTTCGCCAACGGAGCCGTGCTCACACCGGACTCCCACCTGGTGACCAGGTTCGACCCCGTACCCGGCTCCGACCACAACACCGTCGCCATCGACCCCGTCAACAGCCGCCTGGCACACCGCCACCGCGTCAGCGGCACCTGGAAACTCGGTCTCCACGACCTGGCGACGTTCAAAGCCGGCACCTTCACCCCACTGGCCACCATCACCCAGCCGGCCGTGCTCACCGACCCCACCTTCCAGGGCTACACCTCCCTGGGCCAGTACCTGTACACGCTGGACGGAAACGCCTACACCTACGACTCCACCACCGGCAACCGGACCAGCGACAACAACACCTACGTCACCACCATCGACTGGAACACCGGAACCGTCGTCGAACGCGCGCTCACCAAAGCGGGCGAGAGCCTCTTCTACCGGGAGCCGGAAGGGCTGGCCATCCAGATCCCGGACATCTCGAACCCCGCCGCGGCCCGCCTGCACATCGGGTTCGGCTCCGAGGAATCCCTCAGCCAGACGGACAAGAAGGCCAGCTTCTACTACAAGGACGCCCTCATCTGAGCGCCGCGGCGCCCTACCTCTCGTACAGTCCCTCGATCTCCGCCGCGAACGCCTCCTCGATGACCTCGCGACGCAGCTTCATCGACGGGGTCAGGTGGCCCGCCTCCTCCGTGAAGCCGCCCGGGACGACGGTGAAGCGGCGGATGGACTCGGGGCGGGAGACCAGACGGTTGGCCTCGTCCACCGCCCGCTGGAGGACCGCCAGCAACTCGTCGTCGTCAGCGAGGAGTTCCGGGGGGACGGCGTGTTTGGCGTTCATCTGGCGCCAGTGGGTGATGCCCTCGGGGTCCAGTGTCAGCAGCGCCGTCACATAGGGGCGGCGGTCACCGATCACCATGGCCTGGGCGATCAGGGGGTGGGAGCGGAGCCAGTTCTCCAGCGGGGCCGGGGCCACGTTCTTGCCGCTGTCGGTGACCAGGATCTCCTTCTTGCGGCCGGTGATCGTGAGGTAGCCCTCTTCGTCCAGCTCGCCTATGTCACCGGTGGCGAACCAGCCCTCGGGGCCCGCCGGAACGACGCCGCCGGCCTGGGGATCCCAGTAGCCGCGGAAGATCTGGCCGCCGTGGAGCAACACCTCGCCGTCGGCGGCTATACGGACCCGCGTGCCGGGGAGCGGCCGGCCCACCGTGCCCAGGCGGGGGCGGACGGGAGGGGTCACCGTGACGGCCGCGGTCGTCTCCGTCAGGCCGTAGCCCTCGAAGACGTCTATTCCGGCGCCCGCGTAGAAGGCGGCGAGGCGCCGGCCCAGCGGGGAGCCGCCGCAGATCACGTAACGGACCCTGCCGCCCAGGGCGTTGCGGATACGGCGGTAGACGAGGGGGTCGTAGAAGGTGCGGGCCGCCTTCAGGAAGGCGGTCGGGCCGGGGCCCGTGCCGTGCTGCTCGGACTCCAGGGCCTCGCCGTAGCGGCGGGCGACCGCGGCGGCGCGGTCGAAGGACGAGGCGCGGCCCATGCGTTCGGCGGAGGCACGGGCCGTGTTGAAGACCTTCTCCAGGACGTAGGGGATGAGCAGGAGGAAGGTCGGGCGGAAGGATTTGAGATCCGCCAGCAGGTCCTCCGTGCGGAAGCTCGGCGAGTGGCCCACCCGTATCCGCGCCCGCATACAGGCGATCGCCACCATGCGGCCGAACACGTGCGCGAGGGGGAGGAAGAGAAGCGTGGACGCCTCCTCGTCCGTCTTCGCGCGGAAGATCGGGTAGAGGAGGTCGATCGCGTTGTCGACCTCCGCGAAGAAGTTGCCGTGGGTGAGGGCACAGCCCTTGGGGCGGCCCGTCGTGCCCGAGGTGTAGATCAGGGTCGCCAGGGTGTCGGGGCCCAGCACCCCACGCCGTACGGCGATTTCCTGGTCGGAGACGTCCCGGCCCAGTTCGGCGAGGCGTTCCACGTGGCCCTTCTCGAAGACCCACATGTGGCGGAGGTCGGGGAGGCGGTCACGTTCGGGGCCGAGGGCGGCGGCCTGGGACGTCGACTCCACGGCGAGCGCCACCGCGCCCGAGTCCTGGAGGATCCAGCGGGTCTGGAAGACGGACGAGGTCGGATAGACGGGGACCGTCACCAGGCCCGCCGCCCACGCCGCGAAGTCCAGCAGTGTCCACTCGTACGTCGTCCGCGCCATGATCGCGATACGGTCGCCCGGCATCAGCCCCTCGGCGACCAGCCCCTTCGCCACGGCGAGCACCTCGGCCGCGAACTCCGCCGCCGTCACGTCCCGCCAGCGGCCCTCGGCGTCCCCGCCGGTGCCACCGTCCTTGCGGCTGAGGACCACCGCCTCGGGGTCGTGGTCCGCGTTGTCGAACGGGATGTCCGCGAGCGAGCCGTACGTCACCGGCGTGGCCAGCGCGGGGACGTACGCCTCCCGCACGGCGCCGTCCAGTCGCTTCAACTCGGGTTCCACAAGCACGGGTTCGGTGCGGTCGCGGCTGGACACGGGCGGCTCCTGGGCGTTCGGCGTGCCCGGATCGTACGGGGTTGTTGTGTGAGGTTTGTGTGAGTGTGGAGGTGGTCCGGGGATGGTCCGGGGCCAGGGATGTGCAGTGTCGCCGGTCACTGCCGTGCAGGTCAAAGGGGTGCCAAGTTACCTGAGGGTCGTTCAGCTCCCGATCCCCGAGCCGTCCTCCATCGCCACTTTTATCGACACTTACCTCGGGTAACCTACTGTCGAGTAAGAAGATGCAGCAGGCAGGAGAGCGGAAGGGGAACCCGTCCCATGCACACCCTCACCCTCACCGGCTCCCCCTCCCTCGGCCCCCTCTTCACCCGGGGCGCCCTGTTCTCGCCGGGCAAGAACCGCAGACTGTCGGCGACACCCGGACTGCCCGGACTCCCCCGCCTCGTCCTCCCCGGCGTCCGGATCGACCTCGCCCGGCTCGCCGCGTACGAGCGGGTCTGCGGCTTCCCCACCGGCGAGGACGCCGTGCCGCTCACCTACCCGCACATCCTCGGCTTCCCGCTCGCCATGCGGCTCATGTCCGACCGGGACTTCCCGCTGCCCCTCCTCGGGCTCGTCCACACCTCGATCGAGATCACCCGGCGTCGGGCGCTGCCTGCCACGGGGGAGTACGAACTGTCCGTGTACGTCGATGAGTTGAGGGCCCATCGCCGTGGCACCGAGGCGGTGGTGGTGACCGAGGTACGGGACGGCAAGGAGGGCTGGGACTTCGAGGAGGGCAGGAACCGCGAGGAGGGCGAGGGCGACGGGATCAGCGCCGGTGGGATCGGCGGAATTGGCGGGATTGGCGGGATCGGCGGGATCGGCGGGGAAGAGGTCGCCTGGGAGTCGCGGAGCACGTATCTCGCGCGGCATCGGACCACCGGGTCCCTGCCGGACGAGGCCGGCGGGGGCCGGCAGTCACCGGTGCACGGCGGAGCCCGACCGTCGTCCGTGGCCGAGCGTGAGCCGCTGCCTGCCGTCGCCGAGTGGCGGTTGGCCGGGGACGTCGGACGGCGGTACGGCTCGATCTCCGGGGACCGGAACCCCATACATATGCATCCGCTCGGCGCCCGCCTCTTCGGCTTCCCCCGCGCCATCGCCCACGGCATGTGGACGGTGGCCCGCTGCCTCGCCGAACACGGCACACCCCCGGCGACGCTCGTCCACGCCGACTTCAGGGCACCGGTCGCACTCCCGGGCACGGTGACGTACGCGGCGGACGGACGGGCCCGGGGCGACTTCGAACTCCGGAGCGGCGGGCTACCGGTACCGGGCGAAGGTCTGGCGGGGACGGGCCTGGCGGCGGGGGGACGCGTCCACGTGACCGGGAGCGTGTACCCGCTGCTCCCCTGAGGGACCGCGACCGCGATCCTCACCGACTGCGGGGGCTCAGCGACTGCAAAGGCTCAGCGGCTGCGGGGCAGCACCGGCCTGAGGGGTCCCACCGACTGCGGGTCGCGCCGACACGGTCACGGCTTCTCGGTCGGCGTGGCGATGTCGGCCGCGGGGGTGGCGATGTCGGCCGCGGGCGGGTCGGCGTCCACCGCGGGCGTGATGATGTCGACCGGTGGTGACCACGGGCGGCCCTCCATCAGGTCGCCGAGGCCGGACCAGGCGAAGTTCATCAGGGTGGCCGCGGCCTGGCGGGCGGTGATGCCGGGGGTGGCGTTGGCCCAGGCGGCGAGGGCCTCGGCCGCGCCGACGAGGGCCTCGGCGAGGCCGGCGACCTCGCGTTCGGGGAGGGACGGGTCGCGGCGGGCCTCGCGGGCGGCGACCAGGATCAGCCCCGTGACGAACGCCACCATCTCCTCCCGCATCGCGGCCACTTCTTCGGCGAACGGTTCGCCGTGCGTACGGGCCTGGAGATGCAGTACGGCCCAGCCGTCCGGGTTCTGCGCGGTGTGCGTGAAGAACGCCCGCAGCCCTTCCCAGAGCTGGCGGTCGGCGGGCAGCCGGGGGTTCACGCCCGCGCGTACGGCGGTGGTGAGCGCCTTGGCCTCACGGCGGATGCAGGCGGTGAAGAGGTCTTCCTTGGAGTTCAGGTACAGATACACCAGCGGCTTGGACACGCCCGCCAGTTCGGCGATCTCGTCCATCGACGCGGCCCGGTACCCGCGCTGCCCGAAGGTCCGCACGGCCGCGTCCAGCATCTGCTGTTCCCGCATCGCACGAGGCATCCGTTTGCTCTTCACAGCACCCATGCGAGCAAGCGTACGGTTCGGCCACCGGGAGAGATCCCGTCAAACCGCCGGGGAGGTCTCGTTACGAAGCCCGGCCCGACGTGGACCGGCCGACCTCGGCGGGCTCACCGGCCTTGTCGCCGCGCTCGTCGGCCGCGTCGACCGTGTCACCGCTCGCGGCGCCCTCAGCACGCGCCTTCTCCTCGGCCTTGTCCGCCTCGGCGCGCTGACCCCGCGCCGCGTCGTCGGCCTCGTCCTCCTGGCTGCGGTTGGCGGCGAGGTTGGACTTGACGCGGTTGATGCGCTGGTCGAGGTGGGGAGCGATCTTGGCGGAGGCCCGGTCGCGCTCCTTGCGGAGGGCGACGAAGCTGATCGGCGCGGAGAGCAGCAGGGAGAGGAGGACCATCCACATGCCGTTGGATGCGCCGAGGCCGCGCGGGGCGACACCGGCGTAGACGAGGCCCCAGACGACCACGAGGCAGCCCACGAAGATCCCGAGGCGCATCAGTGTGTAGCGGAGCATCTCAATCCACTCTTCCGTTTCCGTTCCGGACGTTCCCAAAGGGCACCGTCCAGTGAAGCACGGCCGGAGTGGGATCTTGCAGTGGGGTGTGGGGCACGGCGAGCGAGGTTCACATCTGGGGGAGGATCACGTCAGTGGTGGGGCTCACGTCAGTGGTGGGGCTCACGTCAGTGGCAGCAGCATCGTGATGTCGTCGCGGTGGTCGTCCGGGGCGACGCGGATGGCGGCCGGGACGCGGCCCACCTCCTTGTAGCCGCAGGACGCGTAGAAGTGCTCCAGGCCGAGGCCGCCGCGGCAGCTGAGGCGGATGGCCTCGATGCCGTCGAAGCCGCGGGCGGCTTCCTCCGCCGCCGCCAGGAGGTCGCGGCCGTATCCCCTGCCCTGGTGGGAGGGGTGGACCATCACCGTGTACAGCCACACCCAGTGGGTCATGAGCCGGTGTGTGTTGAAGCTGAAGAACGCCGTGGCCGCGGGCTTGCCCTCCTCGTCGAGGCCGACGAGGAGGCGGTGTCGGCCCTCGACCATCGCGACCAGGTGCTTCAGCAGCTCCGGGCGTATCTCCTCCACGGACACGGGCGGTACGAATCCGACCGCTCCTCCGGCGTTGGACACGTCCGCCCAGAGGGTGAGGATGCCGTCGCGGAGGGTGGGGGTGAGGGGTGGGTCCAGCTGGAAGGTAAGGGGCATGGACCGAGGCTAGCCATTACACCAGCGATGCTTCAAACGGTTTCTCGCCCCCGCCGCCCCTACCCGTCCCATCCCCCAAGGGCTGCCGCCCCTTCGACCCCGCCGCGCATGAGAGCTCGGTC
>NZ_AEJC01000561.1 GCF_000317595.1 Streptomyces ipomoeae 91-03 | reverse complement strand
GCCCGCTCTTTGCTTTGAGGCGGTATCTAGGCAATCGCATCGTGGATACGATGCGATCGGATATGGCGCATCCACCTGGCGGCACCTTTATAGGGGAGGCGGGGTAATGCGAACCGTGAGCCGTTCCGGTCTGGTGACCGCGGGCCTGGGACTCGGCGCGGTCGGCGGCTTCGTCGGCAGCCTGCTCAGGGAGTGGAACGCTTTGGCAGCCGCTCGCGACGCTGCGGGCGAAGGAAGCGAGGAACAGCCTTCATGGGGCGTCGGCTCGTACCGCTCACGCTTGACAACCTTCAGGACCTTCCCAAGCGCTGCCGCTCGTGCGTCTTCTGGGAGTTGGACCCAGTCAGCGGCGAGGCTGCGATAAAGGCCGGTACCCCCGCGCTGGAGAAGGAGGCATGGATCTCCGCGGTCCTGTTGGACTGGGGGTCCTGCGGACGCGTCGTCTACGTGGACGAGGTACCTGTGGGCTTTGTGCTGTACGCGCCTCCGGCCTATGTGCCCCGCTCCACAGCGTTCCCCACGAGCCCGGTGTCTCCCGACGCGGTCCAGTTGATGACCGCCTTCATCATGCAGGGCTACCAGGGCCAGGGTCTCGGCCGTGTGATGGTTCAGACGGTCGCGAAAGATCTGCTGCGGCGAGGCTTCCGGGCGATCGAGGCTTTTGGGGACGCACGGTGGAAGGAACCGGCCTGTGTCCTGCCGGCGGACCATCTGACTGCTGTGGGCTTCAAGACGGTCCGCCCCCATCCCACCTATCCCCGGCTGAGGTTGGAGCTGAGGTCGACGCTCTCCTGGAAGGAAGACGTTGAGTTGGCACTCGACCGACTTCTGGGAGCGGTACAGAAGGAACCGGCGTTGAGGCCGCTCTGAAGAGGACGCTCCCACATAGGAAGAGTTCGCTGGCAACGCGAAGGGGCCAACCCCAGCGGGTTGGCCCCTTCAATGTTTCACGTGAAACATCACTCGGCGATGAAGTCCTCAAGGTCGCGCACGATCGCTGCCTTCGGCTTGGCACCGACGATGGTCTTGGCGACCTCGCCACGCTGGTAGACGTTCAGGGTCGGGATGGACATGACGCCGTACTTGGCAGCCGTGGCCGGGTTCTCGTCGATGTTGAGCTTGACGATCTCGATCTTGTCGCCGTACTCCTGGGCGATAGCTTCGAGGGACGGCGCGATCTGGCGGCACGGGCCGCACCAGGCGGCCCAGAAGTCCACCAGGACGGGCTTGTCGTTCTTGAGGACGTCCTGCTCGAAGGAGTCGTCGGTCACGTTCTTCAGAGTGCCGGCCACGGAAGGGCTCCTAACTGGTTGGTGCGGTGGGGCGGACGGGGGTCAGACGGTGGTCTTCTCGGGCTCGGCGCTCTGCTCGCCGTCCGCGAGGGCGGCGAGGAAGCGCTCGGCGTCGAGGGCGGCGGAGCAGCCGGTGCCGGCTGCCGTGATCGCCTGGCGGTATGTGTGGTCGACGACGTCACCGGCGCCGAAGACACCGGTCAGGTTCGTCCGGGTCGACGGGGAGGCGACCTTCAGATAGCCCTCGTCGTCCAGCTCGAGCTGACCCTTGAAGAGTTCCGTGCGCGGGTCGTGGCCGATCGCGATGAACAGACCCGTCACCGGCAGGTCGGACGTCTCGCCCGTCTTGACGTTGCGCAGCTTCAGCCCGGCGAGCTTCTGGTCGCCCTGGATCTCGGCGACCTCGCTGTCCCAGATGAAGGAGATCTTCGGGTCGGCGAACGCCCGCTCCTGCATCGCCTTGGAGGCGCGCAGGGTGTCCCGGCGGTGGACGATGGTCACGGACTTCGCGAACCGGGAGAGGAAGGTGGCCTCCTCCATCGCAGTGTCACCGCCACCGATCACGGCGATGTCCTGGTCCTTGAAGAAGAATCCGTCACACGTGGCGCACCAGGAGACCCCGCGGCCGGAGAGGGCGTCCTCGTTCGGCAGTCCGAGCTTGCGGTGCTGCGAGCCCGTGGTGACGATGACAGCCTTGGCGCGGTGCACGGTGCCCGCGGTGTCCGTGACGGTCTTGACCTCGCCGCTCAGGTCGACGGCGACGACGTCGTCCGGAACGAGCTCGGCGCCGAAGCGCTCCGCCTGGGCGCGCATGTTGTCCATGAGGTCGGGGCCCATGATCCCGTCCCGGAAGCCGGGGAAGTTCTCCACCTCGGTGGTGTTCATGAGCGCACCGCCGGCGGTGACGGCGCCCTCGAACACCAGCGGCTTCAGCGACGCGCGCGCGGTGTAGAGCGCCGCCGTGTAGCCGGCGGGCCCGGAGCCGATGATGATCACGTTACGGACGTCGCTCACGGCTTGATTCCTCGTCTCTGGAGTCTGCTGCGTACTGCCGGTGGGAGCTGTACTCGGAACTCTCACCCCACCCAACGGATCCTAAGGGGCGTGCATTCCCGGTGTGTCCGGGCACACGGAGACGCGGAACCACACGGGGATGCCTGGGGTGGCTGAAAGAGAGAGACAGCACTCAGGAACGGGTGAATGACTGCTTCAGCAAGACGTCACCGGCGGGTTCCGAAGCCTTGTCCAAGCAGGAGGCGTCGACGACGTACGCGGTGACGCGTGAGTCGTCGGAGCTGTTGGGCAGCAGCACGAGGTACGCGTCCGCTCCCCGGTAGGTTCCCGGCTCGGAAGCGATCGCGCCTGTGATGTCGCCGATGCCCTTTGCGATGCAGACAGGCACGTCGGTCTTGAAGGTCGTGGTCGCGCCCTTCTCGGGGGACACCGGTGCGCCAGGCGACACGGTCTCGGTTCCGAAGCGATCCCTGCCAGGCGAGCTCTGAGTCTCGGCCTTGTCCAGGAGATCCTTTACCTGGTTCTCCAGCTTGACCCCGGAGAAGGTGTCAGAGGCCGGGGTCGGAGCTGAGGTTGTGGGGCGGTTGTTGTCACCGATCGACTGGACCAGGATCGCGCTGAGGCCCAGGGCGGCGGCCGTGAGGACGGCTCCGAGGACGGTCCTGCGACGGTTGCGGCGCTTCTGACTTGTGCGGCCCGGGCCGGTGGACGCGCGTGGATGACCCGCAGGGCGATCCACCACCGACGATGTTTCACGTGAAACATGCGCGCTGTCGTCCTCGCTCGACAAGGCGCGGGAGGCTCCGACAGCGGCGGGGATTTCGGTGGTCTCGGTGTCGGGTGCCGTGGCGTTCAACAGAGCTTCGGCGGCCAGGGCGGCATCGATCCGTCCCGCCACGTCGTCGGGCATGCGCGGAGGGCCCGGCAGAGTGCCGAGCATGCTGCGGATCTCCTCCAGCGAGGCGTACACGTCGGCGCAGAGGGGGCACTCGTCCAGGTGTCGACGGACATCCGCGGTGCGGGACGGTGGGAGCAGACCTTCGGTGAGGTCGGAGATCTCCGTGACTTCCGGGTGCCCGGCCGTGTCGGTCGTGGATGTCACGCTCGCCCACCTCCGCCCTTCACAGCAGCTGAATCGCTTGGCCCTGCATCATGTGGTCCTGCTGCGGGTGGGACGGATGTCCCCTGCGTCCGGTTCCTTCCGCGCTCCGATTTTCCGCCACCGGCACCTCCTCCGTCCGCGCGGAGATGGTTCAGCAGCGGCAGAAGTCTGGCTCTGCCACGGGCGCAGCGGCTTTTGACGGTGCCGGTCGGGACGTCGAGGATCCGCGCGGCTTCCGCGACCGGATAGCCCTGCATGTCCACCAGGACGAGCGCCGCCCGCTGGTCCGTCGGCAGGGTGCCCAGGGCCTCCAGCAACTGGCGGTGGAGATCGTTGCGCTCGGCGGGAGCGGAGGCCGACTCGTGCGGCTCCAGAAGCTGCTCCAGGCGCTCGGTGTCGTCGACGGGTGATGTCTTGCGAGAGGCTGCCTTGCGGGCGCGGTCCAGGCAGGCGTTCACCGTGATGCGGTGCAGCCAGGTCGTGACGGCCGACTGACCACGGAAGGTGTGGGCGGCCCGATAGGCGGAGACCAGCGCGTCCTGCACGGCGTCCGCGGCCTCCTCACGGTCCCCCAGCGTCCGCAGCGCCACCGCCCACAGGCGATCCCGGTGCCGCCGTACGAGCTCACCGAAGGCATCGGGATCACCCTCCACATGACGGGCCAGGAGATCCTGATCGCTCACCCCGCTGTGATCAGCGCTGTGCGCCAACGGATCCCCTCCCTCTGGTGAGTTCTCAGCCAGTGAACTTCACATCGGTGATCGCCTGCTTGTAACCGGCGCCACTGAACTGGTCACCGTCCGCCTTGGGCACCGCGGTGAGCCAGATGAGAACGTACCGGGTCTTCACCGGCTTCTTGGCGGAGATCTTCAGGCTCGTTCCGCTGGTCGTGTTCGCCGCGATCTTCGTCATGGAGCTGAGGGAAGCGGACGAGGACAGGGAGTCGGCCGCGTAGAGCGTGGCCGTCGTGTGGTCGCCGGCGTAGTACAGCCCTATTGAGGCCGCGGACACCTCCTGGGCCGAGCCGAGGTCGTAGACGATCCCGACGCCCTGCTTGAAGGGCGCCAGAGTGGGGCCGTCGTTGTAGGAGTAGGTCCGCCAGTACGTCGACGTGTTCTTGTCGTACGTCAGATCCACGTCGTTCGCGTGCTGCGGCTTGCCGTCCGGGTAGTACTCCGCGGCGTCCTTGATGCTGAGCGTCGTGACCGGCTTGGCGGTGTTGGCGCCCTTGTCGTTGTCGTCGGTCGTCTGGCTGGTGTCCGTGTCACCGGACTGGTCGCCGCGGCCCATGAGCGCGTCGGCGAGCTGCCAGCTGCCGAGACCGAGCGCGGCGATCAGCAGCGCCGACACCGCCCACTTGAGGGCCTTGCCGGTCCGGCTCTGCAGCGGGGGCGGAGGCTGGGGCAGGGGCTGTGTGACGCCCGCGTGGGGAGCCTGGCGGCCGTACGTCCCCTGCTGGTACGTCGTGCGCTGGTAGTCGGGCGGCGCGGTGAACGCGGGCTCCGGTGGGCGGATGCGGGGCATCTCGCCGATCGCCTTCACCAGCTCCTCCGGCGTCGTGCACGGAGACTCGTGGCGCGAGGCGGTGGCGCCGTCGTTGGCGAGCGCACGCATGGCGAGCTCTGACAGGCCGCGGTGGACGCCGGCCCGCACCTGGTCGGGTGCGATGAGTCCGACGCCCTTGGGGAGTCCCGAGAGGCCGTGCGCGTCGTTCTCGTACGGCCAGCGCTGGGTGAGCGCCGCGTACAGCAGCGCGCCGATCGCCTCCGTGTCCGTGCGCTGCGGGGTGTCGGAGCCGATGCCCCGCAGCGCGGCATTCACCGCGAGACCACGGATGCGCCACTGGCCCGAGGCGGACCGCAGTACGGCGCTCGGGCTGAGCCGCAGATGGGAGAGGCCTTCGCGGTGGGCGGCGGCCATGGCGTGGGAGACCTGGGTGACCATCTGGTACGCGTCGTGCGGTTCCAGCGGGGCGGAAGCCAGAAGCGTCGTCAGTTCCGTGGCATCGGGAAGCCATTCGTGCACCACGTACACGAGGTCGTTCTCCTCGACCGCGTCCAGCACCTGGACGAAGCGGGGATCGCCCAGCAGCGCCGCGGAACGGGCCGCCGCCAGTACGGAACGGGCGCGCGCGTGGTCGGCGGGGAGTACATGAACTCCGACCGCGCGACGCAGTTTCTCGTCCACGGCACGCCAACTGCTGAAACCGTCCAGACGGGTGACGCACTCTTCGAGGCGGTAGCGCCTGGCGAGTTTGTGGCCGCTGTGCAGTTCGGGCGGTGCCGTCTTCGAGAGGTTCTCGGTACCGCCGCTCCCCTGTGCCTCTTCGCTCGCCGAGCTTTCCGTGTCCCGCTCCCGGTTCTGGGCCTCCCCGTCGGCCGTGGACTGGTCCGCCTGCGCGGTCAGCGGCTCGTCGCCGCTGTCTGCCACGTCGACGGCAGCCGTGCTCCGTTCCGCCACCGTCGTTCCTGCCTCCCCATCCGTTGCGCGCGTTGCGACGCCAAAGCCAATTGTGCCCACAGTCCGCCGCTATGAGCGACACGCGGCGGCGGACGATGGTTGTGCGCGTACCCCCGCCTCAGCGCCCCAGCCGTCCACGGACCATACCGACCATCGAGTTGAGCTCTTCGATGCGCATGCGCCGTGCGGCGACGTAGAAGACACCGAGCAGAACGATTCCTCCTCCGACGAGTGCGAGCATCGAGCCGCCGACGCCCTGCCCCAGGGTCTTGCTGATTCCGTAACTGGCAGCGCCGCTGAGCAGTGCCGCGGGCAACGAGGCGATGGACAGCCGCGCGTACGTCCGCAGTACCCGGGATCCGTCCAGGTCGCCGCCCAGCCGCTTCTTGAGCCGCCGCCAGGCGATACCGACGCCGATCATGTACGCCAGACCGTACGAGGCGGCCATGCCGACCACCGCCCAGCGGGCCGGGATCACGAAGAAGCAGATCCCGGAAGCGCTCGCGTTGACGGCGGCCACGATGACCGTGTTGTAGAAGGGTGTCCGGGTGTCCTCGTAGGCGTAGAAGGCGCGCAGGACGACGTACTGCACGGAGTACGGGATCAGGCCGAGGCCGAAGGCCATCAGCATGAAGCCCATGTTCGTGGCCGCGCCGATGCCGGACGAGCCGAAGATCAGCGTGCACATGGGGATGCCGAGCGCGACGAAACCGAAGGCGATCGGCACGATCGCGACGGCTGTGGTGCGCAGGCCCTGGGAGATGTCGTCGCGGACGGCGCCGGCGTCGTCCTCGGCTGCCGAGCGCGAGATACGCGGCAGGAGGGCGGCCATCAGGGAGACCGTGATGATGGCCTGTGGCAGGCCCCAGATGAGCTGGGCGTTGGCATAGGCGCTGTATCCGGTTCCGGAGATCTTCGTTTCGGTGACCGCGGCGGTTGCCAGCTGGACCACGATGAGGGCGCCCACCTGGTTGGCGAGCACGAAAAGGATCGTCCACTTGGCAAGCACCGCGGCCTTGCCGAGGCCGTGCCCTCGCCAGTCGAAGCGCAGCCGAATTCGGAACCCGGTCTCCCGCAGGTACGGAATCATCGCGAGGGCCTGGACCACGAGGCCCAGGAGGATGCCGACACCGAGCAGCCGCTCGCCCTCCGGGGGGATGTTGTCGACCGTCATGTGTGAGTCGGCCGCGCTGCCGTAGACCCAGAGGAACGCGCCGAGGGTCACGATGATCACGATGTTGTTCAGGACCGGGGTCCACATCATCGCCCCGAACCTGTCGCGGGCGTTGAGGATCTGACCCATCACCACGTGGATGCCCATGAAGAAGATCGAGGGCAGGAAGTACCGGGTGAAGGTGACGGCGACGTCGTTGGCCTCGGCGTTGTTGGCGAGGGGGGTCGACAGCGCGCGGACGAGGAGCGGCGCGGCAAACATGGCCAGTGCCGTGAGCACGCCGAGGACCACCATGACCAAGGTCAGCAGCCGGTTGGCGTAAGCCTCCCCGCCGTCGTCGTCCTCCTTCATGGCTCGCACGAGCTGGGGCACGAAGACGGAGTTGAGACCACCGCCGACAGTCAGGATGTAGATCATCGTCGGCAGCTGGTAGGCCACCTGGAAGGACTCGCCAAGGAGGCTGAGGCCCAGTGCCGAGACGATCATCGCCGACCGAATGAAGCCGGTGAGGCGGGAGACCATGGTGCCGGCCGCCATGACGGCGCTCGACTTCAGCAGGCCCGAGGCGCGACCGCCCTTCTTCGGGGTCGGCGCGGGCGTGGCAGCGGCGGGGGCCGGCGCGGGCTCCTCGTACGTCGGCTGCCCCGGGCCCGGAGCGGGGGCCGGGCCGGGCACGGACGGCTGGCCCGTGGGCGCGGGACCACCCTGCTGCTGGTCCCGGAAGAGATGGGCGAACGCGTCCGGTTCGTGGCGCTCCTCCCCGGCCTGCGTGACGAGATCGTCCACGCCGACGAACTGGGTGGTGCGGGCGTCGTCACCGTACGGCAGATGCCGCGAGGGCCCTTCCGGCTCGGGCGCCGGGGTCTGGGCCCACACGCGCGGGTCGGGGGCGTACTGCGACGCCGACGGCTGGGCGTAGAGCGGCTGTTGCGGCGGGTAGGTGCCCGGCGGCGGGTGCGCGGCGCGGTCGTAGCGGGCTTCGGCCACCGGGCCCTGGATGGTCGGATCCTGCGCGCGGTAGGGGTCCTGGGCGTAGGCGTCCTGCAGGTACATGTCCGCGGGGGGCTGCGGCGGCACCTGGCCCGACCCGGGCATGCCCTCGGGGTAGCCCGAGTCGGCCGCGCCCTGGCCGCGGTCACCGTCGTACGGCGCGTTCATGGTTAACCCACCTCATCGTCCCCGGGCCCACCGGCCACGCAATCGCTCAACGGTCCACTCTCTCACCCGTGCCGGACGGGTCGGCGTTTTCCGATGCGGTGTCCGGGGCCGGGTCACTCGGGTGCTCCGGCACGTCTGCCCCGGACTCGACCGGGGATTCCTCCTCGACAGTGTGTACGACTGAGGCCGCCTCGGTGTTCGCGTCCTCGCCCGGAGAGTTGTCTTCCGACGCGTTCCGGTCCGTCGAGATCCCCTCCGCCTCCAGTCGGGCGGCGGCGCGCTTGCGCTGCGTGTACATCCGGAATCCGGCGAGGACGAGGAGCAGGACACCACCGGCGATGACCAGCATCACCGTGGGTGTGATCTCGGTGACGTTCACCGTGAAGGTGACCTCGTCCCCGTACGGCTGGCCGTCCTGCGTATAGAGCTGGGCGACGACATCGACCTTGCCGTTGGCCTCGGCGTTGGTGGTGAACTTCACCGACTCGCTGTGCCCGCCCGAGATGTCGATGGTCTGCTCGGCGAAGGCCTCTTCATCGATCTTCAGACGCTTCGGGGCCTGCGAGGTGAGACGGAGCTTCAGCTTTTCGACGCCCTGCACGAGGTTGTTCTGAACCGTCACAGGGATCGTGGCGCTGCGGCCCGAGAGCTTCGTCTCGGACTTCTCGATCAGCCGGACCTGGCTGGTGAGCGTGTCGAGGTACGACTGCACGTCGTCGCGGTAGGTCTCCGCCACGGTGGAGCGGCCCCGCCAGGAGGTGGACATCTCACGGTCCATGGTCCGGCCGAAGGGCGTGACCACGCGGGACTTGTCGCTGAGGATCACCTTGAAGCGGTCGAGGTCGCTCTGCGTGGTCTGGATCTCCTCGAACGCCGACTTCGGCAGCGCCTGCTTGCGCAGCGACGAGGGGTATGCCGAGGCGGACGGGATCTTGGTGGTGGCGTTCGGGTCGGGCTTGGCGTCGGCGGCTGCCGACAGTTCCTGGGACTGCGACCAAGTGCTCCCCTGGAGCGCCGTCAGCGCCTGCGCCATGGTCTGTGCCTGGCTCGCCGACGGCATGCGCTGCGGAGCGATCACGATGCTGCGCTGCTTGTTGGTCTGGAGGTCCGTCATCAGACTCTGGGCGAGGAACTTCTGCACTGCCAGGGTGGAGCTCTCGGCCTTCGTCATGTCGCTCTGGAACGCCGTGGACAGCCGGGCGTCCGCGACGACGGCCGTGGTGCCGCCACCGATGGGACGGGCCGCGCTGGGCGTGTAGGACAGATCGTTGCGCTCCTGGAGGCTGTCGCTGCGGGCGATCACCTTGTCGGCGCCCGCGGAGATGGCCACCTTGACGATCGACGGGTCGACGGCGCCGTTCACGGGCCAGGAGAATTCGGTGTTCGGTTCCACACGGAGGATGTTCTCGACGGTGTCCGCGGCGACGTCGGTGGCCTCCTTCAGACGGCTGAGGGAACCGGTGACGGTCTTGCCGTTGGACGCCATGGACGCCAGATCCGGGTCGGCGAAGGGAAGGGCGATCACCTCGTCGCCCTGGACCGCCGTCTCCAGTTCCGCCAGCCATTCCTTGGCGACGGCCTGGTTCTTGCCCGCGACGGTGGTGTCTCCGCTTCGGACGCGGTAGTTCTCCGTCATCGCGACGACGGACGCCAGCAGGTCGGGGTCGATCACCCAGGTGATGTCGAGGTCCTTGCCCAGCGTCAGCATCTGCTCCAGACGGCCGCCCGCGGAGATCTCCTTGGCCAGGTCGTCGTTCAGGAAGACGGGCGTCTGCTGCTCCCCCGGGCCCGTCTCGGCCGTGAGGTGGGTGGTGGAGATCAGCGGCCAGAGGTAGGTCGTCTTCGTCTGGGTGTCGGCCTCGTCGGGCTGCCACGGCAGGAACGTGCGCTGGATGCCGAGGATCTGGTCGTACGGAGCGGCGGAGGTCCGGCCGGTGAGGGAGACGCCGAGCTGGTAGACACCGTCCGAGCCGAGGTCCAGCTCCTTGACGGGCACCGAGATGGTGAAGGGCTGGGCCACTCCGGAGTTGAGCCGGGAGAACTTCTCCATGTACTTCCCGCCGATCTCCGTCCCGTCGGTGAACTGGTCGAAGCCGGTGCGCTTGGCGGCGGAGTCGATGGCCGTACGGCTCGTCAGGGCGGCCGAGCCCACCCGCAGGCCCACATGGGCGTCCGTGATCGTCTGCTTGCCCTTGTTCGTGACCGTGCCGGAGACGGTGACTGTGTCGCCGTCGGTGGGCACGCTGGGGCTCAGCGAGTCCAGGGCGACCTCGACGGTGTTCGTCTCCGAGGCCTCGGCGGGTGAGGCCTTCTGCGCCGCCCGGGCGTCCGGGGACGCGGGGAGCTGGAGCAGACCGGCCAGCAGAGGAGCCCCCGCGAGGAGCGCTCCGGTGCGCAGCAGCCACCGGCGGGCAGGTGAGGGACTCGTCCCCTGGAAGTCTGCCGCCTCGGCCACGCGCTCGCCCGTCCCTCGTCGTCGTCAGTGGTCGTCGGAATGTGCGTCCACGCATGGTAACGAGGCGCGCCGAGGGGAAGTGCCGCGGTCCGCCCCACAAGATCGGAAGACAAGGCCGGGCTGTCCCCGTATGTGCACGTATTAATGGGGTCGGCAATGAGGTCACCTGCACGAAGCCCTTGTGCACGTTCAATGGAGGCGACCGCCGCCACCAGGGCCACGTACCCTTTTCTGCTGTGCCGAACGCCAAAGAAGACCCCAGTGCCCTGAGCCAGGTGCAGCGCCGCGCGGTGAGTGAACTGCTGCGGGTGGCTCCTGTCGCCGACGATCTCGCCCGCCGCTTCCGGGAGGCCGGGTTCTCACTCGCCCTGGTCGGCGGTTCGGTCAGGGACGCGCTGCTCGGCCGGCTCGGCAACGACCTGGACTTCACGACGGACGCCCGCCCCGAGGACGTACTGAAGATCGTGCGTCCCTGGGCCGACGCCGTCTGGGACGTCGGAATCGCCTTCGGCACGGTGGGGGCGCAGAAGGACGCCCGAGTCGGGGACGCCGATCGAAGCTTCCAGATCGAGATCACGACTTACCGGTCGGAGGCGTATGACCGGACCTCGCGCAAACCGGAGGTGTCGTACGGGGACTCGATCGAGGAAGACCTCGTACGACGGGACTTCACCGTGAACGCGATGGCGGTGGCGCTTCCGGAGAAGGAGTTCATCGACCCGCACGGTGGGCTGGAGGATCTCGCGGCGCGTGTCCTGCGCACCCCCGGTACTCCGGAGGAGTCCTTCTCCGACGACCCGCTGCGCATGATGCGGGCCGCGCGTTTCGCCGCGCAGCTCGACTTCGAGGTGGCACCCGAGGTCATCTCGGCGATGACCGACATGGCGGACCGCCTGGAGATCGTCTCGGCGGAGCGGGTACGGGACGAGCTGAACAAGCTGATCCTTTCCGCTCACCCCCGCAAGGGCCTGACGCTGCTCGTCGACACCGGCCTCGCCGAGTATGTCCTGCCCGAGCTGCCGGCGCTGCGGCTGGAGCGAGACGAGCACCACCGGCACAAGGACGTCTACGACCACACTCTGATCGTCCTGGAGCAGGCGATCGCGCTGGAGGACCGCGGGCCGGACCTCACCCTTCGCCTTGCCGCGCTGCTGCACGACATCGGTAAGCCGCGCACGCGCCGTTTCGAGAAGGACGGCCGGGTCTCGTTCCACCACCATGAGGTGGTGGGCGCCAAGATGACCAAGAAGCGCATGACGGACCTCAAGTACTCCAACGAGCTCATCAAGGACGTCTCGCGCCTGGTCGAACTGCACCTGCGCTTCCACGGCTACGGCACCGGGGAGTGGACGGACTCCGCCGTACGCCGATACGTCCGCGACGCGGGCCCGCTGCTCGACCGGCTCCACAAGCTGACCCGCTCCGACTGCACCACGCGCAACAAACGCAAGGCGAACGCCCTGTCCCGCGCGTACGACGGTCTGGAGGAGCGCATCGCTCAACTCCAGGAGCGGGAAGAGCTGGACGCCATCCGTCCGGACCTCGATGGCAACCAGATCATGGAAATCCTGGGTGTCGGCCCGGGCCCGGTCGTCGGGCAGGCCTACAAGTTCCTGCTGGAGCTGCGGCTGGAGAACGGGCCGATGGAACACGACGAGGCAGTGGCCGCACTCAAGGAGTGGTGGGTCCAGGCGTCTCAGGTTTCGTGACGGCGGCTCTTCATCGCCGTGTGGGCACCAGTGCGGCGCGATGTTTCACGTGAAACATCGCGCTGCGCCATGTGTTGAGGCGCCGGTCCGAGGGG
>NZ_AEJC01000560.1 GCF_000317595.1 Streptomyces ipomoeae 91-03 | reverse complement strand
TCTTCCGTTCTGATGGAACCCGGGAGTTGGCGGCGTCAGATCTTGACGCGGACTTCCTTGCGGAGGTTGGCGGCCATGTCGGCCGCTGCGCCGAGGTCGACGGCCTTGCCCGCCATGGCGTCGGCCATGTCGAGGCTCATGACAATGCCGATGGTGCTGTGGTCGCCCCAGATGCACAGCGGCATGCTGAACTGTTCGGGGCCGGACGCTGCGCTGCTTCCCGCGCCGGGGTTCTTGAACTTCGTCTCCTGGCACTTGAGTACCGCGCCGTCCGCCGAGTCGAACGACTCCGGGCTGCCGACGATCTCACCGCCGGAGTCGGAGTCCTCGGCCGCGTCCTTCTTCATCTCGGCGAACATGGCGTCGACCACGGCCTCGGGGTCCTCGATCTCGCCGTACACACCCATGAAGTTGAGCGCCTTCATGGACATCATGTTGTTCTCGTCGCCGGACTGGTACTCGGCGCTCACGTCCTCGGCGTTCTTCACGCCGTGCTTCTCGGCTTCCTCGATGTCGTCCTTGCTCAGGCTGCTGCTGCCGGAGCCCTCGCCCTTCTTGTACTCCTTGAGCACAGTCTCCGGCGTAGTCAGCTTGTGCGGGCCGTCGTCCGCGATGTCCGAGCCGCTGCCGCCGCCGAAGACGAAGTACGCGCCCACGGCGATCGCGGCCACGACCGCCACCGCGCCGAGGATGATGCCGACCTTCTTGCCGCCACCGCCGGAGGCGGCCGGCGGCTGGGGCACCGTCGGGTAGGGCTGCTGCTGGCCGTACGGGGCCTGCTGGCCGTACGCCTGCTGCTGGCCGTAGGGCGGGGTCTGGGGCGGAGCGCCCTGAGGGGTCTGCTGCGGGTACCCGTACCCCGGCTGCTGCGGGGGTGCCTGCTGCGGGTAGCCGTAGCCGGGCTGGGGGGCGGCCTGCGGCGGCTGCTGGCCGTAGGGGCCCGGCTGGCCGCCCGGCTGACCGTACGGTCCGGGCTGCTGGGGCTGCCCGCCGTACGGGCCCGGCTGGTTGTAACTCATGTTCTGGGTTCCCCTCCAGATGCTTATGTGTTCCTGACATCCTGGCGCAAACACGATGGGTCCCACGCACCGGGGGTCGCACCGTTACGGAAGAATCGAGTTTCGGGACCACCCCGTGACACCTCTAAACTGAGCGCGTGACCGAGAACGCTCAGCAGCAGCCTTCAGCGCCCGCCATCGATCTGCCGACCCAGTACGCGCCGGCCGATGTAGAGGGGACGCTGTACGAGCGCTGGGTAGAACGGGGTTACTTCGCCGCCGACGCCAAGAGCGACAAGCCCGCGTACACCATCGTCATCCCGCCGCCGAACGTCACCGGCAGCCTGCACCTCGGGCACGCCTTCCAGCACACCCTCATGGACGCCCTCACGCGCCGCAAGCGCATGCAGGGTTACGAGTCCCTGTGGCTCCCCGGCATGGACCACGCCGGCATCGCCACGCAGAACAAGGTCGAGCAGCAGCTCGCCGAAGAGGGCAAGTCCCGCCACGACTTGGGGCGCGAGGAGTTCGTCGAGCGCGTCTGGCAGTGGAAGGAGGAGTACGGCGGCAAGATCCTCGGCCAGATGCGCCGGCTCGGCGACGGTGTGGACTGGAGCCGTGAACGGTTCACCATGGACGAAGGGTTGTCCAAGGCCGTCCAGACAATCTTCAAGCGGCTCTACGACGACGAGCTGATCTATCGCGCCGAGCGCATCATCAACTGGTGCCCGCGCTGTCTGACCGCCATCTCCGACATCGAGGTCGAGCACCAGGAGGACTCCGGCGAGCTGGTCTCCATCCGGTACGGCGAGGGCGAGGACAGCCTCGTCGTCGCCACCACCCGCGCGGAGACGATGCTCGGCGACACGGCCGTCGCCGTCCACCCGGACGACGAGCGCTACAAGCACCTCGTCGGCAAGCACATCAAGCTGCCGCTCACCGACCGCACCATCCCGGTCGTCGCCGACACCCACGTCGACCCGGAGTTCGGCACCGGCGCGGTCAAGGTCACCCCGGCCCACGACCCGAACGACTTCGCGATCGGCCAGCGCCACAACCTGCCCTCCATGACGATCATGGACGACCACGGCGTCATCACCGTCCATGGCCCCTTCCTCGGCCAGGACCGCTTCGAGGCCCGCTCCGCCGTCGTCGGCGCGCTGCGCTCGCAGGGCCGGATCGTCGCCGAGAAGCGCCCGTACGTCCACTCCGTCGGCCACTGCTCCCGCTGCAAGACCACGGTCGAGCCGCGCCTGTCCATGCAGTGGTGGGTCAAGGTCGGCCCGCTGGCGAAGGCCGCCGGTGACGCCGTCCGTGACGGCCGGGTCAAGATCCACCCCGAGGACATGTCGAAGCGCTACTTCGACTGGGTGGACAACATGTTCGACTGGTGCATCTCGCGCCAGCTCTGGTGGGGCCACCGCATCCCGGTCTGGTACGGCCCGAACGGCGAGACCGTCTGCGTCGGCCCCGACGAGCAGCCGCCCGGCACGGAGGCGGAGGGCTGGACCCAGGACACCGACGTCCTGGACACCTGGTTCTCCTCCGGCCTGTGGCCGTTCTCCACGCTCGGCTGGCCCGAGCAGACCGAGGACCTGCGGAAGTTCTACTCGACCGACGTCCTGCTCACCGGCCACGACATCATCTTCTTCTGGGTCGCCCGGATGATGATGTTCGGCCTCTACGCCATGGACGGCGAGGTCCCCTTCAGGACCATCGCGCTGACCGGCCTGGTCCGCGACGAGCGCGGCAAGAAGATGTCGAAGTCCTTCGGCAACGTCGTCGACCCGCTCGACTGGATGGACAAGTACGGCTCCGACGCGCTCCGCTTCACCCTCGCGCGCGGCGCCAACCCCGGCACCGACGTCCCGATCGGCGAGGACTGGGTCCAGGCCTCCCGCAACTTCGCCAACAAGATCTGGAACGCCACGCGCTTCGCACTGATGAACGGCGCGACGGTGGACGGGCCGCTGCCGGACGCCTCCCGGTTGTCGGCGACGGACCGCTGGATCCTCTCCCGCCTGAACGAGACGGTCGCCCAGGTCGACGCGTACTACGAGGACTTCCAGTTCGCCAAGCTCAGCGAGGCGCTGTACCACTTCGCATGGGACGAGGTCTTCGACTGGTACGTCGAGCTGTCCAAGACCACGTTCCAGGCGGGCGGCGAGGCGGCCGAGGTCAGCCAGCGCGTCCTGGGCGAGGTCCTGGACGTCACGCTGAGGCTGCTGCACCCGGTCATCCCGTTCGTCACGGACACCCTGTGGACGACGCTGACCGGCGGCGAGTCCCTCGTCATCGCCGACTGGCCGAAGGCTGTGTTCGTTCCTGGTGCTGACGCACCGGGCGGCTTCCATGACGAGGCCGCCGAACGCGAGATCGAGCTGGTCCAGCAGGTCGTCACCGAGGTCCGCCGCTTCCGCGCCGACCAGGGCCTCCAGCCCGGCCAGCGGGTCCCGGCCCGCCTGACCCTCGACGGCACGGCACTGGCCCCGCACGAGGCCGCCATCCGCCAGCTTCTCCGCCTCCAGCCGGAGGGCGACGGCTTCTCGGCCACCGCGACCCTGCCGGTGGCGGGCGCCGAGGTCGCCCTCGACCTCTCCGGTGTGATCGACGTCGCCGCCGAACGCAAGCGGCTGGCCAAGGACCTCGCCGCCGCCGAGAAGGAGAAGGCCCAGGCCACGGCCAAGCTCGGCAACGAGGCGTTCCTCGCGAAGGCGCCGGACCAGGTGGTCGAGAAGATCCGCGGGCGGCTCGCGAAGGCCGACGAGGACATCGCGCGGATCGCGGCCCAGCTGGAGCGCCTGCCGAAGGCGTAGCCCTCCGGGGTGCGTACATGGGTGAAGGCCCCCGGTGTCTGTCAGGCACCGGGGGTTTTCGCTGGGCGGGATGGGTTCCGCTCACCGGCGCCGGCCGGGTGCCGCTGCGCCCACCCTCCCCCACTCTCGGCTTCTCCCCCACTCTCGACTTCTCCCCCACTCTCGACTTCGCTCGAGCGGGAGGGGCCCCATGAGCGGGAGGGGCCCCCATGAGCGGGAGGTACCCCCATTGCCCCAGCGGCACGATTGCCCGCAGCTATGGCAGCGGGTGGTGCGCCCCTTAAGGGGCGCGGGGCCCTATCGATATGCGGCTCCGCCGCGTGGGCGCGATCAGCCACGTATCACCCGCAGTCGCCCTACAACGGGTACCCCCGAGCTCCTAGGCGTCCGGTCCGTAAACTGGCTTTGTGAGTGAGCGCCCGCACGACAGCAGTCAGCAGCCCGACGCAGTCGACCCCTTCGAGGAGATCATCGCCGCGGAGACCGACCGGGATCCCGATCTCGCGGTGATCGAGGCCGGCAGCCGTACCCTGCGTGCCCAGGGCGGCGCCCCGGAGGCCGACGTACCGGCACGGCCGACCGACCCGGCGGTCGACAAGGCGCTGCGCGAGGTCGAGGCAGAGCTGGCGACGCGCTGGGGCGAGACCAAGCTGGAGCCGTCGGTCCAGCGGATCGCCGCGCTGATGGACGTCCTCGGCGACCCGCAGCGGTCGTACCCCTCGATCCACATCACCGGCACGAACGGCAAGACCTCCACCGCCCGCATGATCGAGGCCCTCCTCGGCGCCTTCGAACTCCGCACCGGCCGCTACACCTCCCCGCACGTCCAGTCGATCACCGAGCGGATCAGCCTGGACGGCGCCCCGATCTCCGCCGAACGGTTCGTCGAGACGTACGAGGACATCAAGCCGTACATCGAGATGGTCGACTCCACACAGGAGTACCGGCTCTCCTTCTTCGAGGTGCTGACCGGCATGGCGTACGCGGCCTTCGCGGACGCCCCCGTCGACGTGGCCGTCGTCGAGGTCGGGATGGGCGGTTCCTGGGACGCCACCAACGTCATCGACGGGGACGTCGCCGTCGTCACCCCCATCGATCTCGACCACACCGACCGGCTGGGCACCACGCCCGCCGAGATCGCCGTGGAGAAGGCCGGGATCATCAAGCAGGACGCGACGGTGATCCTGGCGCAGCAGCCGGTCGACGCGGCGCAGGTGATGCTGAAGAAGGCCGTGGAGGTCGACGCGACGGTGGCCCGGGAGGGGCTGGAGTTCGGGGTCGTCTCGCGGCAGGTCGCCGTCGGCGGACAGATGCTCACACTGCGCGGCCTCGGCGGCGAGTACCCGGAGGTCTACCTCCCGCTGCACGGCCCGTACCAGGCGCACAACGCGGCCGTCGCCCTGGCCGCCGTCGAGGCGTTCTTCGGCGTCGGCTCGCAGCGGCCCGAATCGCTCGACGCGGACACGGTCCGCAAGGCCTTCGCCGCGGTGTCGTCGCCGGGCCGGCTGGAAGTCGTACGGCGGTCTCCGACGGTGGTGCTCGACGCCGCGCACAATCCGGCGGGCGCGCGGGCCACGGCCGAGGCGGTCGGCGAGGCGTTCGACTTCAGCCGGCTCATCGGGGTCGTGGGGGCGAGCGGCGACAAGAACGTACGAGGGCTGCTGGAGGCCTTCGAACCGATCTTCGCGGAGGTCGTGATCACGCAGAACTCCAGCCATCGGGCGATGGACGCCGACGAGCTGGCCGCGATCGCGGTCGAGGTGTTCGGGGAGGAGCGGGTCCAGGTGGAGCCGCGGCTGCCGGACGCGCTGGAGGCGGCGATCACGCTCGCCGAGGAGGAGGGCGAGTACGCGGGCGCCGGCGTCCTCGTCACCGGTTCCGTCATCACCGTCGGCGAGGCCCGGCTGCTGCTGGGGAAGGGCTAGTCCGAAGAATGCGTACCCTCTGTGCTTCGACCCTGATCGGCGAGATCTTCGTGATCGGCTTCGCCGGTCTGGTGGCGATGAAGGACCCCGACCTGAGCATGACCTCGGTCTGGACGGTCAGTGGCATCGCCATGTTCCTGTGCCTCGTGCTGTGCGGCCTGGTCACCCGACCCGGCGGCGTCCAGCTGGGCTGGGCCCTCCAGCTCGCCCTGATCCTCTCCGGGTTCATCGTCCCCACCATGTTCTTCATGGGCGTCCTCTTCGCCGTCCTGTGGTGGGCGTCGGTCCACTACGGGCGGAAGGTGGACGAGGCGAAGGCGCGGTTCGCTGCGCAGGCGTCCACCGGGGCCGGTGCCGGGGCCTCCGGAGCCTGAGCCCCATGACAGCCCCGAGCCGAGGGGACAGCCCCGAGCCGGGGGCGCGCTTCCTGACGCTGCGTAACACTCGTTCGGGCTCGCCCTGTAGCCTCTGAGCTCCGCACACTTGTGAAATGAAGGAGTCACCACCGTGAGCCAGCGCACCCTCGTCCTCCTCAAGCCCGACGCCGTTCGGCGTGGGCTGACCGGCGAGATCATCAGCCGTATCGAGCGGAAGGCCGGCTGGCAGATCACCGCGCTGGAACTGCGGACGCTGGACCAGGAGACGCTGGAGCAGCACTACGGCGAGCACAAGGGCAAGCCCTTCTACGAGCCGCTGGTGGAGTTCATGGCCTCCGGGCCTGTTGTCGCCATGGTCGTCGAGGGGGAGCGGGTCATCGAGGGTGTGCGGGCGCTGGCCGGGCCGACCGACCCGATCGCCGCGGCGCCGGGGTCCATTCGGGGTGACTATGGCGTCATCGTCCGCGAGAACCTCATCCATGCCTCCGACTCCGAGGAGTCGGCGGAGCGTGAGCTGAAGATCTTCTTCCCGGGGCGCGCGTAGCGTCTTTCGGCGGGAGCCGGAACCTCTTCTCGCGGTTCGTCCGTGCGAGTTGTGGGTGGGGGCGGCAGGGGCGAACCTCCGCGCCGCGGCGCACCGTGTGGGCGCTATCAGCCGTCCCCGACCCACAGTTCAGCCATTCGGAGCAACCCCGCTTCACCAATCCCACCCAACGACGGCCCGAGGACGTAACCCAAGGGCCACTCCGGGCTGAAATGCTCGCCATGTCGCGGCATATGCGCGCCGATCGGGGGAACGTGCACCCCTGATGCATCGTCTCCAGAGGCAAGACGGTGCATCACATGTCCACAATGGCGAAGACCCTCGCGCAGTGTTCGTGCGGGCGAGACTACGATGTAAGCCTTCACGTCACAGCACCCACTTCGCCGACCCCGAAAAGCCCTGAAAGGCACTCAAAAGCCCTCAGCGCTCCACTGGGAAGGCCACACGAATCCTGATGGGGAACTCAATGTCGTTCATCGGCCGTGACATGGCTGTCGACCTCGGGACCGCCAACACGCTGGTGTACGTCAGGGGTCGCGGGATCGTACTGAACGAGCCGTCCGTCGTCGCGATCAACACCAACACCGGTGGCATCCTCGCGGTCGGCGCGGAGGCGAAGAAGATGATCGGGCGGACCCCGGGCAACATCGTTGCCGTACGTCCGCTGAAGGACGGTGTGATCGCCGACTTCGAGATCACCGAGCGGATGCTCCGCTACTTCATCCTGAAGATCCACAAGCGGCGGTATCTCGCCCGGCCCCGGGTCGTCGTCTGTGTGCCGTCCGGTATCACCGGTGTCGAGCGGCGCGCCGTCATCGAGGCGTCCTCCCAGGCCGGCGCCCGTCAGGTGCACATCATCGAGGAGCCCATGGCCGCGGCCATCGGCTCCGGCCTGCCGGTCCACGAGGCCACGGGCAACATGGTGGTGGACATCGGCGGCGGCACCACGGAGGTCGCGGTCATCTCCCTCGGCGGCATCGTCACCGCCCAGTCCATCCGCGTCGCCGGCGACGAGTTGGACAACGCGATCATCCAGCACATCAAGAAGGAGTACAGCCTCCTCCTCGGTGAGCGGACGGCCGAACAGATCAAGATCACGATCGGTTCGGCGTACGACCTCGACGCTGACGAGCACACAGAAATCCGCGGTCGGGACCTGGTGTCCGGGCTTCCGAAGACCGTCGTCATCTCCGCCGCGGAGGTACGCAAGGCGATCGAGGAACCCGTCAACGCCATCGTCGACGCCGTGAAGACGACCCTCGACAAATGCCCACCGGAACTCTCCGGCGACATCATGGACCGCGGCATCGTCCTCACCGGCGGCGGTGCCCTGCTCCGCGGTCTCGACGAGCGGTTGCGCCGGGAGACCGGTATGCCGATCCATATCGCCGAGGACCCGCTGGACAGCGTGGCGCTCGGCTCCGGCAAGTGCGTCGAGGAGTTCGAGGCGTTGCAGCAGGTGCTCGACGCCCAGCCCCGCAGATGACGTAACACTTCGATTCCGCCGTACGAGACGATCTCTTCTCGTACGGCGGATCGTTGATATAGAGGCATGAGCTCCCACAAAGCGAGCTTCCACAACGCGCCCCTCCGGTTCCCGCCCCGGTTTCCGAGGGGCTACCCGAATTCCCCAATTCCTGTCGAATTCCTATGAGGAAGGCACGGCCGCCGCACGTGAGGGACACACGAGAGAGCCGGCTGCTCCTGGTGCTGCTGATCGCCGTCGCGTTCGCGCTGATCACGGTGGATATCCGCGGCGGGGAGGACTCACCGGTCGACGGTGCCCGACGTGCCGCGGCCACCGTCTTCGGCCCGATCGAGGACGGGGTGTCGACCGCCGTGGACCCGATCGGCAACGCCATAAGCGCGGTCCGTGAGTCCGGCTCCCGGCACGACCGCCTCGCCGCGCTGGAGAAGGAGAACGCCGAACTGAAGGCGTCCCTCGGCAGCGACGACCGCAACCGCAGCCGGGTCAAGCAGCTCGACAAGATCCTGAAGACCGCGGCCAACGGACAGTACGGAATCAAGGGCGCCGAAGTCATCGCCATAGGAGCGGCCCAGGGCTTCTCCTGGACCGTCACCATCGACATCGGCAGCAACGACGGCATCACGCGCGACATGACCGTCCTCAACGGCGACGGACTCGTCGGCCGCGTCACCACCGTCGGACCGGACACCGCGACCGTACTGCTCGCCAACGACCCCGACTTCACCGTCGGCACGCGTATGGAGGCCACCGACGAACTCGGCTTCGCCTCCGGCCAGGGCGACCGCCCGTTGCGCGTCGAACTCCTCAACGGCAAGGCCAAGGTGAAGGAGGGCGACCGTCTCGTCACCTTCGGCTCACAGGCCGACAAGCCGTTCGTGCCCGGTGTCCCCGTCGGTGTCGTCTCCCGCGTCGACCCCTCCGGCGGCGACCTGACCCGCACGATCTACGTCAAGCCGTACGTGGCGTTCACCCAGCTCGACGTCGTCGGCGTCGTCGTCCAACCGCCCCGCAAGGACCCCCGCGACACCGTCCTGCCGGACAAGCCCGAGCCCAATCCCACGCCGACCGTGACGGTGACGGTCACGCCGGACGCCGACGCGCCCCTCGACGGCCAGACGAACGAGCAGTAGGACAACAGGAGCTGACACCCCATGCGCTTCAACCGGATCCTGCTCTCCACCACCTTGGTGATCGTCGCCCTGGTGATCCAGGTGAGCGTCCTCGCCCGCCTCCACCTCCCGGGCGCCGTACCGGACTTGGTGCTCCTCACCGTCCTCGGCCTCGCCCTGGTCTACGGCCATGTCGGCGGCGCCCTCATCGGCTTCGGCGCCGGGCTGCTGTCCGACCTCGCACCGCCCGCCGACCACGCAGCCGGACGGTACGCCCTGGTGCTCTGCGTCATCGGCTACCTCGCGGGGCTGGCCAAGCCCGAGACCGGCCGGCTCAAGTCGGCCACCGGCCCGATGACCGTGGTCGTCATCGCCGCGCTCGGCTCGACCCTCCTGTACGCCGGTGTCGGCGCCCTCGTCGGGGACGACGCCGCCCGCCATGTCGGCCTGCCCAGCCTGCTGTTCACGGCCGCGCTGTACGACCTGTTGCTCGCGCCCTTCGTCGTCCCTGGCATCATGGCCCTCGCCCGACGCGCCGAGAACGACCCGCTCGCCGAGACCAACAACGCCGCCAAGGCGGCCGACGTCTCCTCCGGCTGGCTCTCCTCCGGCACCGGTCTGCGCATCGGCAACCAGCGCGGGGGGTTCCGCATGAAGGCCGCGCGCTCCCGGATGGCCCGAGCGGGGCGCATCAAGGGGGTCAAGCGGCTGTGACGGCATGTCAGAGGGTCTGTCGGAGGCCGGTTCAGCGACGGCTGAGGTCTGCTCAGGCGGCGCATCGGCCGGGGCTCCGGTCGGGACTCCGGTCGGAACTTCGGTCGGAACTTCCGTCGGGCATGGGAACCGATCACAGCCGAGCGGTGTACTCCATGTACCAGCACCATGGGCACCATCCGGACTACTCGCACGATCCGCACCACCTGTACGCGCACTGAGAGGGGGAGGCAGTGACCAACATCCCGGAGACCGGGCGGACCCCACGGGTCCAGATCCGGCTCGTCATCATCCAGATCCTCGTCTTCTCCCTCCTCGGCACCCTCGGCGGTCGCCTCTGGTACCTCCAGATCCGCGAGGGCGACGTCTATGCCAAGGAGGCCTCCGGCAACCACGTCCAGCAGGTGGTGCAGCCCGCCGTGCGCGGCTCGATCCTGGACGCGCGCGGTGTGCCGATCGCCGACAACGAGACCCGTCTGGTGGTCTCCGCCTCTCGCACCGAGCTGTTGAAGATGGACGACGACGGCAAGGCCGTCCTCACCAAGCTCGCCGGTGTCCTCGGCATGAAGCCCAAGGAGGTCATGGACAAGGTCCGCCTCTGCGACTCGGAGACCCCGCAGCCCTGCTGGAACGGCTCGCCCTACCAGCCGATCCCCATCACCGACGAGGCAACGGCCAAGCAGGCCCTGCAGATCCGCGAGCGCTCGGAGGACTTCCCCGGCATCACCGCCGAACCCCAGGCCGTCCGCCGCTACGCCGGCCCGGGCGGCTCCAGAACCGCCCAGGTCCTCGGGTACCTCTCCCCGGTCACCGACGAGGAGATCACCAAGGCCCAGGACACCAACTCGCCGTACCTCCGCTCCGACCAGGTCGGCCGCTCCGGCCTCGAGCGCCAGTACGACAAGGAGCTGCGCGGCAAGGCCGGCGTCACCCGCTACGAGGTCGACAACCTCGGCCGCGTCATCGGCGAGGCCGAGTCGGACCCCGCCAAGCCCGGCGCCAACCTGGTCACCAGCATCGACGCCCGCGTGCAGCGCATCGCCGAGTACGAGCTCAACGAGGCGATGAAGGAAGCCCGCAAACAGGTCGACCGCAACACCGGCACCAACTACAAGGCCGACTCCGGTGCCGTCGTCGTCATGGAGGCAAAGACCGGCCGCGTCGTCGCCATGGCCTCCAACCCCGACTACGACCCGAACGCCTGGGTCGGCGGCATCTCCGCCAAGGACTACGCCAAGCTCACCGGCAAGAAGTCCAACTACCCGCTGCTGAACCGCGCGATCCAGGGCCAGTCCGCCCCGGGCTCCATCTTCAAGGTGGTCCCCACCGCCGCCGCGGTGAACGCGGGCTACTCCTTCGACGGCCCGTACGAGTGCTCCAGTTCGTACTCCATCGGCGGCCAGGTCTTCAAGAACTTCGAGTCCAAGGGGTACGGCCCGATCAGCCTCGGCCGCGCCCTGGAGGTCTCCTGCGACACGGTCTTCTACCGCCTCTCGCACGAGGAGTGGAAGCGCGACGGTGGCATCAAGCCGAAGAAGAACGCCAAGAACTGGTTCTACAAGACCGCCCACCAGTTCGGTCTCGGCGCCGAGACCGGCATCGACCTGCCCAACGAGGTCACCGGCCGCATCCCGGACCGCAAGTGGAAGCAGGACTACTGGGAGGCCAACAAGGACGCCTGGTGCAGGACCGGCAAGAAGGACGGTACGTACGCCGAGCAGATCGCGTACGAGAACTGTCTCGAAGGCAACCGGATGCGCGCCGGTGACTCCGTCAACTACTCCATCGGCCAGGGCGACACCCTCGTGACCCCGATCCAGATGGCCACCATCTACGCGGCCATCTCCAACGGCGGCACCCTGTACGACCCGACGGTCGGCAAGGCCATCATCAGCGCCGACGGCAAGCAGGTGCAGGAGATCGAGCCCAAGTCGCACGGCAAGCTGCCGATGTCGCAGAAGACCCGCGACGAGATAGACGAAGCCCTCGCGGGAGTCGCCACCCGCGGTACGGCAGCCTGGCGCTTCCAGGGCTGGCCGCAGGACGAGATCCCGATGCACGCCAAGACGGGTACCGCCGAGGTCTACGGCAAGCAGACGACCTCGTGGTTCGCCACGTACACCAAGGACTACTCGATCGTGATGACGATCTCCCAGGGTGGTACGGGCTCCGGCGCCTCGGCGCCCGCCGTGCGCAAGCTCTACAACGCGCTGTACGGCGTCTCCGAGGACGGCAAGATCGACAAGAAGAAGGCGCTGCTGTACACCCCGGAGAAGGGGCTGCCGAAGATCGAGGCCGACGGCTCGATCGACGCGCCGAAGCTGGAGTCGTACCCGCCGAAGAAGACCGAGGAGGAGCAGGCCGCCGAGGACGCCCAGACCCTCGCCGCCGGCCCGGCGGCCCAGCCGGTGCTCGCCGAGCAGGGCGCCGGATCCGTGATGACGGGGGCCTTGGCGACTGGGCAGGGTGCGAGGGTCGTGGCGGCCGAGGAGGGCAAACGAGCCGTGGTGGTCGATGACCTGGCGGCGATCGTCAGCACTCGCGGTGGCGGCGGCAATCGGGCGGCGCGACGGCGTACGGACGGCGGCGGAGGCCGTCGTGGGGGCGACAAGAGGCGGAGGCGCAGGACCGCATGACCGGCAACAGCTTCTCCGTCTCCGGGTACGGACCCGAACGCTCCGGGTGGGCGCGGCTGTTCGCGCGCGACTCGCTCGCCCGTCGGCTCGACTGGCCGATACTGTTCTCGGCCATCGCGCTCTCCCTGATCGGCTCGGCCCTCGTCTACTCGGCGACCCGTAACCGCACCGAACTCAACCAGGGCGACCCGTACTACTTCCTGTTCCGGCACCTGCTGAACACCGGTATCGGCTTCGCCCTGATGGTCGGCACGGTCTGGCTCGGCCACCGCACCCTGCGCACAGCCGTGCCGATCCTGTACGGCATCTCGGTGCTGCTGATCCTGCTGGTGCTCACCCCGCTGGGCGCGACGATCAACGGCGCCCATGCGTGGATCGTCATCGGCGGCGGATTCTCGCTCCAGCCCTCCGAGTTCGTGAAGATCACGATCATCCTGGGCATGGCGATGCTGCTGGCGGCCAGAGTGGACGCGGGCGACAAACCCAACCCCGACCACCGCACCGTCGTCCAGGCCCTCGGCCTCGCCGCCGTCCCGATACTGATCGTCCTGCTCATGCCCGACCTGGGCTCGGTCATGGTCATGGTGGTCATCGTCCTGGGGGTGCTGCTGACCTCCGGTGCCTCCAACCGCTGGGTCTTCGGTCTCATCGGCACGGGCGCGCTCGGGGCGGTGCTGGTCTGGCAGCTCGGGGTGCTCGACGAGTACCAGATCAACCGGTTCGCCGCCTTCGCCAACCCCGAGCTCGACCCCGCCGGCGTCGGCTACAACACCAACCAGGCCCGCATCGCCATCGGCTCCGGCGGGCTGCTCGGCACCGGGCTGTTCAAGGGGTCGCAGACCACCGGGCAGTTCGTGCCCGAGCAGCAGACCGACTTCGTCTTCACGGTGGCGGGGGAGGAACTCGGGTTCGTCGGCGCGGGGTTGATCATCGTGCTGCTCGGCGTGGTCCTCTGGCGTGCCTGCCGGATCGCCCGCGAGACCACCGAGTTGTACGGCACGATCGTGGCCGGTGGGATCATCGCCTGGTTCGCGTTCCAGGCGTTCGAGAACATCGGGATGACGCTCGGGATCATGCCGGTGGCGGGCCTGCCACTGCCGTTCGTGTCATACGGAGGCTCGTCGATGTTCGCGGTGTGGGTGGCGGTGGGGTTGCTGCAGTCGATCAGGGTGCAGCGTCCCATGTCGGCGTAGGCGCTCCGCTCGGGGAGCCGATCCGAAGCATGGAGGGACTGCGCGTTGTCGGGGCAGCCGCGGGTTCGTTGTGGCTTGTCGCGCCCACGCGGCGGGCCACATGAGTCAGGGCTCCGTGCTCCTTTCGGGGCACGGGTGGTCTGCCTCTTTTACCGAACTGGGACTAGATTCAGTCCATGGCGGACACCAAACGCGAGATCGAGCTCAAGTACGAGTCCGACGAGAGCGGCCTCCCCGACCTCACCGGTGTGGCCGGGGTCGCCACCGTGCTGGACAAGGGCATGGCGGAGCTGGACGCCGTCTACTACGACACCCCCGACGAACGCCTGGCCGCCTCCGGGATCACACTGCGCCGCCGCACCGGGGGCTCCGACGCGGGCTGGCATCTGAAGTTCCCCGTCTCCTCCGGGGTGCGGGACGAGATCCGCGCCCCGCTGTCCGACACACTGCCCGGCGAGCTCGCCGGGCTTGTCCGTTCCCGGGTCCGGGAGACCGAGCTGGTGCCGTTGGTCCGCCTCCGCTCCACGAGGGACATCAGCGATCTGCTGGACGCGAACGGCACCCCGCTCGCCGAGGTCAGCGTGGACGCCGTACACGCCGAACGGCTCACCGACGGCGGCCGTACCGCCCAGTGGTCCGAGATCGAGGTGGAGTTGGCCGACGGCGTCGACCCGGACTTCCTGACCAAGGTCGACAAGAAGCTGCGCAAGGCGGGGATACGGCCGTCCGCGTCGGCGTCGAAGCTGGCCAGGGCGCTGGAGGAGACGGCACGGAGGAAAAAGGGCAAGGGCAGGAAGCGGGGTGGAAAGGTCAGGGCCGGCGGGAAGGCCGTCACGTCGGGTGATCATGTCCTCGCCTATGTGAGCGCGCAGCGGGACGCGATCGTCGAGCTGGACCCGGCCGTGCGCCGTGACGTCTTCGACTCCGTGCACAGCATGCGGGTCGCGACACGCCGACTGCGCAGCACCTTCAAGTCGTACGGGAAGGTCCTGGACCGGGGCGTCACCGACCCGATCGGCGAGGAGCTGAAGTGGCTGGCGGGGGAGCTGGGCCTCGACCGCGACCAGGAGGTGCTGACGGAACGCCTCACGGCGGCCATCGGCGACCTCCCCGAGGGCCTGGTGACCGGCCCCGTGCGCACCCGCCTCGACACCTGGGCAGGGGCCCGCAGCACCGGCTCCCGGCGCCGGCTGATCGCCGTACTGAACGGGGAGCGGTATCTGGAGCTGCTGAAGTCCCTCGACGCGGTGGTCGCCGACCCACCGCTGCTCAAGGCCGCCGACGGCGATCCCGAGAAGGTGATCACCAAGGCGGTCAAGCGGGACTTCGCCAAGGTGTCGGCGCTGGTGGAGGAGGCGCTGGACCAGCCGTCGTCGGGCCCCGAGCGCGACTTCGCCATGCACGAGGCCCGCAAGAAGGCCAAGCGCACCCGTTACGCGGCCGAGGCCGCCGCACCCGCCCTCGGCAAGTCGGCGGAGAGCCTGGCCAAGGACATGAAGTCGCTCCAGAGCCTCCTCGGCGACCACCAGGACAGCGTGATGGCCCGCGAGGCCCTGCGCGACATCGCCCTCCAGTCACACGCGGCCGGGGAGAACTCCTTCACATACGGGGTGCTGTACGGGCGTGAGGAAAGGGTGGCGGCGGACCGCGAGGCCGAACTGCCCGACGTCTGGAAGACGATCAAGGACCGCGTCCGCGTCTGACCCGGCGGGGCCCCGGTCGTTCGATCTGATGCACGGCTTCCCCGTCGGCGCGGAGGTGGTCCGCCCGAGTCGACCGACAGTCGGGGGCTTGCCTTGGTGCTCCCCGCCGGGCACGGGGTATCGGATCGCTGTGCAAGGGGTGGTCTCAGGCGCGTTAGGCTTGATGGTCACCCCTGCCAGTCCAAGAAGGTTCGCGATGTCTGTCGAGTCGGTCTTCCCACAGCTTGAGGCCCTGCTCCCGCATGTGCAGAAGCCGATCCAGTACGTGGGTGGCGAGCTCAATTCCACCGTCAAGCCATGGGACGAGTGCGACGTCCGCTGGGCGCTCATGTACCCGGACGCGTACGAGGTCGGTCTGCCCAACCAGGGCGTCATGATCCTCTACGAGGTACTGAACGAGCAGGAGGGCGTCCTGGCCGAGCGCACGTACAGCGTGTGGCCGGACCTGGAGGCGCTGATGCGGGAGCACGGCGTCCCGCAGTTCACGGTGGACAGCCACCGCCCGGTGAAGGCCTTCGACGTGCTCGGCCTGTCCTTCTCCACCGAGCTCGGCTACACGAACATGCTCACGGCGCTGGACCTGGCCGGTATCCCGCTGGAGTCCAGGGACCGCACGCTCGACGACCCCATCGTCCTCGCCGGCGGCCACGCGGCCTTCAACCCCGAGCCGATCGCCGACTTCATCGACGCGGCGATCATCGGCGACGGCGAGCAGGCCGTGCTCGACATGACCGCGATCATCCGCGACTGGAAGGCGGAGGGCCGGCCGGGTGGCCGCGAGGAGGTCCTGTTCCGCCTCGCGAAGACCGGCTCGGTCTATGTCCCGGCGTTCTACGACGTCGAGTACCTCCCCGACGGCCGCATCGGCCGCGTCGTGCCCAACAAGTCCGGTGTCCCGTGGCGTGTGTCCAAGCACACCGTCATGGACCTCGACGAGTGGCCGTACCCGAAGCAGCCCCTGGTGCCGCTCGCGGAGACGGTCCACGAGCGCATGTCGGTGGAGATCTTCCGCGGCTGCACGCGCGGCTGCCGCTTCTGCCAGGCGGGGATGATCACCCGCCCGGTGCGCGAGCGCTCGATCACCGGCATCGGCGACATGGTCGACAAGGGCCTGAAGGCGACGGGCTTCGAAGAGGTCGGCCTGCTGTCGCTGTCCTCCGCGGACCACAGCGAGATCGGTGACATCGCGAAGGGTCTGGCGGACAGGTACGAGGAGGACAAGATCGGCCTGTCGCTCCCCTCGACCCGCGTGGACGCGTTCAACGTGGACCTGGCGAACGAGCTGACGCGCAATGGCCGTAGGTCGGGCCTGACCTTCGCCCCCGAGGGCGGCTCCGAGCGCATGCGCAAGGTCATCAACAAGATGGTCTCGGAAGAGGACCTGATCCGGACCGTCGCCACGGCGTACGGCAACGGCTGGCGTCAGGTGAAGCTGTACTTCATGTGCGGCCTGCCGACGGAGACCGACGAGGACGTCCTCCAGATCGCCGACATGGCCATGAACGTCATCGCCAAGGGCCGCGAGGTCTCCAAGTCCAACGACATCCGCTGCACGGTCTCGATCGGCGGCTTCGTCCCCAAGCCGCACACCCCCTTCCAGTGGGCGCCGCAGCTGAGCGCGGAGGAGACGGACGCCCGTCTCGAAAAGCTCCGCGACAAGATCCGCGGCGACAAGAAGTACGGCCGCTCCATCGGCTTCCGCTACCACGACGGCAAGCCGGGCATCGTCGAGGGCCTGCTGTCCCGCGGCGACCGCCGCATCGGTGCGGTCATCCGTGCGGTCTACGAGGACGGCGGCCGATTCGACGGCTGGCGCGAGCACTTCTCGTACGACCGCTGGATGCAGTGCGCGGACAAGGCGCTCGCCGACTTCGGTGTGGACGTCGACTGGTACACGACGCGCGAGCGCACATACGAGGAGGTCCTGCCCTGGGACCACCTGGATTCGGGCTTGGACAAGGACTGGCTCTGGGAGGACTGGCAGGACGCCCTCGACGAAACGGAGGTCGAGGACTGCCGCTGGACCCCGTGCTTCGACTGCGGGGTGTGCCCGCAGTTCGACACATGGCCACAAACGGGCCCGACGGGCAAGAAGCTGCTGCCGCTGACGGTCAAGAAGGACGCTGCGACCAGCGGACACGGGCACGGTCACTGAGGTGAGTGAGGCGCTACGGCGCATCGTGGAGGTGCTGGGGGACGGCGGCGAGGAAGAGGCAGCTGCTGTCCTCCGAGCGCTCGGCGCGCAGTCCACACGGCGGGGAGCCGTGCGGGAGACGTCGATAACGCCCTTGCCGCCTCCTGGAGGCTCGCCAACTGTGCATTCCGAGGTGGAGTGGGTCTGAGGGTCTGATGGCCTGGGAGAGAGGGCGGCCCTCGGCCACTGTCGCCTGACTGGATGCGCTGGGTTCGCGAGGGGCTCTCTGGCTTCCTAGCGTGGCGCTATCCGCTACGGAGGAGGCAGACATGCCGGCCAGCGAGCCGCCTGCGGGAGGACCTCAAGAGAGTGGTGCTCGCTGGGGGCGCCCGAGTGACGGCCCTCCGCCTTCCAGGGGGTGGTCAGCACCTGCCGGACCCCCACAGAAGAGGCGGCCGGGTCGTGCCTGCCTCTGGGGATGCGCAGGCGCTCTCGCGGTGGTTGTCATCATCGCGGTCGCACTGGTGATCGCGCTGGGCGATGGAGATGAGAGCACCACACCTGCGCCCAGCAAGACCACTGCTGAGAACACGCCGCATGAGACGAAGCAGGAACCGCAGGGCAACGGCGAACGCGCCGATCTCGTCAGTTTCCAGCTGGACGACCGCTCAGAAGCCGGTATCACCAATATCTGGGTTGTTTGGACGATCAAGAACAGCAGCAGCAAGAAGTCCAACTACTCATGGGACTGGGAGGCGGTCGATGCCAGCGGCACTCGAATGGCGAACGGTTCTCAACTGGAGACCGATGTGCAACCTGGCCAGACCGCTCGCGGTGAGTACCCCACGACTCTCAAGAGTGTGCAAGGCCTCAAGCTCAACGTCACCAGCTTCAACCGGGCTGCCAGCAACTGAACTTGGGAGCCACCCCAACTGCGTCAGTTCTTGGATCCTTTCCGGCGACTCCTGCTCGGCAGCCTGCCCTGAAGTGGCACCACCAGACTGGAGTTGGGGCATGATGGGCGTGTGGCTAGAAACTACGGAGACTTGTCGCCCTACGACTTTGAGGTTCTGGTTCGGGACATCCTGCAAGCAGAGACAGGGGCACGCCTAGAGACGTTTCCCCCTGGGCGGGATGGCGGCATCGACGTAAGACTCTATCGCGACAACAAAGAACAAGTTATCGTCCAGTGCAAACATACGCCCGGTAAGACTTTTTCTGCCATCAAGGGCGAACTTAAGCGAGAGGCGACGAAGGTCTCGGGGAAATTCAACCCCGACTCTCGATACATGCTCGTATGTAGCGCCTCCCTAACACGCGCCAACAAGCAAGAAATTTCGCGTATGTTTTCCGGCGTGAGCCTAGCCGAGAATGATGTGTGGGGGGTCGACGATCTGGAGAACTATCTACGCCTCCATCCAGGAGTGGAACAAAAGAACTTTAAACTGTGGATCACGTCGACGGCAGTCTTGCAGAGACTTCTTCACTCCGAAGTCTACGAAAGGAGTGCCGGTCTTGTCGAGCACATCTCGGCCCGCAGTAAATTGTATGTTCAAAATGATGCATTCCCTCAAGCGCAAAAAATGCTGGAAGAGCATCGAGCGTGCCTTATCTCGGGGCAGCCGGGAATCGGGAAGACAACGCTCGCCGAAATGCTTCTCCTTAAGGCGATCTCTGATGAATGGAACATCTATATCGCCTCAGAGGACATTTCCGATATTGAGAAGGTATGGAGAGGTGACGAGAAGCAGATATTCTTCTATGATGACTTCCTTGGCCAGAATTCCCTAATCAATAAAATGAACAAGAATGAGGATAGTCGCCTGGCTCAGGTTATTAAGCGAATCCAGGGTGCGCGTAATAAGAGGCTGATACTGACCACTCGTGAATATATCTTGCGTCAAGCTCGACAAACGTACGAACCTCTGCAGCGCGTTGCGGCTCTCGACCATAAGAGATTTATTCTGGACTTGCGCCACTATACGCGCCACCAGAAAGCTCACATTCTCTACAGTCACATCTACTTCTCGGGCTTGTCGCATCCTGTTCGGGTATCCCTTTTGGAGGGGCAGAAGTATCGTGAACTAATTGATCATCGCAACTACAACCCGCGGCTGATCGAGTTGATCACGGCTACGTATGAAGAGGGTGGAACGAGTTCTTCGAGCTTTAGCGAATATGCAGAAAGTGCTCTCGATGACCCATCGCGCCTATGGGAGACCATCTATGAGGATCAGCTATCTGATGCGGAAAGGAACCTGTTGGCCGTACTCTCCACGTTTCAGACGCAGGTGGAGCTCCCTGACCTCGAAGAGGCCGTCCTCGCCTATGAGTCGGTAGGTGGAGCTCGTCCCTCAGGGCGTAGGCAAATTATGGCAGCACTAAAGAGGCTGCAAGGTACTTTTGTGAATGTTGAGAGCGTCGCCACGTCGTCTAGTGCTGTTGCGGAAAACCGTCAGGTCACGTTGGTTGGTTTTTCGAACCCTTCTTTCAGTGACTATGTGTGCGGATACCTGGCATCCCGTCGTTCCGAATTGGATGAGCTGATCGCAGGTTGCATCTTCTTTGAGCAGTTGACGACTATCTGGACTTGGGCGCAAGGTAACATTTACAAGGAATATATAGTCAAGGCTCATCTCCGCGTCTCTGCTGCTGCGCGAAATACTCAGCGGATTAGGCCTGAATTCTCCATGGGTGAATTCTCGCAGGCCCTCTTTCGTGTGCGCGAAAAGAGATCGAGTTCTTGGATTGCAGTACAGTCGAAGCCGCGGAGGGAAGGATGGACCCAACCCAATCGGGATCGCTTCATTCTTTGGATCGATGATCGTGTGGGAGGTGCACTCCTCTCCGTTGCTCAGAAGGATGAGCTGATTGCGGACTGCCTAGTCCGACTAGAGAACGCCTTGCTGGCCACTTCATACTCAGATCTAGATAACGAAGTCGAAATTATCGAGCGCCTTGCCGCTGCTGAAGAAAATTCCGCGCTCATCCCAAGGCTGCGGGATCTAGCGCTTGAAGTGTGCTCTAACGACTTGAGTTACCCTGACGACTTTGAGAAATATCTCCGGTTGCTCAATATGCCAGGACTGCCCGAAATTACCAATGCGGCGCAGAAGGTAGAAGAGCTACGCGAAAAATTTCTGTCCTTCGCGGAAGAGTGGGATTGGAAGAGTGCCAGCGAAGCGGCTAGCGTTTCTGACTGTGAAGAAGCGGTTGGGGGCCTAATGAGTGTTGCTGTGGAACTCGATGTAGAAGACCGAGTGAGCACTCCGACGCTGGACTCTTGTCATGAGCGTCTGGCAGCTGAAGAAGCAAGAAGCGACTTTGAGGATGATCAATATTATGAGGAGCGCATGGCGGCTCAAGAGCGTCGAGATGCCGGAAATGGCTCACCCAATCCTCAGGAATTCTCCCTGAGTGAGGTTCTGCAGGGATTTTCGGAAGGTCGTGGTATTGACGCAATGTTTGATTCGCTCAGATAGCCTGCTCAGGAGCACTCCCAAGTGAGGTAGACACAAGGTACGCCCTGTTCTGTACGGTCGAGGTCGTGTCTGGTGCGCGTCGGGTTGGTCACCCGTAGGCGTGCGCCGGTTGATCGCGCGCGACTAGGGGAGCTGGTACGGGCATGGCGGTTGACGCTGCTCGATCGGAAGAGGGGTTCACGTCGGAGGGGGCTGCGCGGGTGATGTTCGCCGCGTGCCGGGCGGCGGGGCTCGACGACAGAGACGCGGAGTTGATCAGGCTTGGGGAGAACGCGTTGTTCCGGCTGGCGTCAGCGCCAGTGATTGTGCGTGTGGCTCGTGGGCGGGAGTGGCTGCCCAAGGCACGTACAGAGGTAGCCGTTTCGCGGTGGCTGGCGGAGGAAGGGTTCCCCGCGGCGCGCATCGTCGAGGATCTTGAGCAGCCGCTCGTGATCGAAGGTCACCCCGTGACCTTCTGGCATCTGATCGTCGAGGGTGATCGGAAGGCGACCTACGGGGAGCTGGGGGGCATCCTGCGGGATCTGCACTCCCTGACGGTGCCTGAGGGGCTTGAGCTGCCTTCGTTCGACCCCTTCGACAAGCAAGGGCTGCGGTTGGACCGGGCCGTGATTCCGGAGGATGACAAGGTCTTTCTGCGGAAGCGGTGGCGGGAGCTGCGGGACAAGTACGCCGAGCTGCGGTTCGAGACGCCCAAGGGGCCTGTGCATGGGGACGCTCACGTGCAGAACCTCATGGTGGAGGACCGGGGGCACGTGATTCTGATCGACTTCGAGGCATTCTGCTTCGATCACCCTGAGTGGGATCTGATGGTCACGGCTGTTGAGCACCACAGTCTTGGGTGGCAGACCGACGCTCAGTACGCCGACTTCGTGGCAGCGTACGGGCGGGACCTGTACGACTGGCACGGCTACGAGACGCTGCGTGGCCTGCAAGAGTTCGGAATGACGACGTGGCTCATGCAGAACGTGCAGGAGGACGAGAAGACGGCGGCTGAGTACCGCCGGCGCATCGCTGGTCTGCGCAATGACGATGCGCCTCGGGACTGGCGGCCCTGGTAGTGGCTACTCGTCGTCTTCCAGGCGGGCGAGTGCGTCTTGCACCTGGTCGTTGAAGGCGGCCACGACCGGGTTCGCCGCGTGGATGCTCACCTCGGCCTGGAAGTCGGTGACGTAGCGCTGGAAGCGGGAAGACTGGAGGCTGTCTCCGCCGTCCACGGCCAGGCTGGCGGTTGTGACGGCGGCCTCCAACTCGCCGTTCAGTAGGTGGCTCTGGGCGAGCACCATGCGGCAGAACCCGAGGGTGCGGGCGTACTTCGGGTCGGTGTCATCGACCGCGCGCTGTGCAGCCTGAACCGACTCGCGGCGCATCTTGAGATCGCGGAAGCAGTGAGAGATCTCGCCCATGAGTTCGGCGGAGTCGAAGTATCCGAGCCATAGCGGGTCCTCGGCTCCGTCGGCACGCTCGAAGTAGCGCTCTGCTTCGTTCATCGCGCGGCCGGCCGCGACTGGGTCGCCTGCATTCGACAGTGCGCGGGCCTCCATCGCTGAGTTGAGCGCCATGGCTCGTGGGGTTGCCCGGCCCTTGGCGCCTTCGACGGCTGCGCGGGCAAGCTGGATGGCTTGGGCGTGGTTGCCTAGGTAGTTGGCCTGGTGGCTGAGGTTGCCAAGTATGCGGGAGCCGAACATGCGGTCATCGATGACCTGCGACAGGCGCAGCGTGGACGTGAGATAGCGGTGGGCGAGTTGATGGTTTCCGGTGTCGTAAGCGGTCCACGCGAGCAACTGGGACACCTCGGCGGCGGCACCGAACAACGCAGTGCCCACCTTCTCGCTGTAGCTCGCGTCCAGCAGGGGCAGGACTTCGTGGCGGAAGTAGTGGCGCAGCGCCTTGTGACCGTGGCCTCCGCCGTACTTGAAGTCGAGCTGCATGAACATGTCGGCTGCGTCTCTGATTGCGCGCACGTCGCGCATCCCGACCCGCTGGCGCCCCGGCCTGTCGGCCTGGACGCCGTCGGGACGCCCGATCATCCACGACAGGACGGCTGAACTGAGATCAGCATCCGCGACAGGCAGGGGATCGCCGACAGGTGCTTCGGCTCGTTCGTCGGCGAGTTCTCCCAGTGCGGAGAGAACGTCGCTGACATCGCTCGGGTAGCTGATCGGCTGGGCAGCAGGCGTGCGGGACGGGCCGAAGAATCCCAGGTCGCCGGGTGTGATGAGGCGTCCTAACTTGGCGCTGAGCACGTCCGCTGCGATCGCTGCTGTCTGGGGCTGGATGCCTGCGCCGTCTCGCCATCGCTGCACGGCGACATGGGTCGTCCCGAGAGGGATGCCCCGCTGCGCTGCGGCATCCCGCATTCGCTTGGCGAGCCCCTTGTTCGAGACTCCAGCCGCGTCCATGACGGCGATCAACTGCGCGTTCGGCTCTCGGCTCATGCTCCCCTGCCAACCCGAGAATGACAGCGAGTGTTCATCGTGTCACAGCCGCACCGTCTGGGGGGTTCATTGGTGAACCCCCATCACGTTTGCCGGTGTTCACGTGAACCCCCTGGTGAACGCTCCCGGTCACCGCCTCTGCGTCGTTCACTGGTCGGCACAGTTCGGCGGGCTACAGGGCTCGTCAATGCTCGGGAGGGAATGCGGTGGAAACGCAGCAGAGCAAACGCCTGGCGGATGCCTCGGAGGTGCCTCCCCCGCGCCGCCGCTCGGCACACGACCCGTCCACTGGTCACTTCCGGGCGCTCACGCTCTTCGCCGAGTCACCGGACTGCGTCAGGGCCACGCGGGACCTGGTCCGCTCCTACCTGGAGACCTGGAAGTTGCCGCACGCGGTCGACGACTCGGTACTCATCGTGTCGGAGCTGGTCGGCAACGTCGTCCATCACGCGGTGCCGGATCAACGGCTCACGCTGCCGGGTGCTGCACGGCGTATCGATGTGTCGCTGATGACGTACCCGGAGCTGTTGATCATCGGCGTCGGTGATGAGGATTCGACTCCGCCGGAACTGGCGGCGGGTGAGTTCATCTCGCCCGAGTTGGCTGGTGACTTCTCCGAGGCGCTGCTCCCGGATAGGGGCCGTGGGCTGCTGATCGTTCAGCGCCTGGCTGACGCGGTGTGGTGGTCGCCCCGCAGCGGCGGGGGCAAGCACGTGTGGGCCCGCCTGGACCTTGAGCGGCTCTGGTCCGAACGGTGGGGCTGACAAACGCCGGGTCGCCGTGCCGGTCTGCTCCTACGCGATCGGGAGCGGACGGTGACCCGGAGTCGGGCCGGGACTGACCTTCCCTGGCCCAGAGGCGCGGCTCCCTTCGGAAATCCGGGTTCCCCACCCGAGAAGGGGGCCGTGCCTCACAACCACATACCGAGACCGGGCCACCCCGTCAGCCCTGGAAAGCGAAGGGTGGCCCGGCAGGGGACGCGACGGTCCCCGGTGCCTGATGGTACCGGGGCCGTCGCGTTGCGTCGCTACTGGCCCTTGGATCACGGGAGTTGACGAACCATCACGTGAGATTGGGTTGAGGTGGATGCAGTGACGGGTGCGGGTGAGGACTGGCTGAGAGATGGGCTCGACGACGTGCGGGGAGTGGAGCCCGGTCTGTGGGTTCCGGGCGTCGACTACCTGGCGGGCTGGCGCGTAGCTCGGGAGTCCGCCGACCGCGTGAACCGCGCGTTGTTGGCCGCCGGTTTTGAGTTATCGGAGTCACGGGCGATTGCAGCGACCGACGAGAAGGGGCGCGGAGTCGTGCGGCTGGTGGCATGGCCCGATGCCGTGGACCGCCTCGCCGGGATCTTGGAGGCAGTCGCGGACGGCGACGGCGGTGCCCCATGAGTGGCGTTTTCGCTGATGAGCGGTGCACGTGGGCACGTCGCCGGCCGCAGAGACTTTGGGCGGTAGCTGCCATGGGGCGAGTGAACAGGGGGCCTTACGCTCGCCCGGCGAATCGGGCAGGCACCTGCCCTGCCCGCGGTTGTGCCCGATTGGCCCCCTGTTCTTCGAGGCTCGCCCCATGGGAGCTGCCTAAAGTCTCGGAGGCCGTCGACCCCCGGCCACGCAGACCCCGGCTCGTGACGGCCGGGCGTCCCGGCGCGCCGCAGGCGCGCCCTTGAGGAAGTGAAGACAGATTCGACCGATCGGTGTCGGTGCTCAGCTGCGGGTGCGCCGGGCGGGCTGCTTGTCGGTGGTAATCCGGTAGGCAAGTTCGGCACGGTCTGCGCCGATGCGGAGTTCTTCGAGGATCAGCGGGGTGTCGTCGGTGCCGCACGTGACTCGCGACAGATGCAGGACCGGGGTCGCATCGGGCAGCCGCAACGCGGTGCGCTCGTCGGGAAGTGGCATGCGGGCGCGGACCGTCTCGGACCACCACAGCTCGTGTCCGGCCTCCGCCAGCATCGCGTACACGGTCGCGGGTTCGGTCTCCGGTGCTTCCGCGAGATCGGGGACTGCATCCGCTGTGGCGAATGGGATCAGGGTGCGGTGCATGGCTCGGGTTCCGGTGGCGGGGTCGGTCAGAAGCCGGTCACAGCCGAAGAGTGCTTCCTCGGCTTCGAGTTCCAGCAGGTGTGCTGTGGCTTCGGTGGCGTGCGTGCGGTAGGTGCTCGGTTCTTCGGCCTGCTCCCACGTGGCCACGCCGTGCAGCACGAAATGCGCCTCGGGCGTTCGTCCTACATGCCCCGAGAGGCTGACGACGGGTTGGGGCTCGGAGCGTACGAAACTGCCCTTGCCGTGCCGGACGTCGATCAGGCCCTCCGCGCGCAGAGCCGCGATCGCGTTGCGGACAGTCGGGCGCGAGACCTGATAGCGAGCCATGAGCTGTGCCTCGGATGGCAGCAGAGAAGCGGGCGCAAACTCTCCGGACAGGATCGCTTCGCGGATGGCGGCGGCGACCTGTTGGTACAGGGCTCCGGGGCGCTGGATCTCTGTCATCTCGACACCTTCGGGTTGAGGTCATAGGCACGTCGCACGCTCGACGTCACTCGTCAGCATAAGTAGTTGCTCTCTAGCCGTACAGCACTCCATAGTCGTAACTCGTAAGGACAAGTGACGTCCGGATGAGATGGGCGTCCGAACTGGCCAAGGAGGCCGAACAACATGCAGTCCATTCCCGTGGACACGGCGCGACTGGGCGTACTGCGGTGCGCCATCGCGCCCGAGGCGAAGATCAGTAACTCCGAAACGCAGGAGGTCAAGAGGGACCGAGAGGGCAACCCCGTCTACACCGTGGCCGTCACCGTGCGGCAGGACAGGCGGCGGATCTCCGTGATCGAGATCGCCGTGAGCGGTGAGCCGAAGGGGATTGAGGAAGGGCAGATCGTCAAGGTCACCGGGCTGACGGCGTTCGCCTGGGCGATGGGTGACCGGCACGGGATCAGTTTCCGCGCCGACGCCGTCACGCCCGTGCACGCAGCTCCGGTACCGGCCAAGGGCGGTGGCGCGTGATGAGCGCTTCCATCGTGCTCGCCTTCGGGCTTGCCGTACTGGCGTGGGTGCTTGTCGTGGGTGACCTGGTGCGTCGGCACCGTCCCCTCTGGCACTGGTTCCTGGCCGGCTATCCGGTGACCGCCTGCCGGGTGATGTTCACCTGGCGCAAGGTCGCCATGCTCAACGACCTCACCATCTCCAAGCGTCCGCCGCGCGGGCTGCTCGGGGACGTGGTGGTCAAAGGTGATCCACTGCGGCCGATCGCTCCGAGGATCTACTTCCCGCGTGCCACCCGCATGGGCCTGACCGTCCTTGTACGGCTGCACGCGGGTCAGACCCCGGCGACGTATCTGAAGGCGGCGGACGCGCTCGTGCACGCCTGGCGTGTGCACGCGGTGCGGGTCACCTCGCCGGAACGCGGCCTCGTGCTCCTGACAGCGACCGCATCCGATCCGCTGGCCCGGCCCGGCTTGGCAACCGCGCCCGCTGCCCTGCTGTCCGCCCTCATCGGTGCACTGGAAAGCGGTGGCGCCTGGGTGATGGACCTGCGGCTCGTCCCGCACTGGCTCATCACGGGGGCGACCCGGTCGGGCAAGTCCACCCTGCTGGCCCGGCTCATCGCTCAACTCGCACCGCAACCCGTCGCCCTGGTCGGCATCGACTGCAAGGGCGGTATGGAACTCGGCCTGTTCGCCGGACGGTTGAGCGCCCTCGCGACCTGCCGCCGCGAAGCGGTCGCCATCCTCAGCACACTCGTCGTCGACATGCAGGACCGCATGGCGGCCTGCCGGTCGGCCGGCGTCCGCTCCATCTGGGAACTGCCCGACAAGCTTCGGCCCGTCCCGGTCGTGGTCATCGTCGACGAGATCGCAGAGCTGTACCTCTCGGACGGCACCCGCGAGAGCAAGGCGGAAGCCGAACAGTGCTCCACGCTTCTGTTACGCCTGGCTCAGCTCGGGGCCGCGCTCGGCCTGCACCTGGTCGTAGCCGGGCAACGCGTCGGCTCCGACCTCGGGCCCGGTGTCACTGCCCTGCGGGCGCAGCTCGGCGGCCGTATCTGCCACCGGGTCAACGACCCCGGCACGGCCGAGATGACCTTGGGCGACCTGAACAAGGACGCCGTGGCCGTCGCTCAGTCGATCACTGCGGAGGAACAGGGCGTGGCCGTCTGCACCGGCCCTGACGGCGGCTGGAGCCGTGCTCGCTCCCACCTCACGACGACCGAACAAGCCGTGTCGACCGCCCGGAAGCACGCGGAAATGGTCCCGGAACTGCCCGCCCTCGGCCGCGCCCTGGCGGCGCTGGAAGGAGAGAACAAGTGATCAGCGTAGGAACGGCGTTCACCTTCGCGGTGATCTTCGGGATCATCACCGTCCTCCTCGTCCGCTCCCGTGACGTCCGCGCCTGGGAAGCGGTCTGCGTCGGACTCTTCGGCCTCTACCTCGGCCAGACGCCCGTGATCTACACCGTGCACGGCTTCGTCACCTGGCTGATCACCGGCTTCTCCCACACCTGACAGAACGGAGCGAGACATGCCCATGCCGCGCGTGAGGTGCCCCTTCTGCAAGGGCGACGGGGCCCGTAGGGCCTGGACCGGTCGACGACACCGCTGCCGCGTCTGCCGGGGGACCGGAACCATCCGCTGAACCCACCCACCCAACCCGCTCAACGGAGGTGATCCCCATGCCCCACCGCGCACAACCATCCCTCACCCGTGCCGCTTCGGCGGCCCACCCCGAAAGGGCCCCACCATCACCCCGGCAGACACCCCGGCTGACAGGCGCGCCGTCCTCGACCGCGCGGCGCGCCTGCGTCAGCTCCCCGAAACAGATCGCGATGCAATCCGCCTCGCCCAAGATCCCCAGTTCGCCCGCTGGCTGGACCAGGTCACCGCAACCGGTGGCTGCGCCCGCCCCGTCCACCTCTCTGGCTCAACCACCACCCTGGACAGCACGACCGGCGAGATTCTGCACCACTACGACACTCGCAACGAACCCGGCGAACGCCTCCTCGTCCGCTGCCGCAACAGACGCGCAACCGTCTGCGCTCCGTGCTCCCGACTCCACGCAGGTGACACCTTCCACCTCGTCCGCGCGGGTCTTACCGGCGGCAAGAACGTCCCGGCCGCAGTCCGCCACCGCCCCCGGCTCTTCATCACCCTCACCGCTCCCTCCTTCGGCCCGGTCCACCGCGCGGGAGACGACCGATGCCGCCCCCGCCGCGACCGCGGCACCTGCGAACACGGGCGCCTCTCGGGCTGCGCTGCGGTCCATGCCCCGGACGCTTCTGCCGTCGGTCAACCGCTCTGCAACGACTGCTACGACTACACAGCCCACGTGCTCTGGCACGCGCACGCAGGCAAACTGTGGGACCGCTTCGTCATCGGCGTACGGCGGCACCTCGCCACCTCGGCAGGCCTCGTTCAGTCCCGCTTCTCCGACCACGCCCGGCTGTCCTTCGCTCGCGTCGCCGAGTACCAGAAGCGGGCGGCCGTCCACGTGCACGCCGTCGTCCGCCTAGATGGCCCGAACGGACCTAGCGACGCACCCCCGGCCTGGGGCACCGCCGACCAGATCACCGACGCCGTGCAAGCCTCCGCGAAGCGGGTCCTCGTCCGCACTCCCTACAGCCCCGCTGTCGGCGAACTCACCCTCCGCTGGGGCTCCCAGATCGACACGCGCCCCCTGCACACCGACGGCGACGGGTCCGCAGACGACGCCGTAGCTGCATACGTCGCCAAGTACGTCACCAAGGGAGCCAGCGAGACAGGTGCCGGCACTGACCACAAGCTCTCCACCTGCGATGACCTCGACACCGCACCCGTGAGCAGACACATCCGCACCCTCATGCGTACGTGCTGGCGCCTCGGCGGCCTACCCGAGTACGCACCCCTGCACCTGCGGGCTTGGGCCCACACCCTCGGCTACCGGGGTCACATCCTCACCAAATCCCGCGCTTACTCGACGACGTACGCCGCGCTACGTGCCGAACGTGCCCACCACGTCGGCCATGCCGAAGTTCCCGGCACAGTCACTGAGGGGCAATGGCGCTACATCGGCTCCGGCCATACGCCCGGCGCCGCGCTCATCGCTGGCGGGGTCGCCGACGACCTTGCGACGTCCAGGCGGCTCGGCGCGGAGGTGCTGAAAGAGGGGAGTGGGTTCGATAACTGCTCCGCCTGAACGTGAACTGCAAGAGCCTTGGTGGTCGCGGCTATCGCGGTCGGGCGTCCGCAGGGGCGCGAGCCACATAGAGAGCGAGATCGTGATCGTCGACGACGACGGTACGGAGGAACCGTTTGACTCCGCATCCTGGTCTGCGTGAGACGAGAAGCCGCCTCCCATTGACTCTCGGGAGGCGGCTCCGCATGCGTACTGGCTGGGCGGCTTCAGAAGGCTTCCGCGAAGTCGTCTTCCTTGAGCACCAGGCGGTCTCTCACATCCTTCGGGATCATGAGCTTCATGTGGATGCGCGGGGCGCGTACGCCCTTGACCTTGGTCCGCTTGATCCTGCACTTCACACCGACGCGAAGAAGGTCGGCAGCCATGGCCTCCATGCCGCCTTCCTCCCAGTGGGCCCGGAACGACTTGCCGTTGTGGACGGCAACCCATCGGTCTGTGGTGGACTCGGGGTCAATGGCCTCCAACTTCTTGATGAGGTCGTCGAGAGTTTTCTCGGCCCTCTCCTTGGTGAACCGGGTCTTCGTGAAGCGTCCTCCGGGCTCCAGGCCAGCCATGTAGTAGCTGATGGACTCTTCGAGCTGCTTCAGCTCCCTACGGGCTTCGGCGCCCTGGTGGTACTCGCGCACCATGACCGGCTCGTCCCCGAGGACCCTCAGTACGTCGTCGACGAGCTGACCGTAGATCTCCTCCGGGTTGGGTGCGCCCTGGCCTCCACTTCGGCACTTGCCGCACCGCAGGTACTCGTACGACCTGCCCTTGTTGCTGGTCTTCTGCACGGTCATGTTGGTGCCGCAGTCTTCGCAGAGCAGGACTCCGAGGAACTTCGTCGCTCCATCGGGGTTGCGCGTCGGCTGGTTCTTCCCCCGCCTGTCCAATGCCTTCTGCAGGCTCTCGAACTCTGCCTCGGTGAAGACGGGGTCTGCTACGCGGATGGGCTTCCCGTCGTTGCCCAGGATGACCTTGGAGCGGCGTACGCCTCCGCTCTTGTTCTCCTCCACGCGGTACCCCAGGAGGGCGGCGTTCCTGAGGCGGCGCAGCAAGGTCGATGCTGTGAGCCCCGGCCCGCAGAGACCGGCTCGCACGAGCACCTTGACCATGCGCCGAGCAGAGGCGGGGCGCTCTCGCATCGTGGCCTTACGGCACCAGTGCAGCGCCCTGTAAGCGTCGCGGTCGATGACGAGAACGGTCTTGTCATCCTTGTTTTTGCTCGTCGTGTAGCCGTATGCCGGCTTGCCCACAAGCCATGCGCTCTGCGTCTTCGTGTAGTCCCAGAGACTCGTGACCCGTGTGCTCGTGTTGGTCGCCTCGATCTCGGCGATGCCACCGATGACCGTGACCATGATCTTTCCGGCCGTCGTGGTCAGGTCGATCGAGTCGTACTTGGAGACGAGATTCTTCCCGTACTTCAGGCACCAGTCGATCATGACGCTGAGATCGGAGAGCCGTCGTACGAAGCGGTCAAGCTTCCAGAAAAGGATCTCGTCGAACTCCGGCGCCCTGTTGTTGAGCCACTCCCCGAGCGCCTTGCGCTTCCATGGTGGGACCTTCGTCGCCGACACGTTCAGGTCGCTGGCGACGCCGACCACCCGACTCCCGCGCTCCCTGGCGAGCATGCGCAGATCCAGTTCCTGGCGTACCGGCGACGTGGTGTCGTCCGTGAGCACGGACAGGCGAACGGACAAGAGCGCGCGTGGGGCGTCATCAGGTAACAGCGCCTCCGCGTGCTTCAACTCCTCTAGAAGGGCAAGGTCTGCCTCCGTCCACTCCGTCTCCACGTCGTACTGCCGCTGTCCTGCTGCTCGCGCTCCAGTCTGCTTCGCCATCCCGCCAGGCTAGCTCAGATTTGGAGGCGTTGGTTTATGGCCCCAGATGGACACGCACATCCAGATCGGGCCCACGGGGAAGAAGCTGCTGCCGCTGGCCGTCAAGCAGTCGGCGGGGAGTGGGCACAGCCACTGACCTGCCGTCAGCA
>NZ_AEJC01000559.1 GCF_000317595.1 Streptomyces ipomoeae 91-03 | reverse complement strand
TACTCGTCCGCGCGGGCAGGGCGGGCTGCGCAGGCGGCGGACGCCGGTCCTCGGATCGGCTACCAGCGCAGCGGAAGGGTCGCGAGGTAGTCGGTGAGCAGGCCGGAGATGATCCGGTGGTCCCGCGCGGAGGGGTGCCAGTCGCAGCCGAGGTGGTCCAGATCGGCGTCGCCGTAGTACCAGTAGCCGACCCGGTGGTCGCCCTGTCCGTTGCGGGTCCGGGCGATCCGCTCGGCGGTCTGGGCGAAGGCGTTGGTGCTGCCGACGCGGGTGGCACCGACCACGATGAACGTCCTGGGGCCGTACCGGGCACGCAGCTTGTCGAGGAACCCGTGGTACGCGGTCTCGTAGGCGGCGATCAGCTCGGCCTCCGTCGTCCAGCGCTCGCCCGGGTTGAGGGGGGTCGAGAAGTCGTTGATGCCCAGTCCGACCACGACGACCTGGGGCCGCCAGGTGGCCGGCTTCCGCCAGACGTCGCCCTCGACGTTCAGCAGGGCCCGGTCGTAGTAGGTGCGAAAGTCGGTGCCGGGGCTGCCGCCGTTGTAGTTGCGGACCATGCCTCGGCCGGAGTAGGCGTTGATCTGGTGGTCGGCGTCGAGGCTTCGCGCGGTGAGGGCGCCGAAGGCCAGGTCGGCGTTGCTGTTCCGGTTGACTCCTCCGTTGCTCGAACAGTCACGCGTGCCGGAGACATTGCCGTAGCCCGCGGTGTTGGAGTCACCGATGAACTCGATCTGCCTGCTCCGTGCCCGGGGTCTCGCGAGGATCACGCCTCCGGGAGCGGCGACGAACCCGCCGAACCGGCCCGCGGCCCACGGGCTTTCGGTGCGTTTGACGAGCCGCACCCTGTGCTCGGTGTCGGCGAGACCGCCGATCCAGGAAGTGGTCCGGCCCGGGGTCACGAGGGTGGCCGTGGTGGTTCCGTCGATCTGGACGTCGTAGTCGTTGTCGGAGTCGTCGAGAACCACGCCGATGCCGGTACCGCGGAACCGGCCCTCGAAGGAGATGCCGGGCCAGGTGTACCGCACGGACCCGTCGGCGTCCCTCTTGACCCGGCCCACCGTGTGGAACCGGGCCTGGGCCGTGGCTGCCTCCGAGGGGGGAGCGACGGCGGTGACCAGGCCCGCGGCGGCGGCGGTCACCAACGCCCTTCGGGATAAACGACCACGGGGCGGAGGCGTCTGCATATGGCCATCCTTTGCTGGTGGGGGACGGTCCGAGCGGGAAGCGGAAGCCCTGGTGCGGGGCGGCCGACGGCCCACGGTGACACCGCTACACCGCGCGGGAGCGCTCCCACGAGGGGCCGCTGTTCAAGGTGACCGCCGCGCGGCCTCCCGTCATCCCCTCGCGAAAGCATCTGATCACGGTCGATAGGCACCGCGGTTGTGGTACGTGACCTTCCCGGCGGGCAGCTTGCTCGGGGCGAAGAGCTGGTCGACGGTCACGAAGTGGAAGCCGCGTGCCTTGAGGGCCTTGATGATGCCCGGCACCGCGTCGACCGTCGTCTTGTGGATGTCGTGCATGAGGACGATGTCCCCCGGCCTGGTCTGCGCGTTGACGGTCTTGATGAGCCGGGCGGTGTCGCGGTACTTCCAGTCGAGGGTGTCGATGCTCCAGTGCACCAGCGGCCGACCGGCAGCGGTGCGGACAGCCGCGTTGTGGGCGCCGTAGGGGGCGCGGACGGTGGTGGGCTTCGTGCCGGTCGCCTGCTTGATCGCCGTGTCCGTGCGGGAGAACTGCGACTTGATCTTCGCGGTGCTGAGCTTGGTCAGGTCGGCGTGGTCCCAGCTGTGGTTGCCTATCTGGTGGCCGGCGAGCGCCGCGGAACGCACCGTTGCCGGGTTCTTCTGGACGTTCTTGCCGACGACGTAGAAAGTGGCTCTGACGTTCCGGTCGTTCAGGATGCGCAGCAGCCGCTGGGTGTCGGCGACCGGCCCGTCGTCGAAGGTGAGGGCGACGCACTTCACCTTGCGGCAGTCGACGGTCAGGGGTGGGGCGGCGGAGGCGGACGTGGCGGTGCCGGCCAGCGTGGTGCCGCAAAGAGCAGCGGTGATGGCCGAGGTGACGAGGCGTCGTTGCATCGGATCCTCTTCCAGGGAAAGGCAGTTGACTTCCCTGTAAGACGAACCCGAAGTGCCCTTGGATGCCCGTGCGTTGTACGACTTCCTGTACGACACTCAAACCGGTTCGAGTCGCGGTTCCGGTTGCCGCGTCGGCGCGGGCTTCGGTTCCCACCGTCTGACGGTCCGTACGTAGCCGTAGATCACCGAGGTCATCGCCAGGATGAGAAGTGGTCCGGACATCCACGGATGTTCGGCCATCTCCGTCGGCAGATAGCGATAGGACACCAGGAGCGCGGCGAAGACCGTTGCGCCGTAAGCGACGAGTTGGGTTCCCGATCGGTCCCAACCACGTGCGAGCGAGCGCAGAGCCGCCTCGACCGTGAGGGCGAACACCACGCCGGCGACGAGATCCGCGCCGTAGTGGTAGCCGAAGCCCAGCGTCGCGCCGAGCGTGGCGATCAGCCAGAACGCGCCCGCGAATCGCAGCAGCCGTGGGCCCTTGCGGGAATGAATGAAGATCGCGGTGGCCCACGCCGTGTGCAGGCTGGGCATGCAGTTGCGCGGAGTGGTCTCGTCGAACGGCATCGGGTGCGGGGCATGGGTCGGCAATGTGTCCGGCCACAGGTTGGCCACCGCCCAGTGCGCGCTGGGCGGCGTTTCCGGCCACAGGTTGGCCGACGCCCAGTACTCGCTGCCGGTTCCGTAGGCGAAGATCGGTCCGACCACCGGGAAGATCATGTAGATGGCCGGTCCGAGGAGGCCGATGGCCAGGAAGGTGCGCACCACATGATGGCTCGGGAAGCGGCGCTCGACCGCCACGTCACGCAGTTGGTACAGCGCGACGACGACCGCGGCCACCGCGAGCTGAACGTAGACCCAGTCGAGAAGATGGATGCCGACCGGACCGGTGGCCGTGACAATCCGGCCCACCAGCCATGACGGGTCGCCCAGCGCGTGATCGGCGGTCGCCACATACTGGTCGAGCACCGTGGGACGGGTCTTCGCCGTGATGAGCAGCCAGGTGTCGCCGGTCTTGCGGCCGGCCACCAGCAGCAGGGCCAGCCCGACGCCCTTCAGCAGCAGGACACGTTCCCGGCCGGTGCGGCGTGTGAGGGCGATGACCGCGTAGCCCAGGACCACCCACAACGCGCCGTTGCCGAAGCACGTCCTGGCGTCGACCGCCCATCGCACCAGGAAGAAGACGGCGTCGATGCCGATCGCGACACCGGCCGCGATGAAACGTTGCCGCCAGGGGAGCACCACCATCATCAACGCCATACCGGCGTACAACAGAGGCCCCGATTTGGGGCGGAATATCACCTCTTGCACCTGATTGGTAATCGGCCCTGGCAGGCCGTAGCGACGCGCGGCGATCTCCAGCGTGATGAGGAATGCGAGGGCCGCCACAGCCGCCACGGCCCAGAGTCTCGCCCGGGGCCGGCGCCATATGCCGGACGCTGTTCCGCAGTTCATTCGCGAGAAGGCCCGCGATATCACATATCTCAATTTTTGGCCGATTTGTTAGTTGTCGGGTAAAGGTCGGAGTTGGTCTCGCCGGTCACCTTTCGGACAGGGATCCCGTCGCAGGAAGACGGAAGGATCGCGGTCCGGGTTCCGGCCTCCGTGAGTGTGCCGATCCGACATGCCTCGTCACAACGGGGAAAACGTTCGGCTTTCCGCTGGCTAATCTTCGGGGGTGACCACCGAGTTGGCTCTGCTGTCCCAAGTCGCCTGTCGTGGGCGGGAGATCACCGCACCCCGGCTGCGCGGGCTGTTGGCGTTGCTCGCCGAGGATCCGCGCGCCGGCTGCACCACCGGCCGGCTGGTGGAGGGGCTGTGGCCGGACGAGCTGCCGGAGCGGCCGGGCAAAGCGGTGCAGATCCTGGTGTCGCGGCTGCGGGCGCAGCTGGGTGCCGATGTGATCGCGAGCACACCCACGGGCTACCGGCTGACCCTGGGCGAGGCTCGGATCGACAGTTCCGCGCTGCTGCTGTACGAGGCGGCGAGCGCCGAGCGCGCGAGGGCGGGGGATCACGAAGGCGCCCTGGCGCAGGCCGAGGCGGGGCTGGCGCTGTGGGACGGCAGCGTGGGCGCCGGTGCCGGGGAGGACCTGCGTGATCCCGTGGTGGCGCTGCGCGTCGACCGGGTCCGGGTCTTCCGTTCGCTGGTTCGCTCCCGGGCACTCGCACTCGCCCGGCTGGGGCGGCGGGAGGAGGCGGCGGCACCGCTGACCGAGCTGGCCCGGGAACTGCCGCGGGACGAGGAGGTGCTGGCGGAGCTGTTGCGCTGCGAGGCCGCCACCGCGGGCCGGGCGGCGGCGCTGACCCGGTACGACGCCTATCGCCGCGGGCTGCGCGACGATCTGGGGACCGATCCGGGTCCCCGGCTCAGGTCCGTGTACCAGGAACTGCTGAACGCGGATGCGGTGCCGGTCCGCCACGGCGTGCCCCACGAGCCGAACCCGCTGCTGGGCCGGGACGCGGACATCGCCGCCGTGGCCGGACTGCTGCGTGAGGTCCGGGTGGTCACCGTCGTCGGTCCCGGTGGACTGGGCAAGACCCGCCTCTCCCACGCGGTGAGCCGCGCGGCCGAGCAACCGGTGGTCCACTTCGTCCCCCTGGCCGGTGTCACCGCCGACGACGACGTGGCCGGTGAGGTGGCCTCGGCCGTCGGCGCCGGGGAGGGCAGACAGTTCACCGGCTCCGGGGATGTGGTGAGCGGCATCGTCGCCGCGCTGGGCTCCAGGCCCGCGCTGCTGGTGCTGGACAACTGCGAACATGTGCTCCCCGGCGCGGCCGATCTCGTACAGGCGCTTGTGTCGCGCTCGAAGGAGCTGCGGATCCTGGCCACGAGCCGGGCTCCGCTGGGGCTGACCTCGGAGTCCGTGTACGCCCTGCCGGAGCTCTCCCTGGCGACCTCGGTCGAGCTCTTCAAGCAGCGGGCGCGGGCGGCGAGGCCCGGTGTGGAGCTGCCCGCCGACCGGGTGGCCGACATCTGCCGTCACCTGGACGGGCTGCCGCTGGCCGTGGAACTCGCCGCGGCCCGGGTGCGGGTGCTGTCCGTGGCCGACATCTCCCACCGGCTCCGGGACCGTTTCGCGCTGCTGCGCGGCGGCGCCCGCGACGCACCCGAGCGGCACCGCACGCTGCGGGCGGTGGTCGAGTGGAGCTGGAACCTGCTGGAGCCCGACGGCAGGGCGGCGCTGCGCGCGTTGTCGGTGTTCCCCGGCGGCTTCACCGAGGACGCGGCCCAGTACGTGTTCGGCGAGACCGGCGACGCGCTGGCCCTGCTGGAACAGCTCGCCGACCAGTCCCTGGTCAAGGTGGGCGACAGCCCGTCCGGGGTGCGCTTCCACATGCTGGAGACACTGCGGGAGTTCAGCGCCGCCCGGCGCGCCGAGGCCGGCGAGGAGGAGACGGTGACCGACCGGTTCCTGTGCTGGGCCCGGGACTTCGGCCGCCGCCACCACGATGTGCTGTTCGGCGACGGCCCGTCATCCGCCGCCTGGGCACGTATCCGCGCCGAGCAGGACAACCTCGTCCTGGCCCTGCGGTACGCGCTGGCCCGCGACGACGGGCCCACCATCGCGGCCCTCACCGCCGTGCTGTCCTCCATGTGGGCCACCGACTCGAGTTACGCCCGGCTCGCCGCCCTCGCCACCGAGACCGGCGGGCCGCTGTCCCACTTCCGCCCGGGCCCCGAGGACCCGGAGTACCTCGAGGACGTCGAGACGGCCCGCAGCGCGGCGACGACATGCGCCGCCAGCCTCTTCATGGGCCTGGGCCCGCACGCCGTACGCCACCTCGTCACACTGCGCCGGCTGCCGACCGCCCCACCGGACACGCCGACGCGGGCGCTGGCCCTCGTCCTGTGCGCCGTCCCGGACATGTACCCGCCGGAGTACGCGCGGCTGCGGGAGCTCTGTGACGCCGACGAGCCACTGCTGGCGGGCATCGCCTCGTGCGTCGCCAGCTATGTGTGGGAGGCCGAGCACGACGTGGAGCGTGCGCTGGAGTACGCCCGCCGGATGCTCGACACCGTGGGGCCGCTCGGCAATCCGGCCCTGCAGCTGCTGAGCCGGGGGCGGCTCAGCGAGTTGTGCCTGCAGTCCCAGCGGGGCGCGGAGGCGTACGAACATCTGCGGGCCGCGCTGGACGCGTTCGGCGAGTTCGTCGCCCGGTCGGACACGATGGGCATCCACGCGGGGCTGGTGCTGGCCTGCCTCCAGCGCGGGGAGGTCGACGAGGCGGAGTACTGGCTGGGACTGGCGGCCCCGGAGAATCAGTCGGAGGACGCCCTGATCTTCGGTACCGATCTGCCGCCCCGGGCGGAGATCGCGCTGGCCCGGGGACTGACCGAGGTCGGGCTCGGGCTGTGGCGGCAGGCGGCGGAGCGGACGCGGGAGTACAGCCTGCGGCATGCCGACGATCCGTTCGTGGATCCATGGTCGCTCCAGGTGCAGTCGGCCGCGCTGGCGGCACACGCGCAGCACGGCCGGCTGGAGCCGGTGGCGGGGCTGGCCGGGCGACTGCGGGAGCGGCTGCTGCAGATGCTGTCCAGCCCCGCGGGCCTGTCCGGTTCCACCGGGTCCTCCGGTGACAGGGCTCCGGTGGAACTGCCGGTGTACGGCACCGTACTGCTCGCGCTCGGCCTGGCCGGTCTCGCCCGGGGCGACAGGGCGGCCGTACGGCTGGTGGCGCTGGCGGAGCGGATGCCGGCGGTGCGGGAGTACCCCACCCTGTCGTTCACCCGGTCCCGGCAGGCGGCCGAGAACGCCGACAGGGCGGCGTACGCCGACGCGGTGTCGAGGTACGCCGCCCTGGGGCGGGAGGAGCTGCGGGCCGTGGCCCTGCGGGAACTCAACGGCGGGGCTCACGGCTGAACCGGGCCTTGGACCACAGGTAACCCAGTACGACCAGGCCCAGGCACCAGCCGACGGTCAGCACGGCGTTCGTGGTGCCGATCCCGCTGCCCAGCAGGAGCCCGCGCAGGGTCTCGATGGCGGGCGAGAACGGCTGGTACTCGGCGAACCAGCGGAACCAGCCCGGCATGGCGTCCACCGGCACGAACGCGCTGGACAGGAACGGCAGCATCACCAGCGGCGTCCCGATGTTGCTGGCGCCTTCGGGGTTGGGGCTCACCAGGCCGATGCCGACCGCGATCCAGGTCAGCGCGAGGCTGAACAGGGCCAGCAGCCCGGCCGCGGCGATCCACTCCACCGGCGTCGCGCCGGGCCGGAACCCGATGGCCAGCCCGATGCCCAACACCAGCACCAGGGCCATCAGCGTCTGGATCACGCTGCCGATCACATGGCCGATCAGCACGGAGGCGCGGGAGATCGCCATGGTGCGGAACCGGGCGATGACGCCCTCGGTCATGTCGGTGGCCACGGACACCGCGGTGCCCATCGAGGTCATGGCCACGGTCATGAGAAGGATGCCTGGGACCAGGTAGGCGACGTAGTCGGCACGGTCCGCGGGACCGCCGGTGATGCCCGCGCTCATCACGTCGCCGAAGACGTAGACGAAGAGCAGCAGCAGGATGATCGGGGTGAGGAGGAGGTTGAGGGTGAGGGAGGGATAGCGGCGGGCGTGCAGGAGGTTGCGCCGCAGCATGGTCAGGTTGTCGCGGAAGGGATGGGCCCGCCGGGACTGGGGGGCGGCGCTCGTCGTCGTGCTCATCGGACGGTCTCCTTGTCGGTGGAGCGGGCGTTGTCGGTGGACCGGGAGGAGACGGGGCCGGCGGTCAGGGCGAAGAACACGTCGTCCAGGTCGGGGGTGTGCACGGACAGCTCGTCGGCCTCGATGCCGGCGGCGTCGAGCCGGTCGAGGACGGCGCGCAGCTCGCGCTGGCTTCCGTCGCTGGGGATCTGCAGGGTGAGGGCTTCGTCGTCCCGGGAGGTCTCGCGCAGGGCGATCGCCGCCTGTTCGTACGCCACCGGGTCGGAGAAGCGCAGCCGTACGTGGCCGCCGGGGACGAGCCGCTTCAGCTCCTCGGCGCTGCCCTGGGCGGCGATCCTGCCGTCGTTGAGCACCGCGATGCGGTCGGCGAGCTGGTCGGCCTCCTCCAGGTACTGGGTGGTGAGGAAGACGGTGGTGCCGCCGGAGACCAGTTCGCGGATGATCGTCCACATGGTGTGGCGGGAGCGCGGGTCGAGGCCGGTGGTCGGCTCGTCGAGGAAGATGATCCGCGGGTTGCCGACCAGGGTCATGGCGATGTCGAGGCGGCGCTTCATACCGCCGGAGTAGGTGGAGGCGGGCTTCTTCGCGGCCTCGACGAGGTCGAACCGCTCCAGCAGCTCGGCGGTGACCTGCCGTCCCTCACGCTTGGAGAGGTGGTGCAGGTCCGCCATGAGGAGCATGTTCTCCTCGCCGGTGATCAGGCCGTCCACGGCGGAGAACTGACCGGTGACACCGATCGCGGCCCGTACCGCCTGGGCCTCGGCGGTGAGGTCGTGCCCGGCGATCCGCGCCTGGCCGCCGTCGGCGGAGATCAGCGTGGACAGGATGCTGACCGCCGTGGTCTTGCCCGCGCCGTTCGGCCCGAGAAGCGAGAAGACCGTGCCGGCGGGCACATGGATGTCGATGCCGTCGAGGACCGTCTTGTCCCCGTAGGACTTGCGCAGCCCGGTGGCTGCGATCGCGAGTTCCTGGTTCGTCGTCGTCATGCCGCAGAGCTTGCGGCAGCGCCGGTTCAGAACGGCCTCAACGCGGTTTCAGCCCTCGGGTGAGGGTTTCAGAACACTGAAACCCGGGCGGCTGTGCCGAGGGCCCCGACCGGGAGACGGTCGGGGCCCTCGGGTGTGGGGGGCGCGGGACTAGGAGATCCTGAACTCCTTGGTGCTGCCGTTCTTGGACTTGGGGATGTACAGCTGCTTCCAGCTCCACCCGGTGCCGGGGCGGACCCAGTGGAACTCGACCGACCTGTTGCTCTCCCACCAGTAGTCCGCGGCCGTGGTGCAGCCGCGCGCCGGGACGTCCCAGAAACGGGAGCCGCCCCAGTCACCGTGGTCGTTCTTGCCGACGATGTAGAACTTCAGCCCGGTCCCCTTGTCGTCGCAGATCCTGAGCTGGACGTTGGCCGTGGCGGCGCTGGCCGTTCCGGGCATCGCCAGACCGCCGAAGACGGAGGCCGCGGCGAGGGTCGCGATGGTGAGCTTTCGCCTGAGGTCGCGCATGTCGTTACTACCGTCCTTTACGGGAAGTTCGGAAGTTCGGGAGTCAGAGGTGCGGGAGTTCGGGAGTTCGGGAGTCAGAGGTGCGGGAGTTCGGGAGTTCGGGAGTCGGGGGTGCGTGGGCTCGGGGGTGGGTCGGTCAGCCCAGCAGGTCCTCGGCCCGCAGCCAGTCGCGCGCCGTCTCGTCGGGGGACGCCCCTGCTTCGACGGATGCGGCCAGCTCGGCCAACTCCTCCGTGGTCAGGCGGGAGTTGATGCGGGCCAGGGCCTTTCGGGCGGATACGCTCGCATAGGGGGCGCCGGCGAGCGGAAAGACGTGTTCCGGTGGCACGACGCTCTTCGGGTCGGTCAGCACGACGAGACCGTCGCGGGTGAGCGCGGGATCGGTGCTGCGCAGGACGCGCACGTCGGCTGTCTTCGACGTGCCGGCCGGGGCGAGGGTGACGCCGTAGGCCTTCTTGAGCTCGGCGGCGGACGGGGCGTCCGGGTCGCCGGAGGCGGAGCCGCCGAGGGTGAGGCGGCCGTCGGCCTCGGCCAGGTCCGCGAGCGAACTCAGGCCGTGCTCACGGGCGGTGGCCCGGGTGACGGCGACGACGAGCCCGTGCTGGGCCTTGGCCGGGGCGAGGGCGACGATGCCCGGAGGCAGGGCCATGCTGAGCGTCGCCTTCATGTTGCCGGGCATGGTCTGACCGCCCGGCAGGGCGCGCAGCATGGTCGTCTCGTACGCCGGGGCGAGGCCGATCTCGCCCTCCACCACGGCGTGGGCCGTGTCGGCGGGCGAGGCGTAACGGGTGGTGGCCGTCTTCACCTCGACACCGGCGTCGGTGAGGAGTTCGCCGTAGAGCGCCGCCACCACCCGGCTCTCCGCCGAGGAGTCGGTGCCGATCACCGTCGTGTCCTGGCGGTCCGCGTAGCCGGTGTTCGGACCGGTACCGGTGCCGCAGCCGGTGAGGAACACCAGCGAGCAGAGCGCGGCGGCGGCGAGGTGGAGCGGGCGGAGCCGGGGGCGAATTCCTGGAGGAGTCACTGAACACCACTTCGAGTCACGGAGTCACGGGACACCACTGGTCGGTGGGGGCGGGCGGCGCTGTGCGGTGGGAGCGGACTGTAGGCCGAGGAACGAGCAGCCGCCTTCGTCTAACACCAGCTGAGCGACGTGGACGGGTACGGCTCCTCCGAGTCCACGGTGGCCTGAACGGTCTGCCCGGGCTGGGGAACGACGTGAACGGTGACGGCGTGAACGGGGAAGCGGCGGCGTGAGCCGCGGCGGAGGAAACGGCAACGGCGTGAACGGCGGCGCGAGATGAGACCAGACGACCGGCACCCCCAGCAGGGCAGCGGAGGCGGCGGCATCCCGGACGGCCTGTTGCTCGCCGTCCTCGGCTTCCTGCTGGGCGGCACTCTCCTGGTCTGGACGGCCACCGGTCTGGCCGGCCTCCTCGCCCACGGCTCCTGGCCCGACGGCGTGACGTTCACCCGCACACCCATGGCCGTACGCGGCCTGCTCTCCGATCCCCAGGACATCGCCGCCGCCTGGCCGGACACCCCGTCCGCCCAGCTCTCCGGCTACGGCCTCGTCTGGGGCCTCTTCATCAGCCAGCTCATGGTCCTCATCGTCCTGACCGTCTTCGTCATGGGCACGCTGGCCCGCTGGAGGGCCGTACAAGCGCGGGAGAAGGCGCTACCGACCCAGAGGCGCGCCCAGCCCGCGCGGGAGGCCC
>NZ_AEJC01000558.1 GCF_000317595.1 Streptomyces ipomoeae 91-03 | reverse complement strand
ACTGGTCTCCGCCGACGACGACTTGACCGGCGGTGGGCCTGCGGGCGCCGTAGATGGTCTCCAGGATCTCGGACCTCCCGGAGCCGACGAGTCCGGCGAGCCCGACGATCTCGCCGGGCCGCACCTCCAGGTCGAAGGGTTCGAACTCCCCCGCCCGGGCCAGCCCCCGTACCTCCAGTACGGGCGGCACGTCAGCCGGTGGAGCGGTGGGCCGGTCCGGGAAGACGTACTCGACGTTCCGGCCCGTCATCAGCGCCACGACCTCGCGCGTCGGCGTCGACTTCGCGGGCAGCCCGCCCGCCACGGCCCGCCCGTCCTTCAGTACGGTCACCCGGTCGCCGATCCGCCGGATCTCCTCCAGGCGGTGCGAGATGTAGACGACGGCGACCCCGTCGGCGGTCAGGTCCCCCACGATCCTGAACAGGTTGTCGACCTCGTCCGGGTCGAGCGCGGCCGACGGCTCGTCCATGACGATGAGCCGTACGTCGTGGGAGAGCGCCCGGGCCATCGACACGATCTGCTGCTGGGCGGCGGACAACTCCCCGACGAGCCGGGCCGGATCGATCTCCGGGTGTCCAAGTCGCCTGAGCAGCTTGGCGGTCGATGCCCGCGCCGCCTTCCCTCGTACGACGAAGCCGGCGGCCGTGGGTTCATGCCCGAGGTGGACGTTCTCGGCCACCGACAGGCCCTCCACCAGGTCGAGTTCCTGGTAGATGGTGGCGATGCCGAGGCGCATGGCGGCGATCGGGGACTTGAGGGTGACCGCCTCGCCCCGCCAGGTGATCGTGCCGCCGTCGGGCTGGTGGGCGCCGGCGAGGACCTTGATGAGGGTGGACTTTCCGGCGCCGTTCTGGCCCAGCAGACAGTGCACTTCTCCGGCCTGGACGTCGAGGTCGACGCCGTCGAGGGCCCGGACTCCGGGGAACGACTTGGTGATGCGAGACATGGTGAGCAGCGGTGGTTCTGGTGCCATGAGTTCCCCTTGGCGGGCGTGCGGGCCGGTTTCAGGGCGATGCGCGTGCGTGGGCAGGCGGGGTCAGGGCAGGGCGAAGCAGAGCGCTGTGCTGTCGATCCGTGGGAACGGAATGGTTACGCGGGTGAGAAGAGGTGGTCGCTGATGAGGCGGGCCGCGCCGATGACTCCGGCGGTGGGGCCCAACTCCCCCAGGACGATGGGCAGATTGCCGGTCGCGAGGGGCAGCGACTGGCGGTAGACCTGGGTGCGGATGGCGGCGAGCAGGGTGTGGCCGAGGCCGGTCACCCCGCCGCCGATCACCACCAGGCCGGGATTGAAGAAGCTGACGAGTCCGGCGATGACCTGGCCGGTGCGGTTGCCGCCCTCGCGTATCAGGTCGAGCGCGGTGGCGTCACCGGCGGCGGCAGCGGCGGCGACGTCGACGGCGGTCAGGGTGCCGTTGGTCTCCAGGCGGGACGCGAGTTCCGCCGAGAGGCCCTGCTGGGCGGCCTCCTTGGCGTCGCGGGCGAGCGCGGCGCCGCTGAAATGGGCCTCCAGGCAGCCCCGGTTGCCGCAGGCGCAGGGGCGGCCGTCCGGTACGGCGAGGATGTGGCCGATGTCGCCGGCGCTGCCCGTCGTACCGCGGTGGACCTCGCCGCCGACGACTATGCCGCAGCCGATGCCGGTGCCGATCTTGACGCAGAGGAAGTCGCCCACGGAACGGGCCACGCCCGCGTGCTGCTCCCCCATCGCCATCAGGTTCACGTCGTTGTCGACCATGACGGGGCAGCCCAGTTCCTGGCTGAGCGCCTCGCGCACCGGGAAACCGTCCCAGCCCGGCATGATCGGCGGGGCCACCGGAACGCCCTCGGGGAACCGGACCGGTCCGGGGACGCCGATACCGGCGCCGTCGAACCCCTCCGCGAGCCCGGAGGCCTTCAACTTGGCGGCCATGGACAGGACCTGCTCGAACACGGCGACCGGGCCGTCCCGCACGTCCATGGGCTGGTTGATGTGCCCGAGGATCTCCAACTCGGCGTTGGTGACGGCCACATCGATGGAGGTCGCGCCGATGTCGACGCCCAGGAAACGGAGTTGGGGAGCGAGCCGGATGTTGTGCGAGCGCCGGCCACCGCGTGAGGCGGCGAGCCCGTCGGCCACGACGAGCCCCGTCTCCAGCAGCCGGTCCACCTCGACGGCCAGCTTGGACCGCGAGAGATCGACCCGGTCCCCCAGCTGTGCCCGGGAGTTGGGCCCACCGTCCCGCAACAGCCGCAGCAGCCGGGCCTGATGCGCGTTGGCGGGTCGAGCCGTCATACGTCTCACAAGCCCCTCCCCGCCTCATCGGCACCGCTGTGCGTGGCTTTCGAGGGGAACGTAGCAGCGAATGCCGGAGGCGGGAAGAAGTTGCGCAGCAATTGCCGCCGACTTTCTCCACTGAGAGGACAAAGAGAGGGTTGGGGGTACGGCAAGCGACGAGTACCCGGCGGCTGGTGCTGGGCGGGGCAGGGTTTCGCTTGCCGCCGCGTGCAGGACGCCGCCGCTCCCGCCCTCCCCCATCGCCCCAGCGGCACGACTGCCCGCAGCCAGGACAGCGGCAGAGCGGCACGACCGCCCGCAGCCGGGGACGTACGTACGCCTACTTCTCGCGCTCGTGATACGTCTTCCGTGTGTGCTCCGTGTGGGCCCGCATGACCTCCGTGGCGCGCTGTTCGTCGCGGGCCGCGATCGCGGCGATGAGGGCGCGGTGTTCGAGCCAGGACTGGTGGCCGCGTTGGCGGGCCACCGGGGTGTAGTACCAGCGGACGCGGCGGTCCACCTGGGCGGCGAGTTCGGCGAGGACCGTGTTGCCGGCCAGGTCCATGACCTTGGCGTGGAAGCGGGCGTTCATGGCGACGGCGGCATCGACGTCGTCGGCGTCGACCGCGCGCTCACCCTCGGCGCAGAGTTCCTCCAGGGCCGTGATGCCGGCCGTGCCGGCGTTGGCCGCGGCGAGGCGGGCGGCCTCGGCCTCCAACAGGGTGCGGACCGTGAGGAGCTGGTCGGCCTCCTCCTCCGTCGGCTCGTGCACGAACGCGCCCTGCGCGGGCCGCAGATCGACCCAGCCCTCGGTGTTCAGCCGCTGCAGCGCCTCGCGGACGGGCTGGCGCGACACGCCGAGGTGCCCGGCGAGTTCGCTCTCGACCAGATGCTGGCCCGGGCGCAGGGCGCGCGTGGTGATGAGTTCGAGCAGGGCCTCGTAGACGCGGTCACGCAGTGGACCGGGGCGTTCGAGCTTGGGCACCGCCCCTTGTGGAAGTCCTGTCGACAACATCGGGTCCCCTCCAGAGCACCACTGGGTGTACTGCACACGGAAAGTCAACGGCCCGTACTGGAAAGTCGAAGTCAACAGCCAGTATGGATTGTCTTTCGTCTACAGTCTACGAGCCGTGATGGCCAGGGAATTGGCGAGTATGCCTCGTCACACCGCAGCGAACACACTGCTCACGGGCAGCGGACCACCTGCCCCGCGTACGACAGGTTGCCGCCGAAGCCGAACAGCAGTACCGGGTCGCCGGCGTTGATCTCACCCCGCTCCACGAGCTTGGAGAAGGCGAGCGGGATGCTGGCGGCGGAGGTGTTGCCGGACTCGGTGACGTCGCGGGCGACGACGGCGTTGACGGCGCCGATCTTCTCGGCGAGGGGTTCGATGATGCGCAGGTTGGCCTGGTGGAGGACGACCGCGGCGAGGTCGGCGGGGGCGAGTCCGGCCTTCTCGCAGGCCGCGCGGGCGATCGGCGGCAGCTTGGTGGTGGCCCAGCGGTAGACGCTCTGCCCCTCCTGCGCGAACCGGGCGGGGGTTCCCTCGATCCGTACCGCGTGGCCCATCTCGGGCACCGATCCCCACAGCACCGGCCCGATGCCGGGCGCGCCGAAGTTCCGGTCGGCCGCCTCGACGACGGCGGCGCCCGCCCCGTCCCCGACGAGCACACAGGTCGTACGGTCGGTCCAGTCCGTGACCTCGGACATCTTGTCGGCGCCGATGACGAGCGCCCGGGTGGCCGCGCCCGCGCGCACGGCGTGGTCGGCGGTGGCGAGGGCGTGGGTGAACCCGGCGCAGACGACGTTGATGTCCATCGCGGCCGGGGACGGGATGCCGAGCCGGGCCGCGACCCGGGCGGCCATGTTCGGGGAGCGGTCGACGGCCGTGGAGGTGGCGACCACCACCAGGTCGATGTCGTCCGGTCCGAGGCCGGCCCCGGCGAGCGCCTTGGCGGCGGCGTGCCCGGCGAGTTCGTCGACGGGCTCGTCGGGGCCGGCGATGTGCCGGGTGCGGATGCCCACGCGGCTCGTGATCCACTCGTCACTCGTGTCGACCATGCCCGCCAGGTCCTCGTTGGTGAGCACCTTGGCGGGCTGGTAGTGGCCGACGGCGACGATCCGCGAGCCGTTCATGGGTGGGTCCCCCCTCATAGCCTGTGGTCAGCGGGATTCACCAGTCTGATCAGTGACTCACGGGTACGGGGGCGGGTGAGGCGACAGTAATGTACGGCCCGGGTTGTCGGCTTCTGTCAGACCTCAGGACTTCGGAACAGTCACCCGGTGAACAGTTGCGTGGCCTTGCGTACGAGTTCGTACAGTCCGTAACCGAGTGGCACGCCCACCCACAGCCAGGCGAAGACGATCAACGGCCGCCGGTCAGGCGGATTCGGGCTGCTGTCGCTTGACGACATCGGTGGCCTCCCTCGGGGCTGGGATGTGGAAGCGGGGGTGGACCGGCCGGACCAGCTCGTTGGCGACGAAACCGATCACGAGCAGCCCGATCATGATGAAGAAGGACAGGCCGTAGAGGTCGGAGCCGTCCTTGCCCGCCGCCTCCTGCCGGTCCGCGATCCAGTTGACGATCAGCGGTCCGAGGACACCGGCGGTGGACCAGGCGGTGAGCAGCCGGCCGTGGATCGCGCCGACCTGGTAGGTGCCGAAGAGGTCCTTCAGATAGGCGGGGATCGTGGCGAAGCCGCCGCCGTAGAAGGACAGGATCACCAGGGCGCAGACGACGAACAGCGGTTTCGAGGAGTCGCCGAACTGGGCGATCAGCAGGTACATCAGCGCGCCGACGCCCAGGTAGACGCGGTAGATGTTCTTGCGTCCGATCAGGTCGGAGGTCGACGACCAGACGATGCGTCCCGCCATGTTGGCCGCCGAGAGGAGCGCCACGAAACCGGCTGCCGCGCCGGCCGAGACCGGTGTGGAGGAGTTGACGAAGAAGTCCGTGATCATCGGGGCGGCCTTCTCCAGGATGCCGATGCCCGCGGACACGTTCATGCAGAGGATGACCCACAGGCACCAGAACTGCGGGGTGCGGATGGCGTTGCGCGCCGAGACCTGCGGCCCTTCGAAGGCACTCGGCCCGCTGACCGCGCCTGCGCGGTCCTCACCGCGCGGCACCCGCACCAACAGCACCCCGAGGGTCATGAACACGGCGTACGACAGCCCGTGCACGAGGAAGGCGAGGGCGATGCCGGAGGAGTCGGCGCCGAAGGACTCCAGCATCTGCGCGGACCACGGCGAGGCGATGAGCGCGCCGCCGCCGAAGCCCATGATGGCGATGCCGGTGGCCATGCCGGGCCTGTCCGGGAACCACTTGATCAGGGTCGAGACGGGTGAGATGTAGCCGATGCCCAGGCCGATGCCGCCGACGAAGCCGTAGCCGAAGACGATCAGCCAGTACTGCTCGGTGACCGCGCCCAGCGAGGCGAGGAGGAAGCCGGAGGAGAAGCAGATCAGCGCCACGGTCATCGCCCAGCGCGGCCCGTTGCGCTCCACGAGCGTCCCGCCGAACGCGGCGGACAGTCCGAGCATGACGATGCCGAGTTGGAAGGGCAGCGCGCTCTGCGTACCGCTGAGACCGAGGGCCGATTCGAGCGGCGGCTTGAACACGCTCCAGGCGTAGGCCTGTCCGATGGAGAGATGGACGGAGAGAGCGGCCGGGGGAACGAGCCAGCGGCTCCAGCCCGGGGGTGCGACAGGGGGACTCATGATCCCGGACGGTAGGGAGTGACAGGGGAGTTGAGAAGGCGGCGCGTCGACGGTATGCGGTGAACGGTATCCGGGAAGCGCCGAACGGTCACCCGCGGCTCGTCGGGGGCGCGGCGCTGTGACACATGCGGCTCCGCCGCGTGGGCACGACAAGCCACGACGATCCCTCGGCTGACGATCCACCGTGGTTGCTCGGCGTTCCCGGCGGAGCGCAACCCCTTGCTGGGTCAACTTCCATACTGTAGACAATATTTCGTCGACAGAGTTCGGCAGTGCGCCATCTCCGCGGTATCCCTCGACCGAACGGAGCTCTCTCACCATGAAAGTCGCAGTTCTCGGCGCCGGCGCGATCGGCGCCTATGTCGGCGCCGCGCTCCACCGCGGTGGCGCCGATGTGCATCTCGTCGCCCGTGGACCGCATCTGGCGGCCATGAGGCGGGACGGGGTGCGGATACTCAGCCCGCGCGGCGACTTCACCGCCCGCGCCCACGCCACCGACGACCCGGCCGAGATCGGCCCGGTCGACTTCGTCTTCCTGGGCCTCAAGGCCAACTCGTACGCGGCGTGCGGGCCGCTGATCGAGCCCTTGTTGCACGACACCACCGCGGTGATCGCCGCCCAGAACGGCATCCCCTGGTGGTACTTCCACCGGCACGGCGGCCCGCACGACGGCCACCGCGTCGAGAGCGTGGATCCGGACGGCGCGGTCAGTGCGGTGCTCGCGCCCGAACGGGCCATCGGCTGTGTCGTCTACGCGGCCACCGAGCTCGAAGGTCCCGGTGTCGTACGGCACCTGGAAGGCACCCGGTTCTCCATCGGCGAGCCCGACCGTACGGTCTCGACGCGCTGCCGGGCGTTCAGCGAGGCCATGAGGGCGGGTGGCCTGAAGTGCCCGGTGGAACCGGACATTCGCGGCGACATCTGGATCAAGCTGCTGGGCAACATCTCGTTCAACCCGATCAGCGCCCTGGCCCGCGCGACCATGCGGCAGATGTGTCTGCACGGCGGCACCCGCAAGGTCATCGAGACGATGATGGCCGAGACGCTGGCCGTCGCCGAGGCCCTGGGCTGCGAGGTCGGCGTCTCCATCGAGCGGCGGATGGCCGGCGCCGAGCGCGTCGGCGACCACCGCACCTCCACACTCCAGGACCTGGAGCGCGGCAAGCCGCTGGAACTCGACGTACTCCTCGCCGCCGTCGTCGAGTTGGCGGACATCACCGGCGTCGACGTGCCCACGCTCCGCACCGTCCACGCCATCTCGGACCTGCTCGCACTGAGGAGCGCCGCATGAACGCTGGGAATCGCCGTATGAGCGAACGGAAACGGAATCGCACCCCGAAGACCTACACCCGGCTCACCCACCCGCTCGTACGGGACTCCCGCGACGAGCCGTTCCGACGGGCGAGTTGGGACGAGGCACTGGACCGGGCCGCCCGTGGTCTGCGGGCCCACCGCGGCGCGTTCGGCATGTTCTCCTGCGCCCGCGCGACGAACGAGATGAACTACGTCGCGCAGAAGTTCGCGCGGGTGGTGATGGGCACCAACAACGTCGACTCCTGCAACCGGACGTGCCACGCGCCCAGCGTCGCGGGCCTGTCGGCCGCCTTCGGCTCCGGCGGCGGAACCTCCTCGTACGAGGAGATCGAGCACACCGACGTCATCGTGATGTGGGGCTCCAACGCCCGCTTCGCCCACCCGATCTTCTTCCAGCACGTGCTGAAGGGGATCCACAACGGCGCCCGGATGTACGCCGTCGATCCCCGGCGGACCAGCACCGCCGAGTGGGCGGAGAGCTGGCTCGGGCTGAACGTCGGCACGGACATCCCGATGGCGCACGCGATCGGCCGCGAGATCATCCACGCGGGCCTCGCCAACGAGGCGTTCATCGAGCGGGCCACCACCGGCTTCGAGGAGTACAAGGCGCTCGTCGAGCCCTGGACGCTGTCCCTCGCCGAGAAGGTGACCGGCGTACCCGCCGCCGCGATACGGCAGTTGGCGCACGCCTACGCCCGCGCCGAGCGCGCCCAGCTCTGCTGGACCCTCGGCATCACCGAGCACCACAACGGCACCGACAACGTACGCGCGCTGATCAACCTCTCCCTGCTGACCGGCCATGTGGGCCGCTACGCCTCCGGGTTGCAGCCCCTGCGCGGCCAGAACAACGTGCAGGGCGGCGGTGACATGGGCGCCATCCCGAACCGGCTGCCCGGCTTCCAGGACATTCTCGACCCCGAGACCCGGCTGAAGTTCGAGTCGGCGTGGGACACCGTCATCCAGCCGCACTACGGGCTGAACCTGACGGAGATGTTCGAGGCCATGGAGGAGGGCTCACTGCGGGCCGTGTACTGCATCGGGGAGAACCCGGCGCAGTCGGAGGCGGACAGCGAGCAGGCCGTACGCCGGATGTCGGGCCTCGACTTCCTGGTGGTCCAGGACATCTTCCTCACCAAGACCGCCGAGTTGGCGGACGTGGTGCTGCCCGCGACCGCCGGGTGGGCGGAGACGGACGGTACGACGACCAACAGCGAGCGGCGGGTGCAGCGGGTCCGGCGGGCGGTGACCCCGCCCGGTGAGGCCCGCGAGGACATCGACATCATCTGCGACCTGGCCGCGCGCCTCGGACACGAGTGGAAGTACGCCGACGCCGAGGCCGTCTGGAACGAGCTGCGGTCGGTGTCGCCGGACCACTACGGGATGACGTACCAGCGCCTTGAGGAGCAGCAGGGCATCCAGTGGCCCTGCCCGAGCACGGACCGGCTGGAACCGACGTATCTGCACGGCCGGTTGTGGGACCCGGACCCCGCCGAGCGGGGCAGGCCGGCCCCCTTCGGGATCGTCCAGCACGATCCGCCGGTGGATCTGACGGACGAGGAGTACCCGATCCGGCTGACCACCGGGCGACGGCTGGACTCGTACAACACGGGTGTCCAGAGCGGCGGTTTCGCTTCGCCCCTGCGTCGCGGGGAGTACATCGAGCTGTGCCCGGAGGACGCGGAGCGCTACGGGGTCGTGGTCGGTGAGGAGGTCCGGGTGTCCTCGCGGCGTGGGTCGGTGGTGGCGCCGGTGTGGATCGATCTGGCGCTGCGGCCCGGGCTCGCCTTCATGACCATGCACTTTCCCGACGAGGTGGACACCAACCAGCTGACGATCGAGGCGAACTGCCCGATCGCGGGGACGGCGGAGTTCAAGGCGTCGGCGATCCGGATCGAGAAGCTGCCCGTCGCGACCATCGTGAGGTGACGTAAGTGGACCTGCACTTCGGCGACAGCAAACCCACGGACGAGGAGAAGGCGGCCGTCGACGCGCTGCTCGGGCCACCGGAGTCCTCCTGGGAGGGCGCCACCCGCGATGAGATGCGGGCTGCGGACCTCCGCTGGGCGCGGGGCGGCCGGGAGGCCCGGGAGCGCCGTGACCTGCTGTTGCCGGGGTTGCACGCGATCAACGACCGGGTCGGCTGGATCAGCGAGGGCGCGCTGGACTATCTGTGCCGGCGGCTGACGGTGCCGCCGGCGGAGGCGTACGGCGTGGCCACGTTCTACGCCATGTTCTCGGTCAAGCCGCGCCCCGCGACCGTGCTGCACGTCTGTACGGACCTGGCGTGCGCGGCGGCCGGGGCGGCGGAGCTGTGCGCCCGCGTCGAGGCACGACTGGGGCTCGGCAGCGGGGTCCAGGTCGAGCGGAGCCCATGCCTGGGGCTGTGCGAGCGGGCACCGGCGGCCCTCGCGATCAAGGCCGGGGATCCCGTGCGTACGGCGGTGTCGGCGCCGGCGACCGTCGGGGCGGCCATGCTGGCGGCGAGCGCGCCCGACTCGGCACCCGAGGAACCACCGGCCGCCATGGCGGTGCCCCAGGCGGGCGACCCGTCGCTGACCTTGTTGCAGCGGGTCGGCGTCGTCGACCCGTCCTCCCTCGACGACTACCGGGCCCACGGCGGCTACACGGCCCTGCGTCGTGCCTTCGAGCTGGGCCCGGCCGGAGTGATCCGCGAGGTCACCGACTCGGGTCTGGTCGGACGCGGCGGCGCGGCCTTCCCCACCGGTCGTAAATGGCAGGCCACGGCGTCGCAGCCGGACCATCCGCACTATCTCGTCTGCAACGCCGACGAATCCGAGCCGGGCACCTTCAAGGACCGCGTGATCATGGAGGGCGATCCGTTCGCCCTGGTCGAGGCGATGACGATCGCGGCGTACGCGACCGGCGCGCACCACGGCTACCTCTACCTCCGCGGCGAGTACCCGAGGGCGCTGCGGCGACTGGAGCACGCGATCGCGCAGGCCCGGGCGCGCGGGCTGCTCGGCGACGACATCCTCGGGCAGGGCTACGCGTTCGACATCGAGATCCGCCGGGGCGCGGGCGCGTACATCTGCGGTGAGGAGACGGCGCTCTTCAACTCCATCGAGGGGTATCGGGGAGAGCCGCGTTCGAAGCCGCCGTTCCCGGTGGAGAAGGGCCTGTTCGGCAAGCCGACGGTCGAGAACAACGTGGAGACGCTGGTCAACGTCCTGCCGATCCTGACGATGGGCGCACCGGCGTACGCGGCGATCGGGACGGGGAGGTCCACCGGGCCCAAGCTGTTCTGCGTGTCGGGCAGCGTGGAGCGCCCCGGCATCTACGAGCTGCCCTTCGGCGCGACGCTCGGTGAACTGCTGACGCTCGCCGGGGTCCGGGACGGGCTGCGGGCGGTGCTGCTCGGCGGGGCGGCCGGTGGTTTCGTACGCCCGGACGAGCTGGACATCCCGCTCACCTTCGAGGGCACACGGGAGGCGGGCACCACGCTCGGCTCGGGGGTCGTGATGGCGTTCGACGACACGGTCCCGCTGCCCCGGCTGCTGCTGCGGATCGCGGAGTTCTTCCGGGACGAGTCGTGCGGACAGTGCGTGCCGTGCCGGGTCGGGGCCGTACGGCAGGAGGAGGCGCTGCACCGGATCGTGGAGCGCACGGGTGCGGCTGCCGCCGATGACATCGCCCTGCTCAGGGAGGTCGGCCGCGCGATGCGGGACGCCTCGATCTGCGGTCTCGGACAGACCGCGTGGAACGCCGTGGAATCCGCCATCGACCGCTTGGGGGCGTACGAATGACCGTGACACCGCTCGGGATTCCCCGCCGGCTGCTGGAGTTCACCATCGACGGCGAGGAGGCCAGGGTCCCGGAGGGCTCGACCATCCTCGACGCCTGCCGGGCCGCCGGGAAGGACGTCCCGACCCTCTGCCAGGGCGACACCCTCACCCCGAAGAACGCCTGCCGGGTGTGTGTCGTCGAGGTCGAGGGGTCGCGGACCCTCGTCCCGGCCTGCTCCCGCAAGGCCGAGCCCGGGATGGAGGTGAGGACGGACACCGAGCGGGCCCGGCACAGCCGCAAGATCGTGCTGGAACTCCTCGCCTCGTCGGTCGATCTGTCGACGACCCCGAAGGTCGCCGAGTGGATCAAGGAGTACGAGGCGAAGCCGGACCGCTTCGGCCCGGACGCGGCCCGCCTCGACGAGGAACCGAAGATCGACAACGAGCTCTACGTCCGGGACTACGACAAGTGCATCCTCTGTTACAAGTGCGTGGACGCGTGCGGCACCCAGTGGCAGAACACCTTCGCGATCTCCGTCACCGGCCGTGGTTTCGACGCCCGGATCGCCGTCGAGCACGACGCGCCGCTCACCGACTCGGCGTGCGTGTACTGCGGGAACTGCATCGAGGTGTGCCCCACGGGAGCGCTGTCGTTCAAGTCGGAGTTCGACATGCGGGCGGCGGGCACGTGGAACGAGGCGGCGCAGACGGAGACGACCACGGTGTGCGCGTACTGCGGTGTGGGCTGCAACCTCACGCTGCACGTGCAGGACAATGAGATCGTGAAGGTCACCTCACCGCACGACAACCCGGTGACCCACGGCAACCTCTGCATCAAAGGCCGCTTCGGCTATCAGCACGTACAGAACCGGGACTGATCAGGACTGGTGGGGACAGGGACATGGGACGAGTCACGGAACGACGCAAGGTGATCCGCATCCGGGACGGGGCGGTCTCCTCGCGCCCGGACACGCTCGTCGCCGAGGAACCCCTGGAGATCCGCCTCAACGGCAAGCCCCTCGCGATCACCATGCGCACGCCGGGAGACGACTTCGCGCTGGCGGCGGGGTTCCTGGTGAGCGAGGGGGTGCTGGCCGAGCAGGGCGATCTGCAGAACATCGTGTACTGCGCGGGGGCGACGGTCGACGGGTCGAACACCTACAACGTGGTGGACGTGAGGACCGCCGCCGGGGTGGTGATCCCCGACATCACGCTCGAACGGAACGTCTACACGACGTCGTCCTGCGGGCTGTGCGGCAAGGCGTCGCTGGACGCGGTCCGTACGACGGCCCGCTGGCCCATCGACGACACGCACGGCGGTGACACTCCCCCGGTCCGGGTGGACCCCGAGCTGCTCGCGAGCCTCCCCGACCGGCTGCGCGCGGCCCAGCGGGTCTTCGACCGGACCGGGGGTCTGCATGCGGCGGCCCTGTTCTCGGAGGACGGTGAGCTGCTGGACGTAAGGGAGGACGTGGGCCGGCACAACGCGGTGGACAAGCTGGTCGGGCGGGCGCTGCAGAGCGAGGGGCTGCCGCTGTCCCGCGCGATCCTGCTGGTGTCCGGCCGGGCGTCCTTCGAGCTGGCGCAGAAGGCCGTCATGGCGGGCATTCCGGTGCTGGCGGCGGTCTCGGCGCCGTCCTCGCTGGCCGTGGACCTGGCCGCCGAGACCGGCCTGACCCTGGTGGGTTTTCTCCGCGGCACCTCCATGAACGTGTACGCGGGCGAACACCGGCTCGCCTTGCGGACCGCGGCCGCGCAGGCCTGACCGGCTCCCCGCGACACGGCGGCGGGGCCCCGACCGGCGGGGAGCGCCCCCTGCGC
>NZ_AEJC01000557.1 GCF_000317595.1 Streptomyces ipomoeae 91-03 | reverse complement strand
CCCTTCTGCATGCCTGGGTGCCTGCGTGGGGGCGGGGCGCACGGGGCGGGGGTGCCCGGGGTGTCCGGGGGCGCGTGCGGGTGCGCGCGGGTGCGTTCACCTGCGGATCACCCAGAGCCGCTTGCACTCGGCAAGGGCGAGTGCTAATCATTGGCGTTAGCACTCTGAAGGTGAGAGTGACAAAGAGGGACCGGGTCGGTGAGGCCCGCAGGCCAGGTGGGGCAAGGAACCACGGGGCATGCGAGCCGTCCGTCGCGGGCGCGGGCGCGGTCCGAAGGAATCACCCCCAGTCCTGGAGGGACCACTTCACATGGCCAAGATCATCGCGTTCGACGAGGAGGCGCGGCGCGGCCTCGAGCGCGGCATGAACCAGCTCGCGGACGCCGTCAAGGTGACGCTCGGCCCCAAGGGCCGGAACGTCGTCCTCGAGAAGAAGTGGGGCGCCCCCACGATCACCAACGATGGTGTGTCCATCGCCAAGGAGATCGAGCTCGAGGACCCGTACGAGAAGATCGGCGCCGAGCTGGTCAAGGAAGTCGCCAAGAAGACGGACGACGTCGCCGGTGACGGTACGACCACCGCGACCGTCCTCGCCCAGGCCCTGGTACGCGAGGGTCTGCGCAACGTCGCGGCCGGTGCCAACCCGATGGCTCTGAAGCGCGGTATCGAGAAGGCCGTCGAGGCCGTCTCCGGTGCGCTGCTCGACCAGGCCAAGGAGGTCGAGACCAAGGAGCAGATCGCCTCCACGGCCTCCATCTCCGCCGCCGACACCCAGATCGGTGAGCTCATCGCCGAGGCCATGGACAAGGTCGGCAAGGAAGGCGTCATCACCGTCGAGGAGTCGCAGACCTTCGGTCTGGAGCTCGAGCTCACCGAGGGCATGCGCTTCGACAAGGGCTACATCTCGGCGTACTTCGCGACCGACATGGAGCGCATGGAGGCGGTGCTCGAGGACCCGTACATCCTCATCGCCAACTCCAAGATCTCCAACGTCAAGGACCTGCTCCCGCTCCTGGAGAAGGTCATGCAGTCGGGCAAGCCGCTGCTGATCATCGCCGAGGACGTCGAGGGCGAGGCCCTGTCGACCCTGGTCGTCAACAAGATCCGCGGCACCTTCAAGTCCGTCGCGGTCAAGGCCCCGGGCTTCGGCGACCGCCGCAAGGCGATGCTGAACGACATCGCCATCCTCACCGGTGGCGAGGTCATCTCCGAGGAGGTCGGTCTCAAGCTGGAGAACACCTCCCTGGACCTCCTGGGCCGTGCCCGCAAGGTCGTCATCACCAAGGACGAGACCACCGTCGTCGACGGTGCCGGCTCCTCCGAGCAGGTGCAGGGCCGGGTCAACCAGATCCGCGCCGAGATCGAGAACAGCGACTCGGACTACGACCGCGAGAAGCTCCAGGAGCGCCTGGCGAAGCTCGCGGGCGGCGTGGCCGTCATCAAGGCCGGTGCCGCGACCGAGGTCGAGCTCAAGGAGCGCAAGCACCGCATCGAGGACGCCGTCCGCAACGCGAAGGCGGCCGTCGAGGAGGGCATCGTCGCCGGTGGTGGCGTGGCCCTGCTCCAGGCCTCCCAGGTCTTCGAGAAGCTGGAGCTGGAGGGCGACGAGGCCACCGGTGCCGCCGCCGTCAAGCTGGCTCTCGAGGCCCCGCTGAAGCAGATCGCCGTCAACGCCGGCCTCGAGGGCGGTGTCGTGGTGGAGAAGGTGCGCAACCTGACCCCGGGTCACGGCCTGAACGCCGCGACCGGCGAGTACGTCGACCTGGTCAAGGAAGGCATCATCGACCCGGCGAAGGTGACCCGTTCCGCGCTGCAGAACGCCGCCTCCATCGCCGCGCTCTTCCTCACCACCGAGGCCGTCATCGCCGACAAGCCGGAGAAGGCCGCGGCCCCCGCCGGCGGCGGCATGCCGGGCGGTGACATGGACTTCTGATCGACCTCTGGTTGATCACCGTCC
>NZ_AEJC01000556.1 GCF_000317595.1 Streptomyces ipomoeae 91-03 | reverse complement strand
GGGCCGACGGTTATCGGACCCTCATCGGGTGAGGCACAACGTCACTTGTTGATGCAGGTGTTGCCGAAGGCGGGGTTCAGCAGCCCGATCACGTTGATCGTGTTGCCGCACACGTTCACGGGGACGTGGACGGGCACCTGGACGACGTTGCCGGACGCGACACCCGGGGAGTGCACGGCGGCACCCTGGGCACCGGCGTCGGCGACAGCCAGACCCGCACCCGCGAGCACCAGACCACCGGTGGCAGCCGCAGCAGCGACGACCTTCTTGATCATTATTCCTCCTTGTTGGCAATGCGACCCCAGTAGCGAGTCGCATCACCTGTAACGAGGAGGGAGTAATCGAGCTACGAGCCTATGGTCCGATTCACTCGCCACGGTTGACCTTCGTACGCGCTGCCGATTATGGGAGTCTCGTTTCAGCACACAATTCCGGACAGAACAAGGCCGGTTCAGGCTCCGCCAGCAGCCATCAGGGAAGGCGCACGGAAGGTCAGGACGCGTCGATGAACCGGTCGAGCACGCGCACACCGAACTTCAAACCCTCCACCGGCACCCTTTCGTCGACGCCGTGGAACATGCCCGCGAAGTCCAGCTCCGGCGGCAGCTTGAGCGGCGCGAAGCCGAAGCCCCGGATGCCGAGATCGTCGAAGGACTTGGCGTCCGTGCCGCCGGAGAGCATGTACGGGATCGCCTTGGCGGCCGGGTCCTCGGCGACCAGCGCGGACTGCATGGCCTCCACGAGCGCCCCGTCGAAGGAGGTCTCCAGCGCCTTGTCGGAGTGGGTGTCCTCGCGCCGTACGTTCGGGCCGAGCAGCCGGTCGAGATCGGCGAGGAACTCCTCCTCGTACCCCGGCAGGAACCGTCCGTCGACGTGCGCGGTGGCCTCGCCGGGGATGACGTTGACCTTGTAGCCGGCGGCGAGCTGGGTCGGGTTGGCGGTGTTGCTGAGGGTGGCGCCGATGAGCTTGGCGATGCCGCCGAGTTTGGCGAGGGTGCTCTCCATGTTCTCCGGGTCGAGTTCGGTGCCGAGCGCGTCGCCGAGTTCGTCGAGGAAGGCCCGGGTCGTCTTGGTGACCCGCACCGGGAACCTGTGCCTACCGACCCGCGCGACGGCCTCCGACAGTTCGGTGATGGCGTTGTCCCGGTGGATCATCGAACCGTGCCCCGCGGTACCGGCCACGGTCAGCTTCATCCAGTGCATGCCCTTCTCGGCCGTCTGGATCAGATAGAGCCGCCGCTCCTCGCTCACGGTGAACGAGAAGCCGCCGACCTCGCTGATCGCCTCGGTGACGCCCTCGAAGAGATCCGCGTGGTTCTTCACCAGGTGCTTGGCGCCGTACGTGCCGCCCGCCTCCTCGTCCGCGAGGAAGGCGAGCACGATGTCGCGCGGGGGCTTGCGACCGCTGCGCAGCCGGTCGCGTACGACCGCCAGCGTCATCGCGTCCATGTCCTTCATGTCGACCGCGCCCCGGCCCCACACACAGCCGTCCGCGACCTCGCCGGAGAACGGGTGGTGGGTCCAGTCCGCCGCGTTGGCCGGTACGACGTCGGTGTGGCCGTGGATGAGCAGCGCGGGCCGGGACGGATCCTCGCCCTCGATGCGGGCCACCGTGGAGGCGCGGCCCGGGTGCGACTCGAAGATCTTCGGTTCGAGCCCCACCTCGGCGAGCTTCTCGGCGACGTACTCGGCGGCCTTGCGCTCCCCCGGGCCCGAGTGGTCGCCGTAGTTGCTGGTGTCGATCTGGATCAGCTCGCGGCAGAGGTCGACGACCTCGTCCTCGCCGGTCACGCTCCTGGCCGTGTCCGTGTCGCTCACGCTGGTTCCTCCCGCTGTCGCTGCTGGTGGTTCCCCCTCATCCTCCTCCTGCCCCACCGCCCGCCCCAAGACCGGGACCGGCCCGTCACACGCCGTTCACGCCCAGCCCTCCCCCGAACGGGGCGTGATCGAGGGCCCTCGTAAGCCTGGTAATGTTTCCTTCGTCGCCGCGAGGGGAACCCCGCGCGACAGACACCTTGTCCGGGTGGCGGAATGGCAGACGCGCTAGCTTGAGGTGCTAGTGCCCTTTATCGGGCGTGGGGGTTCAAGTCCCCCCTCGGACACCAGCTGAAGCCCCTGTTCATCAGGGGCTTCTTGCTTTTCCGGGCTCCCTCTGCGGCTGTCGGCCGCGGGATCATGGTCGGCACCGCGAGCGGGAGCCGCCGTCCTCGCGTCCCGGCTGGTGCCGGGGCACAGCGGCTCACCCGCCGAAGTGGGGTGAGGGCGCCGGGCGACGGCACAACCCGGCTCACACCTTCGGCCGACTTCGGCGTACTTCGGTGAAGCAGTCCGGCCCCACCGCGTTGACCTGGGCATTCATCAGTGGCTTCGGTCTGTTTCGGTGTCCGGCCACTGTCGTTCGCGGCCTCGCGAGAGTGAGATCACCTACTAGTCCGGGAGGACGTCATGGGCAAGATCGTCACCTTGCGGAGCGCGGTGATCATGGGGACCGCCGTAGCCGCCGGGTCGGTGGCGGGGACCGTCGCCGAGACGCTGGGGCAGCTCGTCGGAGAGCCACTGCCCGGGGTGGGGCCGGTCGTCACGGGAGCCGTCTCGCTCTGGTTCGCCGAGAAGCTGGACCGGCTCATCGCCGACGACAGGGACGCGAGCTGAGGGAGCTGTTTCGTGTGGGCGGCACTCACTCGTCGAAGGTGCCGCCCCACCGCCCCCTCACGTACTCCTCCTCCGACGGGAGCAGCCCCTCCAGGACGGTGGTGTCCAACATGTCGAGCACTCGTGTGCCGTGCTCGTCGCACCACTCGCGCTGGTCGAGAGCGACAGCCAGTTTCAGCAGCCGGAGGCCCGAAAGGGCACGCGTTCCCGGTTCGGCGATGGTCTCGATCAGGCGGAAGAGGAGGGCGAGCACCCGGCCCGTGCTCATGGTGTCCGGCACATGCGCGTCCGAGCCGGAGCCGATGGCCAGGTGGCTCACCACGCTTGCGGGTTCGAGCGCGAGAAGCCTCGCGGCGGTGACGGCCAGTTGCTCGTCGGGAGCACGGGCGAGCAAGCGGCAGGCTACGGAGAGCAGATGGAGGGGTGTCCTTTCGTCCTTGTTGGAGATGGGTCTGGTGCTGGTCCACTCGTTTGCCAGTGTCCACACCGCGTCGCTCACGAAGTTCGCGGGAAGCCGGTCGCTCTCACCGGCCAGCCTGTGACTCACCAGTGCGACAAGGCGCTCTTTCGCCCACGGGCCCACGGAGGTGTCGAGGGCACGCAGGCACGCTTCGTAGCGTGTCGTCAGGTCCCGGGCGGGAGCGGGTTCACACAGCAGCAGGGCGACCAGGGCGTGGGCCACGGACGCTCCCTGTCCGAAGGGATCGACGGTGTATGCGCTGGTGAGATCGTTGAGTTCCTCGAACACCGGCAGCGCCGGCTCCAGCACGAGCTCCACGTCACGGTCGTACAGCAGACGTGAGCGGCGCAGAGTCTCGTGCCACCGGTCGCCCGTGGACAGTGGTTCTTCCCCTTCCGGTGTTGTCTCCCCTCCAGGCGGGTCCAGCACCCAGGCCGCGCGGCTCGCCGTCTCGGGCAGCTCGTGCCGGTTCAGGCACAGGGCGATGTCACGCCGTCCTTCCGCCTTGCCGACGATCGCCCTCTGGGGCACGCTGCCCACCGCGCGGGTGAAGGCGTCCCAGGAGTCTGGAGGGAGCTGCGACTTCCAGAGCAGAGCGTGCTCGCTCCACTGGGCGACCGGGTCTGCGGTGTCGTCGGTGAGCTCAGAGAAGTTGACCACTTGCCCCCGGGCCAGGGCGAGCAGCAGGAGGTTCGCGCTGTAGCAGGCGTGGCGGTGGGTGACGCGGGCCGGTCTCGCCGTGTAGCCGGTGCGGCTCTCGGCGGAGCGCTCGTCGAGCGCGGTGGGGAAGAGGGGGCGTACGGCTTCCCAGGTGGGGAGGAAGTCGCGGAGGTTGTCGATGATCTGCGCGCGGTCGGTCAGCAAGGAGTGGGAGAGCAGGTCGAACAGCAAGCCGTCGTGCGGGCCGTGGTCGGGGCAGTGTGCCAGGGTGCGGGCGATCTTCCGGGCGACCAGGTGCTCGCCGAATGTGGCGTGGAGGAATTCGTACCAGCGTCGGGCGGTCCCACGCTTGGAGGTGGCCCTGGCCTCGTGGATGAAGAAGAACCTTCCGAAGACGAGCCCGGCCTCCGGGCAGGCGGCCCTGTTGTCGGGTGCGCGCAGGAAGCGCAGGTCGTTGTCGGCCTCCTCGGCGCTGACGCCTTGGCGGCCACGGTTGAACATGGCGGCGGCGATGACCGACAGGAGATCCAGTTCGTTCTCGATGCGCTCCTCCAGGGCCTCTGGTCGCAGCCTGGGCTCCAGTTTGATGATCTGGCGGCGAACGAAGAGGCGCAGCAGCCGTTCGTACAGATCGACGCGGCTCATGGAGGCGGGGTCGACCTGTATGGGCCCTGTTCCCTGTTCGACGCCGAAGTACAGGGCCAGCATGAGCAGCAGGAGGGGCTGTGCCGCCAGGTCCGGGTAGAGGGCGCCCAGATCGCGGCGGAGTGGAGGAAGGGCGTTGCGCCTGAAGTAGCCGGCGTTGGCCGAATTCCAGGTATCCGTCCAGCGGGCGATGCGGCTGGCATCGAAGGGTTCCAGACGGATGATTACGCTGTTGTCGGGGAACTTGGCCTGGTCGGCGACGACGGTGCGGCTGGTGACGATCGCGGCGACCGGGAGTCCGCTCCGGGCCGACGCCTGCTGGAAGTCGGCGATGTCCTGCAGGTAGCGCCAGTGATCGGCGCCACTGGCCTGGAGCAGTTCATCGAAACCGTCGAAGATCAGTACGGGCAGCACTCCGTCGGACAGCTCCGTGACGGTGGCCCAGGTGACGTCCATGAGGGTGGCGTGCCGCAATGCCTGACGGATCTGTTCGAGGATGTCGACGTCGGCGGAGACATTGCGGAGTTCGATCCTGATGGGCAGATAGTCCTCGGGCGGGAGACGGGCAGCGAGCAGCCGTGTGAGCAGTGACTTGCCCGCGCCGGGGTCGCCCAGAACGATCAGCGGGCGGACCGTCGGGAAACCGGTGAGGTGGGCGGCCAGGAAGCCCTGGATCTCTTCGCTCAGCGGGCGGGTGCTCCACCAGGCGTCGACGTGGGGCATGCCGCCGGGGCTGTGGACGGCGGTGCGGAAGGCGGGGTTGACATATCCCTTGGCGAGACGCGGGATGTGGGGTGTCGGTTCGTCGTCGCCGGTCTCCCCGATGGGCGAGATGGGGCAGTTCAGTTCGTAGCGGTAGATCTCCGAGAGCCGGGCCGGCCACACCCCCGGCGTCGTCTTGCGGGAAAGGGCCCGCAGGAGGATCTCCAGGCCGTCCAGGCCTCCGTTTCGCGCGTGTACCTCCCGGTACAGCGACTCCAGCCGGTCGCGTGCCTCGCCCGTCGGACAGGCGTCCAGGGCACGTACCGCCTTCGGGCCGTCCAGCATGCTCGCCCACACGAACAGCTCCGGGCAATCGGCGGCCAGTTCCGCGAGGCGCGCTTCGTATACGGCCGTGGCTTCCTCGGCCACAGGGCGGGTCTCCGCTTTCGCCCACTGCTCGGCGAACTCGGTGTAGTGCGCCAGGAGCCGGGCGCGGTGGTCGATGTAAGGCACGTCGGTGATGGGCAGTGCCCCGGAGGCGAGGGTCCCGTCGCCGAGGACCGTGCCGAACAGGCCTTCCACATCGACCCCGTCGGGCGCCGGGTCGTCGGCCCATACGCTGTCGAGCGCCGGACTCCTGACGCCGCCCTCCAGGAGCAGAATGGTGTGCGCCGCGCGCAGGAGTCCCACCCGGTGAACGTGACAGGCTCGGCGCACCCCGGCGCCGAGGCCGGCCAGCATGCGCCGGGCGATGCCGTCGAAGGAATCGCGGAGGACTTCCAGTTCCTCCCGGGATTCCAGTTCGTTCTCGACGAGCTTCTCGGCGTCGCGGCGGAGAACCGGACGCCGACCGGCGAGGACGCGAGCAGCCGCGCTGAAGGATCTGATCCGCCATCCGTCGCTCGACAACTCCCGAATGTACGACCGAAAACGCTCGTCCTCGTACTCGTCGGTGCAGACGGAGCAGTCAGCGGACTCAGCGGACTCAGCGGACTCAGCGGGTTCGGCCAGGGCCTGTGGCCGTTCGCTCTGCTGCCGTGCGGCGACGACGTCGAGTTCCGTCTCCAGGTTGGTCAGCGTCTTGCGCCAGTGGATGAATGCGGAGTCCTCCATCTCTCCGCAGGCGCGCAGGATCGTCGTCACCACGTCCCAGCTGGGGGCCGTGGCACGCTTGCCATTGAGCAGTTCGGACAGGGCGGATTCGCTGAGGCACAGCTGTCTGCGCAGTTTGGCCCGGCTGACGCCGCGGTCCTTGATCATCTTTCTCAGCGGGCGCCAGAAGGCGGCCATCAGGGCACTGGTGGACACGCGGCGCTCCCCTTGTCACGCGGCTCGTCGAAGGCGGAACTCAAGGACGGACAGTGGTTCGGGGTGCCGGTGCCGCCCGGGCCGGTGCGAGAACCCTTCGATGCCTGTGCGGCGGGTTTATCCGATCCCGCGACGAAATGTGCGCGACATCTCGCCGCGCCGAAGAAACCCCAGGTCACGATAGACAGCCCCATGTCTCCGAGTCGTCTCTCGGATGCCCCCGCCTGGCCGTCACGACAGGCCGTAGTCACCCGAGCACTAGAGTATGGGGCTTGTTCGGCGCCGGACCGGAACATCCCCAGGCAGACCTGGTGGCCCGCCGGTGCCCCCGGATGGTCCGGGTGCGAGAGGCGAGGATCCGATGGCCGCCGTATACGAAAGTCCCGAACTCACGCTGCTCGACGGAGAGCTGACCGAGGGATTCGACGGATCGGCGCGGTTCAGCGCGGGACCGGCTCCCTCGCCGCGCACACTCGTCGACGTGTTCGAGGCGTCCGTACGGTCGTATCCGGACGAACCCGCGCTGGACGACGGGAAACGGCGGCTCACCTACCGGGCGCTGGCCGTAGAGGTGGAGCGGTTGCGGCGCGAGCTGGGCGCCGCCGGGGTCGGGCTCGGCGACCGGGTCGGCGTCCGTGTGCCGTCCGGCACCAATGACCTCTACGTGGCGATCCTCGCCGTGCTCGCGGTGGGTGCCGCCTACGTTCCCGTGGACGCCGAGGACCCCGATGAGCGGGCCGAGCTGGTGTTCGGGGAGGCGGAGGTGCGGGCGGTCATCGGTGCCGGGCACCGGATCACCGTCCAGGGCGCCTCGGACTCCCCCGCCGGGCGGCCCGGCGTCGAGCACGACGCGTGGATCATCTTCACCTCCGGGTCGACCGGCAAGCCCAAGGGCGTCGCCGTGAGCCATCGCAGTGCGGCGGCCTTCGTGGACGCCGAAGCCCAGTTGTTCCTCCTCGAGGAGCCGATCGGGCCCGGGGACCGGGTGATGGCGGGGCTTTCGGTGGCCTTCGACGCGTCCTGTGAGGAGATGTGGCTGGCCTGGCGGTACGGGGCCTGTCTGGTTCCGGTGCCGCGTTCCCAGGTCAGGAGCGGTGCCGATCTCGGGCCCTGGCTGGTCGAGCAGGAGATCACCGTCGTGTCGACCGTGCCGACGCTGGCCGCGCTGTGGGAGCCCGAGACACTCAACGACGTACGGCTGCTGATCTTCGGCGGTGAGGCCTGCCCGCCCGAGCTGGCGCAGCGGCTGGTGACGGAGGGCCGGGAGGTCTGGAACACATACGGGCCGACCGAGGCGACTGTGGTTGCCTGTGCCTCGCTCATGTCCGGTGCGGAGCCCATCCGGATCGGGCTGCCGCTGGACGGGTGGGAGCTGGCCGTCGTCGACGAGGCCGGGGAGCCCGTGCCGATGGGCGGCAGCGGGCAGTTGGTCATCGGTGGGGTGGGGCTCGCGCGGTATCTCGATGCCGAGAAGGACGCGGAGAAGTACGCGCCGCTGGAGTCGCTGGGGTGGGAGCGCGCCTACCGCAGCGGTGACCTCGTGAAGGCCGAGCCGGAGGGGTTGGTCTTCCTCGGGCGGGCCGACGAGCAGATCAAGCTCGGCGGGCGGCGGATCGAGCTGGGCGAGGTGGACGCCGCCCTGCAGGCGCTGCCCGGTGTCGCGGGTGCGGCGGCGGCCGTACGGACCGCGCGGAGCGGCAATCAGCTGCTGGTCGGCTATGTCGTCACCCAGGACGGCTGGAACCACGCGGCGGCCGTGGAGAAGCTGCGGGCCGAGTTGCCCGCCGCGTTGGTGCCGCTGCTGGCCCCCGTGACCGAACTGCCGACCCGGACGTCCGGGAAGGTCGACCGGAACGCGCTGCCGTGGCCGCTCGCGGAGTTGGAGAACGCCGGGCCGGCCGAGGAGTTGTACGGCACCGAGGCGTGGCTCGCCGAGCAGTGGGCCGAAGTGCTCGGAGTGCCGGTCGGCAGTGCGGAGGACGACTTCTTCACGATCGGTGGGGGCAGCCTGGCCGCCGCCCAGCTGACGACGAGGCTGCGGAGCCGGTACCCGAGCGTCGCCGTCCTCGACATCTACCAGCGGCCGACCCTGCGGAAGCTGGCCCGGTATCTGGAGGAGTCCGGTCAGGAGGACGGCTCCCAGCGTGTCGTGGCGCCCGTGCCGGTACGGGCGCGGGTCGTCCAACTGCTGCTGCTCGTCCCGCTGTTCACGCTGCTCGGGCTGCGCTGGATCGTTCCGCTCGCGGCGCTGGGGAACCTGTTGGGGTCGTACGCCTGGCTGCCGACCGCGCCCTGGTGGGCCGTCGGGGCCGGGGCGGTGCTGTTCTACAGCCCGCCGGGGCGGCTCGCGGTCGCGGCGGGCGGGGCGCGGCTGCTGCTGCGCGGGGTCGAGCCGGGCCGGTACCCGCGTGGTGGGAGCGTGCATCTGCGGCTGTGGACGGCCGAGCGGCTGTCCGAGTTCTGCGGGGCGACGTCGCTGACCGGGGTCTGGCTGGAGCGGTACGCGCGGGCGCTGGGCGCCAAGGTCGGGGCCGATGTGGATCTGCACGCGCTGCCGCCGGTGACCGGGCTGCTGAAGCTCGGGCGGGGCGCGGCCGTGGAGTCCGAGGTGGACCTCTCCGGGTACTGGCTGGACGGGGACCGGCTGGAGATCGGGGCCGTGAAGGTGGGCGCCGGTGCGGTGGTCGGGACGCGGAGTCTGCTGCTGCCGGGGGCCAGGGTCGGCAAGCGGGCCGAGGTGGCGCCGGGTTCCGCCGTGGCCGGGCAGATCCCCACCGGGCAGCGCTGGGCCGGGGCGCCCGCCGTGAAGCTGGGCAAGGCGAAGCGGAGCTGGCCCAAGGAGCGGCCACGGCGGGGGCTGTTCTGGCGGGCGACGTACGGTGCGACCGGCGCCGGTCTGACCGCGCTGCCGCTGGTCGCCCTGGTCGCCGCGCTGGCCGTGGTGAGCCTGTTCGTGGACCCGGAGGCCGGGCTCGGCGAGGCGCTGCGGGGTGCGGCGCTCGGGCTGGTGCCCGCCACGCTCGCGTTCGGGGCGGTGTACGCGCTGCTGCTGCTCGTCGCCGTACGGCTGCTGAGCCTGGGGCTGCACGAGGGCACGCATCCCACGCACAGCAGGGTCGGGTGGCAGGCCTGGACGGTCACGCAGCTGATGGACAGGTCGCGGGAGACGCTGTTCCCGCTGTACGCCGGGCTGGTGACGCCGGTCTGGCTGCGGTTGCTCGGGATGCGGATCGGCAAGGGCGCCGAGGTGTCCACGGTGCTGGCGCTGCCGAGTCTGACCAAGGTCGGGGACGGGGCGTTCCTGGCGGACGACACACTGACCGCGCCGTACGAGCTGGGCGGCGGCTGGATGCGGATCGGGCGGGCCGAGATCGGGCGGCGGGCGTTCCTCGGGAACTCCGGGATGACCGCGCCGGGGCGTTCGGTGCCGGACGGCGGGCTCGTCGGGGTGCTGTCGGCGACGCCGAAGAAGGCCAAGAAGGGCAGCTCGTATCTGGGGCTGCCGCCGATGAGGCTGCCCCGGTCGACGGCCGGCGGTGACCAGAGCCGTACGTACGAGCCGCCCGCGCGGCTGCTGTGGGCGCGGGCCCTGGTGGAGCTGTGCCGGATCGTGCCGGTGTTCTGCTCGGCCGGGCTGGCGGTGCTGACGGTGGCGGTGCTGAGCTCGCTGGGCGGCTGGGTCTGGCTGCTGGGCGGGGTCGTCCTGCTCGGCGCGGGCCTGCTGGCCTGTCTGGTGGCCGTCGTCGCGAAGTGGCTGCTCGTGGGGCGGCACCGCAGCGGTGAGCATCCGCTGTGGAGCGGTTTCGTGTGGCGCAACGAGCTGGCGGACACCTTCGTGGAGGTGCTGGCCGTGCCGTGGCTGGTCGGGTCGGTGCCGGGGACGTCGCTGATGAACGGCTGGCTGCGCGGGCTCGGGGCGCGGATCGGCAGGGGCGTGTGGGTGGAGAGCTACTGGCTGCCGGAGACCGACCTGGTCACGCTCGGTGACGGGGCCACGGTGAACCGGGGATGTGTGCTCCAGACCCACCTCTTCCACGACCGGATCTTGCGGACGGATACTGTTGAACTCCGTGAGGGTGCCACGTTGGGCCCGGGCGGAATCGTCCTGCCCGGCAGCGTGGTCGGGGCCCGCACCACGCTGGGGCCGGCGTCGCTGGTCATGGCCGCGGAGTCCGTTCCCGACGACACCCGGTGGCTGGGCAACCCGATCGAGGCATGGCGTCGCCGGTGACGGCTTCCGCCGCGTCGGGGGACGGTGGAGGTCGTACGAGCGCAGAGCGGGGAGCAGAAGCGGCAGTGGCGGTTCAGCAGTCTCAGGGTCCGGACCCGTACTTCCCGGCGAACGGTGACCCCCGTTACCGGGTGCACCGCTACGAGGTCGCCGTGGACTACCGCCCGGGTCCGAACCGGCTGTCCGGAACCGCGCGGCTGAACGCCATAGCGGGCCGGGCCGCGCTCGGCGAGTTCCAGCTGAACCTCGCCGACTTCAAGATCGGCCGGGTGCGGGTGGACGGCCGGGCGCCGCACTACACGCACCGGGGCGGCAGGCTGCGCGTCCGGCCCGCCAAGCCGATCCGGGCCGGGGCCGCCTTCACCGTCGAGGTCCACTGGTCGGGCAATCCCAAGCCGGTGAACAGCCCCTGGGGCGGCATCGGTTGGGAGGAGCTGACCGACGGGGCGCTGGTGGCGAGCCAGCCGGTCGGGGCGCCGTCCTGGTACCCGTGCAACGACCGGCCGGCCGACAAGGCGTCGTACCAGATCTCGGTCACCACGCCGTCCGCGTACCAGGTGGTGGCGGGCGGCCGGCTGCTGACCCGTACGACGAAGGCGTCCACGACGACCTGGGTGTACGAGCAGTCGGCGCCGACGTCGAGCTATCTGGTGGGGCTGTCGATCGGCAAGTACCAGACGGTCCTGCTGGGCGACCCCGGTCCGGGGGGTGTGCCGCAGACCGGGCACATCCCGGCGCATCTACTCACCCAGTTCTCCAGGGACTTCGCCCGGCAGCCGGCCATGATGGAGCTGTTCGAGGAGCTCTTCGGGCCGTATCCGTTCGGTGAGTACGCGGTGGTGGTGACCGAGGAGGAGCTCGATGTCCCCGTCGAGGCACAGGGGTTGTCGCTGTTCGGCGCCAACCATGTGGATGGGGCGCGTGGTTGGGAGCGGCTGGTCGCGCACGAGCTGGCCCATCAGTGGTTCGGCAACAACGTGTCCATCGCCGACTGGCGGCACATCTGGCTGAATGAAGGTTTCGCCAAGTACGCCGAGTGGCTGTGGTCGGAGCGGTCGGGCGGGCGCACGGCGCAGCAACTGGCCGCCACCGCGCACCAGAGGCTGTCGGGGCTCCCCCAGGATCTGCGGCTGGCCGACCCGGGACGCAAGCTGATGTTCGACGACCGCCTCTACGAGCGCGGTGGCCTGACCGTCCACGCGATCCGCTGCGCCCTGGGCGACGACGCGTTCTTCCGCATGCTGCGCGGCTGGTCGAGCATCCATCGGGGCGGTGCCGTCACGACGGCGGCGTTCACGGCGCACGCCGCGCGGTACGCCGACGGACCGCTGGACGACGTGTTCACGGCGTGGCTGTACGAGACACCGTTGCCGCCGCTGCCGACGCCGGTGCCGCCGTCGCCGAGGAGACCCGCCGTACCGGCTCGACCGCCCTATCCGCCGACCAACGCGGGGTCGGCGTAGGGCTGGGACCGGGGCTGGGAGCTGGGGCTCGGGTCGAGGGCCAAGGCCTTGGCCGGGATCGGGGGCCGAGGCGGGGGCTGGGATCGGGGGCCGAGGCGGGGGCCGGGATCGGAGGCCAAGGCGGGGGCCGGGATCGGAGGCCAAGGCGGGGGCCGGGATCGGAGGCGAAGGCGGGGGCCGGGATCGGAGGCGAAGGCGGGGGCCGGGATCGGAGGCGAAGGCGGGGGCCGGGATCGGAGGCGAAGGCGGGGGCTGGGGTCGGGGGCCGAGGCGGGGGCTGGGGTCGGGCCGGGCAGAATGGGGGCATGTCGTCGCGCCGCAGGTCCAGGACCACCTCGAAGGGCTCTCCCAAGGCCGCCGGTAAGGGCAGGTCTTCGGCCCGGACTTCGGCGGAGGCTTCGGCCGGGGCTTCTTCGAGCGCCGCTCGGCCTTGCCCGTGCGGGCTTCCCGAGGCGTACGAGCGTTGCTGTGGGCGCTTCCACTCCGGTGGTGCCGCCGCGCCGACCGCCGAGGCTCTGATGCGGTCGCGGTACAGCGCCTACGTCGTACGTGACGAGGCGTACCTGCTGCGTACCTGGCACCCACGGACCCGGCCGGCGAGTCTGGGGCTCGACCCCGGGGTGCGTTGGACCGGCCTGGAGATCCTGGCCACCACCGATGGCTCGGCCTTCCACACGACCGGCACCGTCACCTTTCGCGCGTCGTTCCAGGACGGTTCGCTGCATGAGCGGAGTCGGTTCGAGCGGGTGGACGGGGCCTGGGTCTATGTGGACGGGGAGTTTCTGGAGTAGGTCAATCGGCCGTCGGGGCGTGGCCGTTGGGGGCCAGGATGTCCAGTTCCTTGAGGGCGCCCTCGGTGATTTCCCGGGTGAGTTCTTCGGCCCGGGGGGCGTTGCCCTCGCGGATGGCTTCGGCGACCTGGACGTGGAGGGTCACGGCGGCCGGGTCGGGGTCGGGGAACATGACCTCGTGGTGGGTGCGGCCGGCCAGGACCTCCTCGACCACATCGCCGAGGCGGGCGAACATCTCGTTGCCGGAGGCGTTGAGGATCAGGCGGTGGAAGGCGACGTCGTGGTGGAGGTAGCCCTCCAGTCTGTGGCCGCGTGAGTTGGCGACCATGCCGATGGCGCACTCGGTGATTTCGGCGCACTGTTCGGCGGTGGCGTTGCGGGCGGCGAGGCCCGCGGCGATCGGTTCGACGGCCGAGCGGAGCACGGTGAGCGAGCGCAGTTGGCGGGGGCGGTCCGCGCCGGCCAGGCGCCAGCGGATCACCTGGGGGTCGTAGACGTTCCACTCGGCGGTCGGGCGGACGATCACGCCGACCCGGCGGCGGGACTCGACGAGATGCATGGACTCCAGGACGCGGACCGCCTCGCGCATCACGGAGCGCGACACCTCGAAGGTCTGGGCGAGTTCGTCCGTGCGCAGCACGCTGCCCGGCGGGTACTCGCCCGCCGTGATCGCCGGTCCGAGGGTTTCGAGTACTCGGCCGTGCAGCCCCCGGCCCGGTGTGGTCATGGGGATCAGGGTACGAGGCCAGGGAGTCGAAGAAAAAGTCAGACTTATTTGCGTCGAGGGCTTGAATTCGTCGTACCTAATGGGTTTCAGTGTCGTCGACGTCGCGTGACGTCACAGATGTCGACGAGGACAGCGAGGTAGCGATGGGTACCCCTCCCGTCGTCGTGGTGATGGGCGTGGCAGGCACCGGGAAGACCACGATCGGTCCCCTGCTCGCGGCCAGGCTCGGCGTGCCGTACGCCGAGGGCGACGACTTCCACCCCGAGGCCAACATCGCCAAGATGTCGGCCGGGATTCCGCTGCAGGACGCGGACCGGTGGCCATGGCTGGACGCCATCGGCCGCTGGGCGCACGATCGGGCGGGGCTCGGCGGGGTGGTCAGCTGCTCGGCGCTGAAGCGTGGTTACCGGGATCGGTTGCGGGCCGTCGCGCCCGGGCTCGTCTTCGTGCACCTGACCGGTGACCGCGAGCTCATCGAGGACCGGATGGCGCACCGGCGGGGGCACTTCATGCCGACGGCGCTGCTCGACTCGCAGTTCGCCACGCTGCAGCCGCTGGAGGCGGACGAGGCGGGGGTGGCGGTCGATGTCTCGGGGAGCCCCGAGGAGATCGCCGAGCGGGCGTTCACCGCGCTGCGGGGGCTCGACCGGGCGTCGTAGGCGTCGTAGCCCTGCCCCGGCGGCGACCGGGTCGTTTCGCTTCACCGTCTCACTGCGACGTCTCACTTCGACGTCCTTCTTCGACTTCTTCGGCTTCTTCGAAGTTCTCTTCGACGTCCTCGACGTCCTCGACGTCTCACTTCACCGTCTCACCGCAACTTTCTTTGCCCTCCCCACTCAAGGACTCACCGTGACCAGACTCAGCGTCGAGATGCTGGCAGCGGACCCCGTCGAGCCGATCACCTCGGCGGGGCACGCTCAACTTGGTATCGCCGTACTGCTCGGCATCACCGTCATCGTTCTGCTCATCACCAGGTTCAAGGTCCATGCCTTTCTGGCGCTGACCATCGGCTCGCTCGCGCTCGGTGCGTTCGCCGGGGCGCCGTTGGACAAGGCGATCGCGAGCTTCACCGCCGGGCTCGGGTCGACCGTGGCCGGCGTGGGTGTGCTCATCGCGCTGGGCGCGATCCTCGGCAAGCTGCTCGCGGACTCCGGGGGCGCCGATCAGATAGTCGACACGATCCTCGCCAAGGCCCAGGGGCGGGCCATGCCGTGGGCGATGGTGCTGATCGCCTCCGTGATCGGACTGCCGCTGTTCTTCGAGGTCGGGATCGTGCTGCTGATCCCCGTGGTGCTGATGGTCGCCAAGCGCGGCGGCTACTCGCTGATGCGCATCGGTGTTCCCGCGCTCGCCGGTCTGTCCGTCATGCACGGGCTGATACCGCCGCATCCCGGTCCGCTGGTCGCGATCGACGCCGTGAAGGCCAATCTGGGGGTGACGCTGGCGCTGGGGCTGCTCGTCGCCATACCTACCGTGATCATCGCCGGGCCGCTGTTCTCCAAGTACGCGGCCCGGTGGGTGGACGTACCGGTGCCCGAGCGCATGATCCCGGCGCGCGCATCTGAGGAGTTGGAGAAGCGGCCCGGCTTCGGAGCCACCGTCGCGACCGTACTGCTGCCTGTGGTGCTGATGCTGGCCAAGGCGCTGGTCGACATCGTCGTGGACGACCCCGAGCAGATGGTGCAGCGGGTGTTCGACGTCGTCGGCTCGCCGCTGATCGCGCTGCTCGCGGCGGTGATCGTGGGCATGTTCACGCTGGGGCGGGCGGCCGGGTTCGCCAAGGGGCGGCTGTCGTCGACCGTCGAGACGTCCCTCGCGCCCATCGCGGGCATCCTGCTGATCGTCGGTGCGGGTGGCGGCTTCAAGCAGACGCTGATCGACTCCGGTGTCGGGCAGATGATCCTGGACATCTCCGAGGACTGGTCGATCCCGGCGCTGTTGCTGGCGTGGCTGATCGCCGTGGCCATCCGGCTGGCCACGGGGTCGGCGACCGTCGCCACGATCTCGGCGGCGGGGCTGGTGGCGCCGTTGGCCGCGGACATGTCGACGACCCACGCCGCCCTGCTGGTGCTGGCCATCGGTGCCGGGTCGCTCTTCTTCAGCCATGTCAACGACGCCGGGTTCTGGATGGTCAAGGAGTACTTCGGGCTGAGCGTCGGACAGACCATCAAGAGCTGGTCGGTCATGGAGACGATCATTTCGGTGGTGGCGGGGGCGATCGTGCTGCTGTTGTCCCTGGTGATCTAGGGGCGCCGGAGGCTTGGTGGGTGGTTGCCGGGAGATCGGCACCGCAGGATTCCGCCGTCGTGGCTGAGCGCCACGGCGGCGGAATTGCGTGACGGGGGTTCAGGGAGCGCCGGGGGTCTCGGGAGGGCGGTCCAGCGGCAGGGCGGAGTGGTTGCCGGGGGCTCGGCACCGCTGGGGACCACCATCGTGGCTGAGCGCCGTCGCGGCGGAGAAGGGTGCCCGGGAGTTTCAGATCGACCGGGGCTCGGAGAGGCCGATGCCCTCTCCTGCGCTGCCCCCTCTTTCCCGCCACGGCGGCGGCGATCGACGGTGCCGACAGGGGACGGCCTCGCGGCGGGCGCACGGCGGCGCGACCGTGCTCAGCACTACGGGCGCCAGAGCGGGTGCTCCCCGTCCGCCGACCCGACAGCATGTGCCCGGCCCCACGGCCGTCCGCAAGGCTACGGCCGCCGGAGTGCCCTCTGACCGCCCGGCCCGGCGGCACGGCCGTCCGGTGCTACGGCCGCTCTTTCCACCCGGCCCAGCAGCATGCACCCCGACAACACACCCGACCCCAAACACCACAACCGCCACAGCCGAAGCCACCCACCCACCCGGCCAGCAGCATCAGCCCGGCAGCACGGCCGTCCACTGCTACGGCGCTCTTCCCACCCAGCCCAGCAGCATGCACCCCGACAACACACCCGACCCCAAACACCACAACCGCCACAGCCGAAGCCACCCACCCACCCGGCCAGCAGCATCAGCCCGGCAGCACGGCCGTCCACTGCTACGGCGCTCTTCCCACCCAGCCCAGCAGCGTGCGCCCCGGCAGCACACCCGGCCCGAGCACTACGGCCGCCAGAGCCGAGGCCCCCGGCCATCGGCCCGACGGTGTGTGCCCCCCGGCGGGGCGGGCGTCGTGGTGCTACGGGCGCCAGAGCGGGTGTTCTCGGTCTGCCCAGTCTCGGGTCACCAGTCCCGTTCGCAGGCCTCGGCGGGCCTCTGGGTCGGCCAGGGCCATGCCTATGTGGCCGGCCAGGACTATGCCGATCGTCAGCGACAGCCAGTCGTGGACGAAGGTGGCGCTGGTGCGCCAGGCCAGGGGGGTGAGGTGGGTGAACCACATCAGCAGGCCGGTGGCGAGCATGACCAGGGTGGCGCCGGCGATCCAGGCGGCGTAGAGCTTCTGGCCGGCGTTGAACTTGGCGGCGGGGCGGCCGGGAACGCGGCGGCGGGCCGCGCGGAGCCAGAGACGGTCGTGCGGGCCCCAGCGGTTCAGTCGGCCCAGGTCGGCGCGGAACGCCCGGGAGGCCAGGCCTGCGAGGACCGGGAGGGGCAGGAGCAAGCCCGTCCATTTGTGGACCGTCACCACCAGGGCCCGGCGGCCGACCAGTTCGGCGAGGGCGGGGACGTACAGGCAGGCGGCCGTCGCCACGCAGATGCCCATCAGGGCCGCCGTCGTGCGGTGGATCCAGCGTTCTGCGGGGGTGAAGCGCCGGACGCGGGTGGCGTCGGCGGCCTCCACCGGCGGGGCCTCAAGTCGTCGGTTCATCGTCCCGCCCGTTCGATCGGCCGACCCACGCGTCGATGTCGTAGCCCCGGTTCTCCCAGTAGCCGGGCCGGACCTTCTCCGTGACCTCGATGCCGGAGAGCCACTTCGCCGACTTGTAGAAGTACATGGGGGCGACGTACAGACGTACCGGGCCGCCGTGGTTGTGGCCGAGGTCCTTGTCCTGCATGCGCAGGGCGACCAGGACGTCCGCGCGCCGGGCCTGTTCGAGCGTGAGGCTCTCCGTGTACGCCCCGTCGAAGCAGGTGAACCGGACCGCGCCGGCCGAGGAGCGCACTCCGGCCGCGTCGAGCAGTTCGGAGAGTCGTACGCCCTCGAACGGCGTGTCCGGCACCCGCCAGCCGGTCACGCACTGGACGTCGCGCACCATCCGCGTCTGGGGCATCGCCCGCAGCTCGTCCAGGGTGTACGACGTCGGCTTGTCGACCAGGCCGCCGACGGTGAGGCGATAGTTCTTCGCGGTCTTGCGGGGCACGGACGACGTCACCGAGTAGTAGCGGAAGCCGCCGCCGTTGGGGAGCAGGCCGGTCAGGCCCGTGGGGTCCTTCTGGGCCGCCTCGCCGAGGAAGGCTTCCAGGCCGCGCTGGAGCACGGGCGCGGAGACCACACCGAGGGCGCCGAGGCCCAGGGTGCCGAGGAGGATGCGGCGGCCGATGGGGGCGCCGCGCTCCGGTTCCTGGTCCTCTGCGTGCGCGGTCGTTTCCTGGTCCTCCGCGCGCTCTGTCGGTTCCTGGTCTTCGGGGTGCTCCCTCGGCGCTTCCCGCGCTTCGGGATGTTCAGGGTTCACATACTGATTCGAACACCCGCCGCCCCGGTCGGGCCAGGGGCGGCGGGCAATCGTCAGGGTTCCGTCATCTGTGCACAGGCGTCGGTCATCTGTGCACGGGCGCCGGTCATGTGTACACGGGCATCGGTCACCCGCGCGCAGACGTCGCTCAGGCCGTCGCCTTCGCCGCCGCGCGCCCCGCCGTGCGGCCCGAGAAAAGGCAGCCGCCGAGGAACGTGCCCTCCAGGGAGCGGTAGCCGTGGACGCCGCCGCCGCCGAAGCCGGCCGCCTCGCCCGCCGCGTAGACGCCGTCCAGCGGGTCGCCGCCCTCGGTGAGGACGCGGGAGGAGAGGTCGGTCTCCAGGCCGCCGAGGGTCTTGCGGGTGAGGATGTTGAGGCGGACGGCGATGAGCGGGCCGGCCTTGGGGTCGAGGATGCGGTGCGGGGTGGCGGTGCGGATCAGCTTGTCGCCGAGGTAGTTGCGTGCGCCCCGGATCGCCATGACCTGGAGGTCCTTGGTGAAGGGGTTGGCGACCTCGCGGTCACGGGAGACGATCTCGCGGCGCAGCTCGGCCTCGTCGATCAGGGGTTCCTTGGTGAGCGCGTTCATGCCGCGCACCAGCGAACCGAGGTCCTTCTCGACCACGAAGTCGACGCCGTGGTCCATGAAGGCCTTCACCGGGCCGGGAACGTCCGCGCGGGCCCGTATGAAGACGTCCTTGATGGACTTGCCGGTGAGGTCGGGGTTCTGCTCGGAGCCGGAGAGGGCGAACTCCTTGCCGATGATCTTCTGGTCGAGCACGAACCAGGTGTAGTCGTACCCGGTCTTCATGATGTGTTCGAGCGTGCCGAGGGTGTCGAAGCCGGGGAACAGCGGCACCGGCAGTCGCTTGCCGCGCGCGTCGAGCCACAACGACGAAGGGCCGGGGAGGACGCGTATGCCGTGGTTCTCCCAGATGGGGTTCCAGTTCTGGATGCCCTCGGTGTAGTGCCACATGCGGTCGCGGTTGATGAGGTGGGCGCCGGCCTCCTCGGCGATGGCGAGCATCTTGCCGTCGACGTGGGCGGGGACACCGGAGATCATCTTCTCCGGGGGGTTGCCGAGGCGCTTCGGCCAGTTGGCGCGGACCAGGTCGTGGTTGCCCCCGATGCCGCCCGAGGTGACGATCACGGCCTGGGCCTTGAATTCGAAGGCACCGGTGACGTCGCGGCTGCTGGCCTGGCCGCGCTGGATGGTCGACGGCGCCAGGATCTCGCCGGTGACGGTGTCGACGGCGCCCCCGCTGCGCGAGAGCCCGGTCACCCGGTGCCGGAACTTCAGCTGGACCAGCCCCCGGGCCACGCCCTCCCGCACCCGGCGCTCGAAGGGCGCGACGAGCCCCGGCCCGGTGCCCCAGGTGATGTGGAAGCGGGGGACGGAGTTGCCGTGGCCGTTGGCGTCGTAGCCGCCGCGCTCGGCCCAGCCGACCACCGGGAAGAACCGGACGCCCTGCCGGTACAGCCAGGAGCGCTTCTCCCCGGCCGCGAAGTCGACGTACGCCTCGGCCCACTTGCGCGGCCAGTGGTCCTCCTCCCGGTCGAAGGCGGCGGTGCCCATCCAGTCCTGGAGGGCGAGGGCGTGGCTGTCCTTGATGCGCAGACGGCGCTGTTCGGGCGAGTCGACGAAGAAGAGTCCGCCGAACGACCAGTGCGCCTGGCCGCCGATCGACTGCTCGGGCTCCTGGTCGAGGAGGATCACCTTGCGACCGGCGTCGACGAGCTCCGCGGTCGCCGCGAGCCCGGCGAGGCCCGCCCCGATCACGATCACATCTGCGTCGTACGACATGGAGGACGTCCTCTCGGGAACGGGTCAGGCAAGCGGGGGCGGCGGGCCAGGGCGCACCGAACACCGCCCAGCGCTTTGTTACTGGCCGGTCAGCAACTTTGGCATCTGATCCTTCGGTACGGAAGTGACCTAGTCAACTGTCCGGATGTGTCTCCGCTTACACGCGGTCCCCGGCCGGCTGGTTAGAGTCCTGCGGGCAGGCGCCTTGCCCCTTATGTCCCCTGTTGATCACCCGAGGTACCCAGCATGTCGGTTCTCGTCCTGATCCTCGCCGTGAGCGCCGCGTGCTGTCTGGGCTTCGGTTTCGTCCTCCAGCAACAGGCCGCCGCGCACGCCCCGATGACCGACTTCCTCTCGCCACGACTGCTGCTCGACCTGATGCGGATGCCGCGCTGGCTCGGCGGGATCGGGCTGATGGTGTGCGGCATGGCGCTGGGCGCGCTCGCGCTGAGCCAGGGCGAGGTCACCCTCGTGGAACCCCTGCTCGCCACCAACCTCCTCTTCGCGCTCGTCCTCTCCCGCCGGCAGACCCGACAGCCGCTGGGCCGCCAGGGCTGGGCGGGTCTCGTCCTCCTCGCCGGCGGCGTGACCGCCTTCATCGTGACCGGTCGGCCCGAGGGGGGCGACGCTCGCACCGATCCCTTCCGGCAGTGGCTGATCATCGGCGTCATGCTGGGCCTCGCGCTGCTCCTCACGGCCTACGCCAAGCGGTCCCGGCTCAGCGCCGGACCGGTGCTGCTGGCCGTCGCGGCCGGGCTCCTCTACGGCGTCCAGGACGCGCTCACCCGGGTCAGCGGGCAGCGGTTCGCCGAGGGCGGCTGGGGTGGGCTGCTCACCACGTGGCAGCCGTACGGGGTGCTGCTGCTCGGCGTCACCGGGCTGCTGTTGGTGCAGAGCGCCTTCGAGACGGCGCCCCTGCGGATGTCGTTGCCCGCCCTCACCGCCGCCCAGCCGCTCGCCGGGATCGTCTGCGGAGTGGGCTTCCTCGGCGACCGGCTCCGCACGGACGCCGGTGCCCTCGCCTGGGAGGCGGCCGGTCTCACGGGCATCGTCGTCGGGGTCGTACTGCTCGGGATGCATCCGGCGATGCCGTGCGGGTCCGCTGTGGGGCGGGTGGATCGGATGGGGGAGCTGCAGCAGGGCTGAGGGGCCGTGGGGGTGAGCCGCTGCCCCGGCCCTGTTTGGATGGGCTCATGAATGGGATGGGTTCATGAGCGCCGCCGACGAGATCCTCGACATCGTGGACGAGAACGACCAGGTCATCGGGCAGGCCCCGCGCGGGGAGGTGTATGCGCGCGGGATGCGGCATCGGGTCGTGTTCGTGCTGGTACGGGACGGCGAGGGGCGGATCTTCGTCCATCGCCGGACGCCGACGAAGCTGGTCTTTCCGTCCCTGTACGACCTGTTCGTGGGTGGGGTCGCGGGGGCGGGCGAGAGCTACGACGCGGCTGCGCTGCGCGAGGCCGAGGAGGAGCTGGGGGTCTCCGGGTTGCCTCGGCCCGTTCCGCTGTTCAAGTTCCTCTACGACGACGGGGCCGGGGGGAGTTGGTGGTCGGCCGTGTACGAGGTGCGGTGTGAGGTGGCGGTGGAGCCGCAGGTGGAGGAAGTCGACTGGTACGGGTTTCTGTCGGAGGCGGAAGTCGAGCGGCGGTTGGGTGAGTGGGAGTGGGCGCCGGATGGGAGGGCGGCGTGGGAGCGGTTGCGGGGGTGGTGGGGTGCCGGGTGACACAACGGTGTTCCGCCCCCGCCGCCCCTGCCCATCCCCGCTCCCAGGGGCTGCCGCCCCTTCGACCCCGCTTCGCCTTATGGCTCGGTCCGGGCGGTTTGTCGGCGACTGCGGGTGGGTGGGGGTTGCTCGCGCCCACACGGCGGAGCCGCAAACCGATGCAGCCCCGCGCTCCTTCAGGGGCGCGGGCCGCACGTACCCACTCACCGCGGCTGCGCTGTGAGTGGGCGGTAGTGTCCTGGGCGTGATCGAGTTTGTGCGGAACGTCCGGCTGTGGTTCGCGCCGGAGGAGATCCGAGAGGAGGGCGGGACGCCCGACTACCGGTTCTCCCTGGCGAACGAGCGGACCTTCCTCGCCTGGCTGCGCACCGCCCTCGCACTGATCGGCGGCGGCTTCGCGGTCGACCAGTTCCTGCCGGACCTCCGCTGGGGCTGGCGCGTCGGACTGGCACTCGCGCTGCTCGCCGCCGGCGTACTGTGCGCGTTCCGCGCGGTCAACCACTGGGTGCGTTGCGAGCGGGCCATGCGGCGCGGCGAGGATCTGCCGGTGTCGCGCTTCCCGGCGATGCTCGGTGTGGTGGTCGCCGTCGTCGCCCTCGCGATGGTGGTGGTCGTCCTGCTGGGGTGGGAGGGGTGACCCCTCGGCACCGGACCGTCGAGCGGGACCCCGGGTTGCAGCCCGAGCGCACCCGGCTCGCATGGCGGCGTACGACCCTCACGGGCGCCGTGATCGCCGTACTCGCGGCGAAGTCGGCGCTGCACGACGGGTCGCCGGCGTCCGGCGTGGTGGCCGCCGCCCTGTGCGCGGCGCTGTGGCTGGGCTTCCTGGGCCTCGCCCACCGGCGGATCGGCGCCCTCGCGCGGCGGCGACCCGCCGCTCTCTCGCCCCGGGTCGCCGCCGCAGCCGCCCTGTGCACGATCGCCCTCGCGGTGTGCGGCGCGGCGCTGGTGTTCTGACCGAGCGGCGCTGGTGTTCTGACCGAAACGTGGGCCGCCCTTGGGGCTCGCATGGAGTTTCAAAAGGGAAGAATTGGGGCTTGTGTGACTAGCCTGACCACGTCAGACCGGTCACCACCGAAGGCGAGCGTCATGACCACCCTTCACCAGGAACACCCCGTCCACGACCACGCCCACGGCCCGGACTGCGGACACACCGCCGTGCCGCACGGCGACCACACCGACTACGCGCACGACGGGCATCTGCACCGTGAGCACTCCGGTCACTGGGACGAGTGCGAGCCGAGCGGGCACACCTCCCACGAGGGGCACTCCCACGCACACGGCGAGGACTGCGGGCACGACGCGGTCACGCACGGGGACCATGTGGACTACGTGCACGACGGTCACCGGCACGCCGCGCACGACGGCCATTGGGACGATCACTGAGGCAGACCCGTCCATCCGCCGACAACGGCGACCGGCGGGGGCGGCCCGGCATCAGCACAGCCACCTGCACTGTTTCCGCGCACCCCGGATTCCCGTTGATCGTCACCGACTGGCAGGCTCTGAGCACCAGTTGGCGACGATCGGGGGGACGAAGGGAAACATGATGACCGCAGAAGAGCCGTACACCGTCGAGTTGGCGAGCGATGTGTACGCATATGTGCAGCCGGACGGCGGTTGGTGTCTCAACAACTCCGGTTTCGTGAGCGACGGGACGACCACCCTGCTCGTGGACACCGCGGCGACGGAGCGCCGGACCCGCGCCCTGGGTGCCGCGCTCGACGCCACCGGCGTCCCGAAGCCCCGTTTGCTGGTGAACACCCACCACCACGGGGACCACACCTACGGCAACGGCTTCTTCACGCCGAACGCCACCCTCGTCTCGCACTCCGCGTGCCGCCGCGAGGCCCTGGCCAGTGGGCAGCACCTTCATCTGCTGTGGCCGCAGACCGACTTCGGGGACGTCAGCATCAAGGGCGCCGACATGACGTACGACGACCGGATGACCCTGCACGTCGGTGACATCGAGGCCCAGATCATCCACCCCGGCATCTCGCACACGGTCGGCGACTCGATCGTCTGGCTGCCGCATCGGCGGGTGCTGTTCGCCGGGGACCTGGTGTTCGAGGGCGGGACGCCGTTCTTCCTGATGGGGTCGCTGAGCGGTTCGCTGCGGGCGCTCGACCTGATGCGGGAGCTGGGTGCCGAGACCGTCGTACCGGGGCACGGGCCGGTCACCGACCCCTCGGCGTTCGACCGGGCGGAGCGGTACATGCGGTTCGTGGCGGAGGTCGCCGAGAAGTCGCACGCGGCGGGGCTCACGCCTCTGGAGGCGGCCCGGAGCACGGACCTCGGCGAGTACGCGGACCTGCCCGAGAGCGAGCGGCTGGTGGCGAATCTGCGCCGGGCCTACGCCGAACTGGACGGGCTGCCCGAGGGTGAGGGCGTGGACCCGTTCGCGGGATTCATGGACATGGCGACCATCAACGGCGGGGAGATGAT
>NZ_AEJC01000555.1 GCF_000317595.1 Streptomyces ipomoeae 91-03 | reverse complement strand
CCCGCCGCAGCGCAGGCATCCACCCTTGACGGTCACACGCTCATCACCGGTGACGGTCACAGGCTGATGCGGGTCATCAGCCGGTCCGGCGTGTGGCAGGCCACCCTGTTCGTACGGCGTTCGATGTCATGATCGTGAGGCGTCGTTCGTGAGGTGTCCTCGGTGAGGTGCCGTTCGTGAAGTGTCCTTCGTGAGGCGTCGTTCGTGAGGTGTCAGAGAGGCGTGCCGGGGTCTCCGGGGCGGATGCGTCCGCGCCAGGCGCCGGTCTCGCCGCCGCGGCCCTCGATGTACTCCTTGAAGCGGCGCAGGTCGCCCTTGACCCGCCGGTCGATCATGCCCAACGCGTCCGCACCCTTCTCAACGACACCCGTGGGCTCGACGTCCATCGTGAGTTCCACCCGGGTGTGGGCGTCGTCCAGGCGCTCGAACCGGACCGACCCCCGCTGCCGGGTGTCGCCGCCGATGGCGCGCCAGGTGATCCGGTCGTCCGGCATCTGATCGACGATCTCCGTGTCGAACTCCCGCCGGACTCCGCCGATCTTGGTGACCCAGTGGTTGTGCCGGTCGTCGAGCTGGCGTACCTCCTCGACGCCCTCCATGAAGTTCGGGAACTCCTCGAACTGGGTCCACTGGTTGTAGGCGGTGTGGAGGGGAACCTCGACCTCCACTGCTTCCTTGACCGTGCTCATGGGGTCCTCCTCGTCGGTGTTCCAGCGTGCCGGTACCGCCGGCCCGCTGCGGTCTGTGCGACACCGGGTACCCGGGTGAGCCGCTCCAAGACCCGTCCGGGACTCATCCGGCGTCATGAACGGGCCTCGTGCGACCGCATGCCTCGTGTGCCGAGGTGAGTCGTGTGAGCCCTCCGGGGCCGGGTACCCGGGGCCGCGGCAGATCCTTCGGGCCGCGAACAGGAGGTGCGGACATGGGACACGGAGGAAACGTGATCGACGAGCTGGTGACCGATCACCGGGAGGTCGAGGAGCTCTTCGGGAAGATCGAGGCACTCCAGCCCGGTGACAAGAACCGCAAGTTGTACGCCGACCAGGCGACGATCGAGCTGGTCCGGCACTCGGTGGCCGAGGAGGCCTACCTCTACCCGGCCGTGCGCGAGCACATGGCGGGCGGCGACGCGCTGGCCGACAAGGAACTTGAGGACCACGCCAAGGCCGAGCAGATCATGAAGGACCTGGAGCGCTGCGACGCGGACGACCCCGAGTTCGACCGTCTGGTGGGGTCGTTGATGAGCGAGATCCGCGCGCACATCACCGACGAGGAGGCCAACCTCTTCCCGAACCTGCGCGCCACCTGCTCCGCCGAAGCCCTCGACGAACTGGGCGACAAGGTCCGCCAGGCCAAGAAGACGGCGCCGACCCGTCCTCACCCCTCGGCACCGGACAAGCCCCCGGCCAACAAGCTGCTGGCCCCCGGCGCCGGCCTGGTCGACCGCCTCCGCGACGCGCTCACCGGACGGGGCAAGTCCAGCTGAGGAGGTGCCCGCCCGGGTCGGCGACGTGGTGCGGCGCGGGCGGGTTCACGCCCGGGTGGGCGGCGGAGGGGGATGAGGGGCGTCGAGCAATGTGTAGCCGAAGCCCGCCGTGATCGCGAGACCTCCGGTCCAGGCGCCCAGGGCGTTGCCGATGTTGGACGCGGACACGTTGGCGCCGGCCGCCAGTGCCGTACCCCGCGCGAAGTCCGTGACCCGCGTGATCATGCCGGGCACACTCGCGAACCCGAACACCCCCATCAGGAACACCAGGATCACCGAGGCCGTGGCACTGTCGGCGAGCAGACCGAACGCGGTCAGGGTGACGGTGAGGCCGAGCAGGGCGAGGACCAGCGCCCGGTCACGGTCGTGGTCGGCGGCCCGCCCGCCGACCAGGTTCCCGACGACCAGGCCGACGCCGTACACCATGAGCAACCAGGCGACGTCCTCCGAAGAGAAGCCGCTGACCTCGGTGAAGGTGTGGGTGATGTAACCGTTTACGAAGGAAGCGTAGGCCCAGGAGAGCGGAGCCCACAAGACTGTCGGGCCCCACCATCGCGCACAGCGGCCCCGATCAAGCCCGTACGTTGCTTCTGACCTGCTTTTACTCGACCCTCGACGGCATCGGAAGAACCCTTCCTGTGAGTTGGAGTTGAGCCATGCATGGCCATTGACCGGCCTCACTCCTTCTCACTAGCGTGGAATACGTTTACCAGAGCATCGCCGAAGGGAACGTCCACGTGTCCGAAGCACTCCAGCGCAGATCCCTGCTCAAAATGACCGTGGGCGCCACCGCCGCGGGATGGCTGTGGCAGGGCGGCACCGCACAGGCTGCCGCCGCCACGAGCGTCGACGAGGAGCGCGGTTCCGGTCCCCTCGACACGCTCGTCTTCGGGGACGCCGCGTCGGAGACGGCACACGGGCTGACCGCGGCCCTGTCCGATGTCGTCACCGGCGGGCTCGACCAGGCCGCCCGGGTGCTCAACGCCCCTGAGACGGCGGGCTTCTGGGGCGGGACACTGTCCGCGACGATGGCCTGCAAGCCAAAGGGTGCCACCTACGTCACCGTCAAGCTGTGGGGCTCGGACAGCGGTGCGGAGCTCGGGCGGCTGCAGCTCTTCGCCGAGGGCAAGCAGGTCGGCCACTACCATCTGGGCGCCGTCGACCCCCTCGACATCGCGGGCGACGATCCGCGCGCTCCGGAGCGGTTCTTCTTCCACACGCTGCCGCTTCCCCTCGATCTGACGGAGGGCAGGACGTCGGTCACGCTGGAGATCCGTGCCATGGGGCGCATCGCCGGCTACGCGGCCACGGCCGACCAGTACTACAAGGCCATGGAGGGCCCGAGCCGCACGATCTACCGCCTCTACACCCATGACGAGCCGTACTTCGACCCCGCCGACGGGGACGTCACCGGCACCCTGCCGGCCGCGACCGCCCGTACCTCACCCGGCGACGAGATCATCGGCACGATCAACGACCGCGTACTCGCCCGGGCCGCGTCCGAGGCGTCCCGCACCACCGCCCAACTCGACCTGTGGTACCTGGACTTCCTGGCCCGTGCCTACCGCATGCCGGCGACGGCCGCGTACGAGAACATCGCCGTGCCGCCGCAGATCGCCCGGAGCCTCGACGGCGTCTACTGGAAGTACCTCTCCGACAAGACCGTGCTGACGGGGTCCAGCCAGCAGTGGATGGGGCTCGGCCGGTCCGGGCTGGTCATGCTGGCGCTCGCCGATGTGCTCGAACCGCTGCTGGACGAGCCCGTCCTCGGCTCGCCGTACGGACTCACCAACCCGGGCTTCGAGTTCGGCACCACGGGCTGGCGGTCGTCCACCTGGTCCGGCAGCGGCACCGCCTCCCGGGACACCACCGTCTTCCGCACCGGCCACGCCTCCGCGAAGGTGACGATCCCCGCCTCCGGTACGGTCGGCTACACGACCTCGGCGAAGCTCCCGGTGGATCAGGGCGCGTACACCTACGGCGTCTGGATCAGGACCGCCGGTGTCGGCGCCGACAGCGCTTATCTGGACGTGCTGTTCTACGACGCGAACGGCGCCCTGGTCGGCACGGACAACAAGTTCTACGCCTCGTCCGGCACCCACGACTGGGAGCAGGTGACGGCCAGGCTCACCACGCCGGGCACGGCCACTCACGTCACCCTGAGCATTCGGCTGTCGGGCGCGGGCACCGCCTGGTTCGACGACCTGACCATGGTCCAGCCGGACGGTTCGTCGTACACGCCCGTGGTGCGCCGGAAGGCCTGGGCGAAGATGCTGCTGGACAGCCGCGAGTACTGGCGGCAGAACTTCCCGCAGTACACCAACCAGGCCATCATCTGCGCCATCGGTCTCTACCTCGCCGACCGGGGCCTGACCTGGCTGGGCTCCGACAAGGCCTGGGGCGAGGAGAAGGCGCGCGACTACCTCTACCAGTCCGTCGGCCTGGCCCCCTGGCTGGGCCCGGAGACCGAGGACGGCACTCCGACCGAGCCGCTGGGCGGCTCCTACTACCAGGTCACCAGGAAGGGCCTGTCCAAGGAGCTGGGCTACGCGGGCAGTTACGGCGAGCTGCAGGAGTGGCTGTCGTTCGTGTACGACGCGGTGACGGGCATCGGCGGCGTCGAGGACAGCACGCTGCGCGACCATCTGATCAAGATGGCCAAGGCGCGGATGGTCTTCCGCCATCCGTCCCTGGACCGCGACGGCCACCGGGCGATGCGCCTGGAGACCGTCGTCGGATGGCGTGACACCGAGTACCCGGGCAAGGTCGCCTACGACGAGGACACCAAGTGGGACGGCCACGCGCTGAAGATGGCCGCCCTGATCAAGGACCCGGACCTCACCTCGTACGCGCAGCAGTCCATCGCCGACGGGCAGGTGTTCCAGTCCCTCGCCGACTCCCACGGGATGACGGTCTCCGCCCGGACGAACCTCAACCTGATCAGCGCCGCCGACGACTACGCGTACATCAGCGGAGCCACGGGCAGCGGCGCGCGGCTTCCCATGACGCCGGGGCAGCCGGACTTCGTGTTCGCCGACGAGGAGAACGGGCTGGTCGCGGTCAAGCACGGCGAGGAGATCCTGTACGCCTCGCTGTACTGGCGGGCCCGCTGGGGCGTCAACCGGCTCGCCCGTGTCCACCACATCACGGCCGAGGGCGTCGAGCGGTCGGCCACGGTCTGGCAGGACGTGAAGTACGTCCCGGACGGCCGGGCGTTCACCGAACCCGACTGGGTCAACTGGGAGTTCGGGGTGGGCGACCTCGACATCCCGGACGGCGGTTTCAACCCGCCCGGCGACACCCCGCACCAGGCGTTCGCCGGTCAGGTGCTGCCGTTGGCCAAGGCGCCGGACGACGTTCCGGAGCGCGCGGCGGGTGTGGAGAGCCCGTACGCCGGGCGCGCCTCCTTCTACCGGTGCGTGTACGGGCCGTATCTGATCGCCATGAACACCACCGAGGACCACGCCTACACGTTCACCACGAAGGGGTTCGGCGCGTCGACGGACCTGGTGACCGGGGCGAAAGTGGGCGGGAACGTCGAGCTGCGGGTGAAGCCCGGCACGACCGTGGTGCTGCGCAGGCGCTGAGGTGGTGAAGCCGGGGCGGCGAACCGCCGTGTCGGTGTGCGGCGCCCTTGCCGCCCCGGCTTCGTTGATCCGATCAGGCGGGCACGTTCTCCTCCGTGGTCGTGTGCTTGGCGTGCCGTTCGGCGAGGGAGTCGCCGTGGGTCTCGCGCAGGAACAGCAGGGCCAGTACGGTCGCGGCGGCGCCGCCGCAGAGGAGTAGCGACACGGGCGTGCTGCCGCCGCCGTTCCCGGCGACGAGGCTCTCGGCGATCATCGGGGAGAAACCGGCGCCGATGAGGGTGGCGCCCTGGTAGCCGAGGGAGGCGCCGGTGTAGCGGACCCGGGTGCCGAACATCTCGGTGAGCAGGGCGCCCAGCGGGCCGTACATCACCGACTGGGCGATGCCGTGGCCGAGGACGACGGCGAGGATCAGCAGGCCGGGCGACCCGGAGTCGACCAGCGACAGGACCGGGAAGGCCAGGGCGGCGGAGGCGAGGGCTCCGGCGAGGACGACCGGGCGGCGGCCGATCCGGTCCGAGAGCGCGGAGGCGGAGGGCAGGACCACGAGCGCCACGCACGCGGAGACGGTGAGCGCGGTGAGGACCTGCGGGCGGGTGTAGCCGATGCCGGTGGCGTAGGCGATCATGTAACTGGTCAGCAGGGACTGCGCGGTGAAGGCGCCGATGCCGACGCAGCAGGCCAGCAGCACCGGGCGTGGGCGGCGCAGTACGTCGAGGATCGGCAGCCGGGACTCGGCCCGGTCCTTCTTCACCTCGGCGAACAGCGGGCTCTCGACCACCTTGAGCCGGACGAAGAGGCCGACGCCGAGCAGGACGACGCTGAGCAGGAACGGTACGCGCCAGCCCCAGGCCGCGAACTGGTCCTTGGGCAGGGTGACGACGAGCGCGACGACTGCGGTGGAGAGCAGGGAGCCGAGCGGTGCTCCCATCTGCGTGAAGCTCGACCACAGCCCGCGCCGCTTCTCCCCCGCGTGCTCGACGACCATGAGGGTGGCGCCGCCCCATTCACCACCGATGGCGATGCCCTGGACGACACGCAGGGCGATCAGCAGGACGGGGGCCCAGACGCCGATCGCGTCGTACGTGGGCAGCAGGCCGATGAGGAAGCTGGCGCCACCCATGAGGCCCATGGTCAGCAGCAGCATCGACTTGCGGCCGAGCCGGTCGCCGAAGTGGCCGAAGAGCACACCGCCCAGTGGGCGGGCCACATAGCCGGCGGCGAACGTCCCGAAGGCGGCGATGGTGCCGACGGCCGGGTCGGCGCCCGGGAAGAAGAGCTCGCCGAAGACGAGCGCGGCGATGGTTCCGTAGACGAGGAAGTCGTAGAACTCGACGGCCGTGCCGAGGAGGCCGGAGAGTGCGACGCGACGAAGTTGCCGGTTCCGTTCTGCGTCCGTGAGTGGTGCTGCGATGGGGGACGTGGACATCGCGGTCTCCCTGGAGCGGGTGGGGGAAGGACAGCGAAAAGATAGGCACACACGTTGCGGTCGTCAATAATCTGCACAACATTGGCCGACAGTGCGGCCCTGAACGGTCGGCGTCGGTTGTCTTTCGGCGTGTCCGATCAGGACACCGGGTTCGCGGTGTCGCCCCGGCGGAGGGCACGGGCGCAGAGGCCTATGAGGGTGGCGTTGACCAGGGCCCCGAGGACTACGGCGACGATCAACATCGCGCCGCCGTCCGGGAGTACGAAGAGGATGAAGCTCGCCGGGGCGGTGGCGAGCAGGGGGATGACGCCCGCCATGGACTCGTCCGAGCTGTCGCCGACGGTCACGACGATCGCCCACACGAGCAGGGCGGCACAGACGCCGAGGTAGATGAGGGCGACGATGTCGCTGAGGGCGTGGCGGAGGCGACGGGGGAGGGAGCGGTCGGTATCGGTACCGGTCATGGGTGGACTCCTCGGTGGTGGTGGGCAGCGGGCAGTGGGCAGGCCGGAGGGCTCCCCGGCGGGGAGCGGCGGTCTGTTGGGGGGCGGACGGGCGTCAGAGGTGGGCGCCCGGTGGGTTCGGGCGGGCCAGGCCCAGGTCGTAGGCGAGGATCGTGGCCTGGACGCGGTCGCGCAGGCCGAGTTTGCGGAGCAGGGCGTTCACATGGGACTTGACGGTGCCCACGGTGATGCCGAGTTCGTCGGCGATCTCCGCGTTGTTGAGTCCGGTCGCGACCAGGGTGAGGACATTGCGTTCGCGGCCGGTCAGGGTCTCCAGGACCGCCGCGCTGCCTTCGGGGTGGAAGCCGGCACCCGCTCCCGACGCGTAGTGGCCGATGAGCCGGCGGGTCGCGGACGGGGCGAGCACGCTCTCGCCGGTGGCCACCACCCGGATGCCGTGCAGCAGTTCGGAGGCGTGCACGTCCTTGAGGAGGAAGCCGGAGGCGCCGGCGCGCAGTGCGTCGAAGACATATGCGTCGAGGTCGAAGGTGGTCAGCACCAGGACGCGGGGCGCGTCGTCGCGGCCGGTGATGATCCGGGTGGCGGCGATGCCGTCCAGTTCGGGCATCCGGACGTCCATGACGACCACGTCCGGGGTCAGTTCCTCGGCGAGCCGCACGGCGGCGGCGCCGTCCGCCGCCTCGCCGACGACCGTCATGTCCTCCTCGGCGTCGATCACGGCGGCGAAGCCCGCCCGTACGATGCCCTGGTCGTCGACGACCAGCACCCTGAGGCTCATCGCTCCCTCTCCTCGTCGCTCTCTTGAGCGGCGCCGCTCTGTCGCGCGGCGTCACTCCGCTGCGGGGCGTCACTCTGCTGCGGGGCCGGAAGGCCGTCGCCGGTCGGGGGCCCGTCGGCAGCCGGGACTCCGTCGCCGTCCGTGGCGAGCGGCAGCCGGAGGCGGACCGTGCCCGGTGGAGCGGTGGTCAGGGTGCCGCCGACCGCCGCGACCCGCGCCGCCAGCCGTTCCCGTACGGCGGTACCGGAAGCGTGGGGCACCCCGGTGGCCGTGAGCGTCAACATATCGTCGTCGGCGTCGAGTTCGAGCAGTGCGGGTTCCTCGCCGCCGGCCGCGAGCATCGTCTCGGCGGCGTGGTAGGCGGCCAGGTCCACGGCGGTGGGCAGTCGTTCGGGTACGCGGTCGGTCAGCCGTATCTCGACGTCGCGGCCGGTGGCCCGGCACTGATGGGCGAGCAGGTCGAGGGCCTGGAGGGTGGGCTGTGGCCGCAGTTCGGGCGCGGTCTCGCCGGCCCGGACCGTGTCGAGCAGGGCGCGCATCGCGGCCAGGGCCTCGCGGGCGCGGTCCGCGGTCGTGTCGAGCCGGCCCGCCTCCGCCTCCGCGATCATGTCGGCGGTGCGCTCCAGCACGGTGGTCTCCAGCCCGGCCGCGATCCGGCGCCGCTCCGCCCATGCGTCGCGTACGGCCTCCTCGGTCCACACGGCGAGCCGTTCCTCGCGGACACCCCGGGCGGCCCGGTCACGCCGGCCCCGCAGTGCACCGGCCCAGCAGGCCACGCCGACGGCCAGGGCGGCCCCTGCCGTCGCCCCGGCCACGACCGCCCAGACGGGGACCGTCGTACCCCGGTCCAGGACGGCTGCGGTCGCGGCCAGGGCGTGGGCCGCCGTGGCCGTGAGGGGGAGGGCCAACAGGGCTGCGCGGGGCCGGTCTTCGTCGTCGGCCACGGCACCGTGTACGCCACCGCGGTGGGGGCGCCCGGCGGCGCGCCCCCGGCCGGTCACCGCGCGGGCCGTCACGTCCGCGGCGAGGGCCACGCAGGTGGCGAGCATGCTCAGGGCTGGTGGCAGGAGGGCCGGGCCGGTGTAGTCGCCCGTGGTCATCGCCAACGGCCAGAGCAGGGCGAGGCCGAGCAGGGCGCCGTACGCGGTGCGGGGTGCGCGGCGGCGCCACAGCAGGGCCACCGCCTGGGCCCCGGCCAGCAGCGCGAAGAGCACACCGGCCGAGACGTGCGACCCGTTCGACGTGGTCTCGGCGCGGATGACCAGGGTGGGGAGCAGTGGTTGGAGGCAGAGGCCGAGGGCCGCCGCCATCTGGGCGAGGCGGTAACCGCGGGGTACGGATCGTTCCAGCGGGGCGGCGGTCCGGCCGGGCAGGACCGCCCGTACCTCCCAACCGCCTTCCGCCGTGGGGCCGGTGGAGAGGGTGCCGCCCAGCTCCCGGGCCCGGGACCGCAGGAAGCCCTGGCCGCGTCCACCGCCGAGACCCGCGCCGTGCGCCACCGAACCGGCCGGTGGTGCCGCGCTCGTGACCACGACATCGGTGCGGGTGTCGCCGTACCGGCACAGCACCGTCGTCCGCGCGCCGGGGGCGTACCGGGCCACGTTGGTCAGTGCCTCGCGCACGATGCCGAACGCGGCGTCGGCGACGGCGCCCTCGGGCAGGGGGTCGATCTCGCAGTCGATCTGCTGGCCCAGTCGGCGGAACCCGGCGACCAGGTCCCGCAACCGCTCCTCCGGGGACGGAAGTTCCTCCCGTGAGGGTGCCGGCGCCCGCACCGCGCCGAGCGCCCGGGTGACCTCGCGGCCCGTCTCGACGGCGAACTCCAGGGCCTCGGAGGCCAGTTCGGGACGACGCTCGCGCAGCCCCAGGGCGGCCCCGGCGGTGACGACCACGGCCGTCAGATGGTGGGCACTGACGTCGTGCAACTCCCGTTCCATACGGCGCCGTTCGACCGCCGGGAGCCGATGGCGCTCGGCCTCGGCCCGCTTCAGCAGTTCCTCGGCGGCCCGCTTGGCGCGACGGGTCCGGCGTACGAACAGACCGGCGCCGCACGTGGCCGCGTACAGCAGGGCGGTGAGGACGAGGTCGAGTCCGTCGCGGTCGCTGAGGCCGTGCAGGGTGAGGCCGTACAGCGACTGCCAGAGTGCGAGCGCCACCACGCACAGGACGGTCGTGAAGGTGTCGCGTTCGGTCGCCACGGTGAACAGGGCCAGCGCGACGCCCACGGTCCCGAGTACGGCCATCGCTCCCGTGGGCAGCGGCCCGGCGCCCAGCGCGCAGGCCGCGGCGACCACGACGAGGGTGGTCACCGGGCGGCTGCGGCGGAGGGCGAGCGCCGCCGTCACCACTCCGCCGACCAGGGCCGCCACGAGCAGCGCGGCCCCGGACGGAACCGTCCCACGCACCAGCGCGCCCCCGGGCCACACCACGGCCTGGACGCAGATCAGCAGGACCGGGACCAGCCGGTCGTCCATTCGATTCATGACGGACCAAGGCTATGGCCGCGCATGAACCGTTCGGCTCCGGCTGGAGGGGGATCTCCTTCTCTTACCTGGGTTGCAGATACGGCTGTTGAGGCGGTGTGCGGAAGGCGGCCGGCGGGCGCCCTACACCTCGCACGCTCTGACGAACGCGGCGGCGAGTTCGACCGGGCGGGTGAAGCAGCTCTCATGGCTGCCCGGGGTCTCTATGAGCAGGGGGTTCTTGAGCCGTTGCGGGAAGCGTTCGGCCCAGGCCCACTCGCCGGGCAGGGAGAGGTCCTCGGTGGACAGGACGTAGGCGGTGGGATGTCGAGCGCGGTGAACGCCGAGGTGTCGGGCTTCTCCGTGAAGGTGCCGAGGGGTTGGGGCACGAGGAGGGAGTGGACGAGGCGCTGCGTCTCCTCGGCGGCGTCCTGCATGAACGCCTGCTGCCACACCTCCAGGGGCAGCGTCACCGTGTCGTCGCCGGAGGCGGCGGCCAGGGCGTGGAACATCTCGCCGTAATGCGGCGGGCACGCATCGATCAGCGACTCGCCGTCCTGCGGCACGAAGGCGCTCCAGAAGACGAGCCTCCGGACGCGGGAGGCGAGCCTGGGCGCCGCGCCCACCAGGACGTAGCCGCCCCAGCTGTGGCCGACCAGGGTGATCCCCTTGAGATCGGCGCGTTCCACGTACTCCACAAGGCTGTTCACGCAGTCGGTGAGGGTCACGCCGCGCGGGTCGTCGTCGGTGCCGAGGCCGGCCAGGGTCGGGTGTGCACCTCATGGCCGGCGGCCCTCAGCTCGTTCGCGACGGGGCGCCAGGCCCAGCCGCCGTGCCATGCCCCGGTCACCAGGACGAAGGTTTCGCTCATGCCGATCTCCTTTGATCGAGTGATGAAGGTCGAGAGGGAAGTCAGGTGGGGACGGTGAAGTCAGGTGAGGAAGGTGAAGTCGGGTCGGGAAGGTCAGGTGGGGACAGCCGAGTTCACAGCCAGCGTGGAAGGTCCGGGAGTTCACCCGTGACGTCCAGCTGTTCGGTGCCGCCCCGTCCCGTGAGCCAGGCGGCGAGGGCGTACGGCGGTCCGGTGACGGTGGCGCCGGAGGGCGGTGTGCCGAGTACGATCGTGCCGTGGCCCTCCGCCACCAACTCGGCGCCGGCGTCGATGCGTGCCGTCATCCATCCGGCGACGTCCCGTACGAGGGCCCAGGCGAGGTCGGGCGGAGTCGCGTCCATACCGGCGCCGACGCGCAGGTCGACCAGGTGGAGCCAGACCTCTCGGGCCCGCAGCCACGGCACCTCGGACGCCGGGATCTCGCGGCCCTGTCCGCTGGTGACGGTGGCCGACCAGGCGTCGTCCGACAGTGCCTCGGCGGCTTCACGGAAGCGGGCGGCGGACTCCCGTACGTCCGTCCGCTGCTGTGCGAGGGCCCGTCCGGCGCCCGCCTCGATGTCCGTCGCGCGCTGGTCCGGTGAGGTGTACATGGGGGTGGGGATGCCCGTCCGGGCCCAGGTCAGCAGGTTGACCAGGGCGTCGGCGTTGCGGGCGAGGTGGGTGAGGAGGTGGCCGCGGGTCCAGCCGGGGAGGGCGGACGGTTCGGCGACCGCGTCGGCCGGCAGCGCGTCGACGGCCTGCGACAGCCGGCGTTGCCCCTCCTCGACCCAGCCGAGGGCCTCGGCCCGGTCGGCAACGGTCACCGCTTGTCCTCGACGACGGTGTTCACGCACTCCCCCACACCCTCGACCACGGTCCGTACGACCTGGCCGGGCTTCAGGAACACCTTGGGATCACGGGCCGCGCCGACCCCGCCGGGTGTACCGGTGAGGACGAGGTCACCCGGCTCCAGCGTGGTGAACGTACTGATGTACGCGGCGATGTCCGCCGGTGTGAACAGCAGGTCGGAGGTGCGCGAGCGCTGCATGACCTGTCCGTCCACCTCGCAGCGGATCTCCAGGTCGGCCGCGTCGTCGATCTCGTCGCCGGTCACCAGCCAGGGTCCGGCGGGGGTGCTCGCCTCCCACGCCTTGCCCTGCAACCACTCCGGTGTACGCCACTGCCAGTCGCGCATGGAGATGTCGTTGACGACGGTGTACCCGGCGATCGCCGCCATCGCCTCCTCCTTGGTGGCGCGGCGGCGCAGCGGGGCCCCGACGACGAAGCCGAGTTCTGCCTCCCAGTCCAGTTGCCCGGTCTCCTCGGGGTGGACGACGTCGTCGCGGGCGCCGAGCAGACAGTTGGCGAACTTGGCGAAGAGGGAGGGGTACGACGGCATCTCGCGGCCCATCTCGGCGATGTGGGTGCGGTAGTTGTGGCCGACGCAGAAGATCTTGCCGGGGGTCGTGACGACGGGGGCGAGGTCGAGAGCGGCCACGTCGTGCGCCGGACCGTCGGCGGAGGCCGCGTGCGTACGCCAGTCGGGGCGGCGCAGCAGGGTGGCGACGTCGGGAGCGCCGGTCTCCACGGCCCGGTCGCCGTCGAGACGGACGGCCGCCGTGCCGTCGGCGGTACGGATGGTGGCGAGCTTCATGAGGTGCTGCTCCCGGTGTTCCCGGCCGTCTCCGGCCTGTCGGTGGAGTTCCCGGCCGTGGTCGGCCGCTCGGTGGTGGCGTCGGCCGTTCCCGGCCGCTCGGTGATCTCGGTGCGGGCGAGGTTGAGGGCCTCGTAGAGGGGCGCGTCGTTGAAGGTGAACAGGTCGAGGTCGGTGTGTGCGGCGATGGTCAGGGCGCACCAGGAGGGGACGGCGATGAGGTCGCCGGTGGACACCTCGATCACCCGGTCGTCGAGGGTGACGGTGCCGCTGCCCCGGAAGATCTGCCAGACCGAGGAGCCCACGGTGCGGCGGGTGGCGGTGGTGGCGCCGGCGCGCAGCCGGTGCATCTCGGTGCGCAGGCTGGCGAGGGCGTCGCGGCCGGTGGCGGGGTTGGTGAAGCGGATGCCCGCGTGGCCGGGCCCGATGGCCCCGGGGTGCCCCTCGTCCGCCAGCTCCAGCTGGGCGGTGAGGGCGTCGTCGGTGTCGGCCCAACGGTAGGCCATCAGCGGGGAGTTGGGCGTCTCCGGGGCCGCGATGGGCCGTAGCCCGGGGTGTCCCCACAGGCGTTCGTTGCGCGACCGGGAGGGGGTCGACCGGTCCGACACCCCGTCCTCGCCGAACTCGAAGAACCCGGCGTCCAGGCGGTGGACGAGCGGGATGTCGAGGCCGTCGAGCCAGACCATCGGCGCGTCGCCGACGTGGTGGTGGCCGTGCCAGTGCATGGACGGCGTGAGGAGGAGGTCACCGGGGCGCATCTCGACGGCGTCACCGTTGACGACCGTCCACACCCCCTCGCCCTCCAGGATGAACCGGAAGGCGCCCTGTGAGTGCCGGTGCGCGGGGGCCACCTCGCGCGGGCCCAGGTACTGGATCGCCGCCCAGAGATTGGGGGTCGCGTACGGCCGTCCGGGCAGCCCCGGGTTGGCGAGCGCGATCGCCCGGCGCTCGCCGCCCCGCCCGACCGGCACCAGGTCACCGGAGCGACGGGCCAGCGGCAGCAGGGTGTCCCACTGCCAGACGTGCGGTACGGCCTCGGGGCGCGGGGTGAGCGGCATGAGGTCGCCGATCTCGGTCCACAGCGGGATGAGCCCGGCCGCCGCGAACCCGTCGTACAGCTTGCGCAGTTCGGGGTCCGTCTCCTGCGGGGCTATGACGGGCGCGGGGCCCGGGGCTGCGGCCGGTGCGGCGCCCGGGGCTGTGACCGGCGTGGTGTCGGCGGTGTCACTGGTCATCGGGGGGTTCCTTCGGCGTCGAGGCGGCGTGCGATGTCGGCGCGCAGGGCCTTCTTGTCGATCTTTCCGACCTTGGTGGCGGCGAGTTCGGGGACGGCGACCAGCCGTTCCGGGAACTTGAAGCGGGCGCATCCGGCGCGCTCCATGACGTGGTGGACGTCGTCGAGGGTGACCGTGTGCCCGGGTTCCGGTACGACGTAGAGGCAGACGCGCTCACCGAGTCGGTCGTCGGGCATGGCCACGGCGGCGGCGCGGGCGACGCCCGGGGTCTGGTAGGCGAAGTTCTCGATCTCCTCGGCGGAGATGTTCTCCCCGCCCCGGATGATCATGTCCTTGTCGCGGCCCTCGACGACGAGGTTGCCGTCCGCCCGCAACCGCACGATGTCGCCGGTGCGGTACCAGCCGTCCTCGGTGAACGCGCGGGCGTTCTGCTCCTCGGCCCGGTAGTAGCCGCGCGGGGTGTACGGCCCCCGGGTGAGCAGCACACCGGCGGCCCCCTCGGCGACCGGGGCGCCCAGTTCGTCGACGACGAGGAGTTCGTCGTCCTCGCACATGGGGCGCCCCTGCGTCGTACAGATGACGTCCTCGGGGTCGTCCGGGCGGGTGTAGTTGAGCAGTCCCTCGGCCATGCCGAACACCTGCTGGAGCGTGCAGTCCAGTTCGGGCCGTACCCGGCGGGCGACATGGTCGGCGAGCCGGGAGCCGCCGACCTGGAGCAGTCTCAGCGAACTCAGGTCGGCCTCGGGGTGGTCCGCCCGGTGGTCGAGCCAGCGCTGGGCGACGGCCGGCACCAGGGCGCTGACGGTGACGCCCTCGCGTTCGATCAGCGGGAACGCCTTGTCCGGGTTCGGGGAGCCGAGGACGACCCGGCCGCCGTTCAGCAGGGTGCCGAGCAGGCCGGGGCAGGCGAGGGGGAAGTTGTGCCCGAGGGGCAGTGCGGCGAAGTAGACCGTGTCGGGGCCGAGTTCGCAGACCTCGGCGCTGCGGCGGGCGTTGTAGAGGTAGTCGTCGTGCGTGCGGGCGATGAGCTTGGGCAGTCCGGTGGTGCCGCCGGAGAGGAGGAAGACGGCGATGGAGCGGCTGTCGGGCCGGTACGCGTCCACGGCGGCCCGCGCCCCCGGCGCGGCGGGCCCGGCGCACAGCTCCCCCAGGTCAACGGCCCTGTCGTCCACCTTGTCGCCGAGGACCAGGACATGCGCGAGGGTGGGCGATCCATCGGCGATCTCGAATGCCATCGCCTGGTGGTCGTGGTCCTTCAGGAAGTCCGGCACCGCGATGGCGACCGCCTCGCTGTGCTCGACGAGATGGCCGATCTCGTGTCTGCGGTGGCCGGGCAGCGCCATGACCGGGATGACACCGAGACGCAGACACGCGTAGGTGAGGATCACGAACTCGACGGTGTTGGGCAGTTGCACCACGATCCGGTCGTCCGGGCGCAGGCCCAGCGCGGCCAGACGCTGGGCGGCGGCGTCCGCGTGCTCGGCGAGTCGCCGGTACGTCAGCCGTCGGTCGCCGTCGACGACCGCGATCGCGTCGGGGGGCGCGTCGGCCGCGGCGTGGAGCCGGTCGCCGAGGGCGACGCCCTCCCAGTAGCCCCGTGCGGTGTATCTCTCGGCGTACTCCGCCGGCCAGGGCACGGCGCCGTCGCTGCTCGGCCTAGGCATGGTCGTTCTCCTCTGTGGTCGTGTCCGTGGTCGTGGGCACGTTCTCCTGTGTCGTCGTGGGCACGATCACGGCGTCCAGTGCGATCAGTCCGTCGGCGGTGAGCCGCAGCGGGTTGATCTCGATCTCGGCGGTCCCGGGGCTCGCGGCCAGGGCCCCGGCGAGCGCGGCGACGACCCGCCCGAACTCGGCACGGTCGAGCACCGGCCCGCCACGCCACCCTTCGAGCAGCGCCCCGGCCGCGAGGTCGTCCGGCATCGCGGCGGCCTCGGCGACGGACAGCGGGGCGAGCCGGATCGCCACGTCGGCGAGCGCCTCGGCGGCCGTACCGCCCAGCCCCACCAGCACGACCGGCCCGAACACCGGGTCTCGTCGCACACCGAGCACGAGGTCGATCCCGGCCGGGGCCATCGCCTCCACCAGGTAGCGGCGCCCGGCCCCGATCGCGTCCAGCGCCGCGTCCAACTCCTCGGCGGTACGCACCCCCAGATGGACCCCGCCGATCTCCGTCTTGTGCAGGATCGCGGCGTCGAGCACCTTGACCGCGAGGGGCCCGCCCAGCGCGCGCAGGGCGCGGTGGGCGTCGGCACGGGAGTCGCAGGCGACGCGGTCGGGGGTGCGGATACCGAGTTCCGCGAGGAAGGTCTTGGCGGCGTTCTCGTCGAGGGGGCCGGGCGGCACCGTTGCGGCAGCGGGCTCGGCCGAGGGCCGACCCGCCGTTTCCGCCGAGGACCGCTGTCGCGCGTCGGCCGACGGGGACTGCGCGGCATCCGCGGCGGCGAGAGCCGATGCCGGCGACGACGCGTCGAACTCGCCCCCCGGCACCCGCTCTCGCGCGCCCGCCACCAGACGTGGCCCGGTGTCGGCGGGAAAAGCCGATGCCGGTGAGATCTCGTCCGCCTCGTCTCTCAAGGCCCGCCCTCGCGCGTCCGTCACCAGCGCCCGTACGGCGTTGGCGGCGGACGTCGGCCCCGTGAGCGCCGGAACACCGGCCTTGTGGAGCCGGGCCCGTTGCTCGGCGACGTCCTCGGGAAGCCCGCCGACGACCACGACGGCCGGGGAGTCGGTGCCGAGGCCGGCGTCCTGGGCGGCGGAGGCGAGGTCGACGCTGTCGGGCTCGGTCAGGGCGTAGACGGCGAGCAGGTCGACCGCCGGGTCCGCGGCCGTGGTGTCGAGGACACGGGCGAAGGTCTCGGCGGGGCGGCCGGTGTCGACCGGGTTGCGCTGGTAGGTGAGCGGCGGCAGCAGTTCGCTCAGCGCCCGCCGGGTGGCCTCGGTCAGCTCCGGTACCCGGATGCCGTCGACGCCGGCCCGGTCCGCCAGCAG
>NZ_AEJC01000554.1 GCF_000317595.1 Streptomyces ipomoeae 91-03 | reverse complement strand
GTGGTGGCCGTCGGTGACGGACGCGGGGTGCGCATCACCTCCGTCGGTGAGGCGGCGGTCGGCCAGCGGGTGTTCCGCAGCGGCAGCACCAGCGGCTTCCGGGACGGCGAGGTGACCGGCCTCGACGCGACGGTCAACTACCCCGAGGGCACGGTCACCGGGCTCATCGAGACCACCGTGTGCGCCGAACCCGGCGACAGCGGCGGCCCGCTGTTCTCGGAAGGTGTGGCCCTCGGCGTGACCTCGGGCGGCAACGGCGACTGCCAGGAGGGCGGCACCACGTTCTTCCAGCCCCTGACCGACGCCCTCGACGACCTCGGCGTCCAGCTCGCCGGCCTCCCCCAGGCCACCCAACCGACCGCCGCCACCTCCGCCCCGGCGTCGGCCCCCGGCTCCCAGGGCGCGGCCCCGGGCGCCGTCCAGCCGGGCGCCCTGGAGCCCGTGGAATCCGCCGGCGCCGCCTCCGACCTCCTGGACCGTCTGGCCGACCCCCGAAACATAGGCCCCGGCATGCTGGTGATCGCCGGCAGCCTGGTCGCCCTGGCAGCCACCCGCTTCATCCGCACAGAACAGGACAGGGCGGCCTACCGCCGCCAGTACTCACAGAGCTGGGGCTGAGAAAGAGAGAAGAAGGGGGCGCGTCCTGAGACAGGACGCGCCCCGCGCCTCTCCAGGGGCGCGGGGCTGTGTTGAAGTTGCGGCTACCGCCGCGTGGGCGCGACCAGCCACGCCCAACCCGCAGCCGGCCGCCTACAGAACCCGGCAGACGATCCCCGCGTCACCTCACTGGGCCGCGGCCCACTCCAGAACCAGCCGCTCGTACTCGCTCCGCTGCTCCCGGTTCAACATCCCACCGCTCCGAAACCAAAGGGCCCGGATCTCCTCGTTGACCTCGGCGGCAGTTCGTACCGTTCTTTCCAGGACGACATCAGAGCTAGTGGACATGCTGTAAACCATATGACCTCGAACGTGAAGCCGACGTGAGTAAAGGTCCCACTTCAGACATTACGGACCGTGAACCTGATCACTCTGCGCTTACGCCCCCGTTTGGGACTCCGTCTCCCCGAGCACAAGCACCTGAATGGCCAGCACGGCGGCCCCCCGAGCCCAGTCATGGAAGTCGGAGACCTTGGTCTCCAGCGGAACCGGCGCGGCCAGCGGATGCCGATTCGCTCGGATCGCCTCGTCCACCGCCTTCCCGGCCACTTCCATGAGCCCGACCCCCTCCCCCGCGAGCAGGATCTTCTGCGGCATCACGAAGTTGGAGATCTGGGCCACGAGGGTGCCCAGCGCGCGCCCCGCCTCGTCGACGACGCGCGCCGGCATGGGCTCACCGGCGGCGGCCCGGGCGAGGACCTCCTCGTACGTGACCTCGCGCCCGGTGGCGGCCTGGACCTGGTAGCGGATGCTGGGGATGCTCAGCATCGAGACGGCGCTGCCGCGTTCGCCGTCGGGGGTGAGCGGCCCGGAGGGGTCCACGATCCAGTGGCGGCCGAACCCCCGGTCCTCCTCGGCGCACGACACCCGCTTGCCGCCCAGGACGAGCCCGTACCCGATGCCCGCGCCGATGGTGAGGACGACGAAACGGTCGAGTCCGCGCCCCGCGCCGAACCAGGTCTCGGCCTCGACGAGCGCGGCGACGTCGTTCTCGACGACCACCGGCAGCCCGGTGCGTTCCTCGACGAGTTCGGCGAGCGGTACGTCCCGCCAGTCCAGGAACGGTGACTCGCCGACGACCGCCCGGTGCTCGACGAGGCCGCCGACCCCGATGCCGATACCGGCGAGCGAGGGGTGGGTGCGGGCGAGTTCGCCGGCCATGTCGGCGAGTTGGTCGGCGACGCGCTCGGGGTCGTGCGTGGTGAGCGGGCGGTCGTACCGGGTGACGATGTCGCTCCTGAGGGTGGTGACGACGCCGTACACCATGTCCTCGGTGATCTTGAAGCCGATGAAGGAGCGGGACTCGGCGACGATGTCCAGCGGCTGAGAGGGGCGCCCCTGCCGGGTCTCGGGGAGGGCTGCGCCCTCCGCGGTCTCGATCAGCAGCCCCGACTCGATCAGCGGTTTCGTCAGCCGGGTGAGGCTGCCCGCGGAGAGGCCGAGGCGCCGGGCGAGCTCGGTGCGCGAGAGCGGCCCGTGGACGAGCACCTCGATCGCCACCGCGCGTTCCCCGGGACTGAGCGGCAGCCAACTGGCGGCGAGTGCGGTCATGGAGGTCAGGCTCCCACATGTGATTTCTTTTGCAATGGAAGTAACTAGTCCACCTTAGATCAGGATCTCCTCCTCAAGGAGACCCTCAACAGATGTTCGTCAGGCTCTTGACGCAAGAATTATTTCGCGACAAAAGTAAGTGACCCAGGCCTTGAGGCAGAGCCGCCGATGAGGGAGCCACGATGACCATCGCCTCCAGCAGTCCACCGATCCGTCGGCGAGGTGACGGCGTACTCGCCGCCGTGTTCATCGCCCCGGCGATGCTCGGCTTTCTGGTGTTCCTGCTCTGGCCGACGCTGCGGGGCATCTATCTGAGCTTCACCCGCTTCAACCTGCTCACCCCGGCGGAGTGGGTGGGGCTCGACAACTACGTGCGGATGGTCAACGACCCCATCTTCTGGGACTCGCTGACGGTCACCGTCGAGTACGTGGTGATCAACATCGGTGTGCAGACCGTCGCCGCCCTCGCCATCGCCGTACTGCTGCAACGGCTGACGCAGTCGGCCGTGCTGCGGGGCATCGTGCTCACGCCCTATCTGATGTCCAACGTGGTCGCCGGTCTGGTCTGGCTGTGGATCCTGGACACCCAGCTCGGCATCGGCAACGAGATCATCGGCGCCCTCGGCGTCGACCGCATCCCGTTCCTCGCCGACGAGACCTGGGCCATCCCCACGATCGCCCTGATCAATGTGTGGCGGCACGTCGGCTACACCGCGCTGCTTCTCTTCGCCGGTCTCCAGGCGATCCCGAACGACGTGTACGAGGCGGCCAAGGTGGACGGCGCGAGCGAGTGGCGGATGTTCTGGCGGGTCACCATGCCGCTGCTGCGGCCGGTGCTGGCGGTCGTGCTGATCATGACGGTGATCGGTTCGTTCCAGGTCTTCGACACCGTGGCCGTGACCACGGCGGGCGGCCCCGCCAACGCGACCAACGTGCTCCAGTACTACATCTACGGCTCCGCCTTCGGCCGCTTCCAGTTCGGCTACGCCTCGGCGATGTCCGTCGCCCTGCTGGTCGTGCTCAGCGCGATCACCGTCCTGCAGTACCGGCTCACCAGGGCCGGCCAGAGCGACCTCGGCTGACGGAAGGACGGAGGGAGACACCGACATGGCCACCCTGACCACACCGGCGGCGCCTGCCGCACCCTCGACGACACAGCCGACCGTACGACCGACGAGACGCCGCCTCTCCATCGGGCGGGCCGCCGCCTGGACCGTGCTGGGGCTGATCGTCCTCATCACCCTGCTGCCGTTCTACTGGATCCTGCGGACCTCGCTCTCCACCAACGCCGGGCTCAACGCGGACCCCGCGAACCCGCTCCCGGTCGATCTCACCACCAGCGGCTTCGAACGGGCCCTCGGGCTCCAGTCCGCCGAGGAGGCGATCGCGCAGGGCGGCGCGGGCGGCGGGCTCGACTTCTGGCGGTATCTGCTCAACTCGGTGATCGTCTCGACCCTGATCACCGGCTGTCAGATCTTCTTCTCCGCGATGGCCGCCTACGCCTTCGCCCGGCTGCGCTGGCGGGGCCGGGACACGGTGTTCGGGCTGTTCCTGGCCGGGCTGATGGTGCCGACCCTCTTCACTCTGCTGCCGAACTTCGTGCTGATCAAGCAGCTCCACCTGGTGGACTCGCTGCTCGGCATCGCCCTGCCGAGCCTGTTCATGACGCCGTTCGCGGTGTTCTTCCTGCGGCAGTTCTTCCTGAACATCCCCCACGAGGTCGAGGAGGCGGCGCTGCTCGACGGGGCGGGGAAGGTCCGCATCTTCTTCCGGGTGATCCTGCCGATGGCGTCCACACCGATCATCACGCTCTCCGTGCTGACATACATCACCTCCTGGAACGACTACTTCTGGCCGCTGATGGTCAGCTACAGCGACAGCTCGCGCGTGCTCACCGTGGCACTGGCGATCTTCCGGGCGCAGACCCCGGCGACCGGCGTGGACTGGTCGGGCCTGACCGCGGCGACCCTGATCGCCGCGCTGCCGATGCTGGTGCTGTTCGCCTGCTTCGCCCGCCGCATCGTCAGCTCCATCGGCTTCACCGGGATCAAGTGAGGGAACGACCATGCGACTTCGTACGTTGACCGCACTGGCCGGAGCGCTGACGCTGTCCCTGGTGTCGGGCTGCGCGCAGGGCGACGGCACCGGGGCGTCCGCGAACACGGTGACGTACTGGCTGTGGGACGCCAACCAACTGCCCGCCTACCAGGCCTGCGCGAAGGGCTTCGAGAAGGAGAACCCCGGACTGAAGGTGAGGATCACCCAGTTGGGCTGGAGCGACTACTGGACCAAGCTCACCGCCGGGTTCATCGCGGGCACCCAGCCGGACGTGTTCACCGACCACATCCAGAAGTTCGGCCAGTTCGCCGATCTGAAGGTGCTGGAGCCGCTGGACGACCTCGGCATCGACGACTCCGACTACCAGCCGGGGCTCGCCGCCAACTGGATCGGCCAGGACGGCCACCGCTACGGCGCCCCGAAGGACTGGGACACCGTCGCGCTCTTCTACAACGAGAAGATGGCGAAGGACGCCGGTCTCACCGCAGAGGAGCTGGGCGACCTGGAGTGGAACCCGAAGGGCGGCGGCACCTTCGAGAAGGCCATCGCCCACCTGACCGTCGACAGGAACGGCAGGCGGGGCGACGAACCCGGCTTCGACAAGGACAACGTCAAGGTGTACGGCCTCGCCAGCAACGGCGGCGGCTACGCCGACGGGCAGACACAGTGGAGCCCCTTCACCGCCTCGGCCGGGTGGAGCTACACGGACAAGGCGCGCTGGGGCACGAAGTACCAGTACGACAGCGAGACCTTCCAGTCCGTGATCAAGTGGTACTTCGGCCTGGCGGAGAAGGGCTACATGGTTCCCTTCTCCGACTACAACGTCCAGTCCAACCAGGCCAACACCCAGGTCGCGGCGGGCAAGGCCGCCGCCACCTTCGACGGCGCCTGGATGATCTCCACCTATGACGGCTTCAAGGGCATGGACATCAGGAGCGCCGTCACTCCGATCGGGCCCACCGGCAGGCGCGCCACCATGATGAACGGCCTCGCCGACTCCATCAGCAAGGCCTCCAAGAACAAGGCGGGCGCCCGGAAGTGGGTGAAGTACCTGGCCTCCGACAAGTGCCAGACCGTCGTCGGCAGGTACGGGGTCGTCTTCCCCGCCACCCCGGCCGGCACCGAGGCCGCCGTCGCCGCCTACGGGAAGAAGGGCATCGACGTCTCGGCGTTCACCGAACCCGTGGCCGACAAGAAGAACTTCCGGACCTTCTCCTATCCGATCACCAACTACGCGGCGGACGTCACGGCGCTCATGCAGCCCGAGATGGAGGCCATCTACGGCAACGGCAAGCCGGTGAGCGGCCTCGACGAGACCAACGACCAGATCAACCTCATCCTCTCGCAGTGATCTCTCGACCAGTGAAGGGCATCCCCTCCATGACGTTCTCCCTCGGCATCGTCGGCGCCGGCCAGTTCTCCGGCCAGTTCGCCACGCTGTTCCACGCCCACCCGGGCGTCAGTGACGTCTATGTCACCGATCTGCTGCCGGAACGCGCGGAGCGACTGGCCGCCGCCCAGGGCCTGGCCGGCACCTTCCCCTCGTACGAGGCGATGCTGGAGTCGAAGGCGGTCGACGCCGTGGCGATCTTCACCCAGCGCTGGACGCACGGGCCCCTGGTGCTCCAGGGCCTGAACGCCGGCAAGCACGTGTACTCCGCGGTCCCCATGGCGATCACGACGGAGGAGATAGCGGCGATCATCGACGCGGTCAGGGCGACCGGGCTGACGTACATGATGGGTGAGACCAGCCAGTACAACCCGGCGACCGTGCACGCCCGCGACCAGATCGCCGAGGGCGCCTTCGGGCGGCTCTTCTACGCCGAGGGCGACTACGTCCACGACATGGATCTGGGGTTCTACGAGGCGTACCAGTACAGCGGCGGCGAGAACTGGAAGGCGACCGCGAGCTATCCACCGCTGCTGTACCCGACGCACTCGGTGGGCGGGGTGCTGGGCGCCTGGCAGACGCACGCGGTGAGCGTGTCGGCGATCGGAGTCGTGGACGGGCGCGGGGACGGGGTGTTCGACAAGGAGGTCAGCCAGTTCGGCAACGACTTCTCCAACGCGACCGCGCTGTTCGAGGTGGCGGGCGGCGGTTCGTTCCGTACCAACGAGTTCCGGCGGGTGGGCTACCCGTCCCACATACGGGAGTCCCGTTTCCGCTTCTTCGGCACCGAGGCGAGCATGGAACAGCTGGCCACGGTGGCGTTGTGGCAGGACAAGAAGGGCGTGAAGGACATCAGCGAGCTGCTTGAGCCCAAGCCCACCATGTCTCCCGACGATCCTTCCCTCCAGCACATCGCGCCGGAGCTGCGGGCCGCCTTCACCTCCGGCTCGGCGCCGGTGCACGACCGGTCGCGGCTGCCGCGGGAGTTCGACCATCTGCACAACGGACACGAGGGCAGCCACCACTTCCTGGTGGACGACTTCGTGACCGCCGTGAACACCCGGACGCTGCCGTCGGTGAACGCCTGGGTGGCGGCCCGCTACACCCTGCCGGGCATCGTCGCCCATGAGTCCGCGCGGCAGGGTGGGGTGCGGCTGGAGATCCCGGACTTCGGGGACGCGCCGCAGTGACGTTTCGGTGAGGGGGAGCCGGGTGCCCGGATCAGGTGCCCGGCTTGCGGCCGTACACATAGACGTCGTCGCCGTTCTTCAGCAGCGACCAGTACTTCTTGGCGTCGGTCTTCGTCATGTTGACGCAGCCGTGGGAGCCGGGCGGGTTCCACACGCTGACGCCGACGGAGTGGAAGGCCTGGCCGCCGTCGAAGAACTGGCTGTAGGGCATGGGGACGTGGTAGATCGACGAGACGTGGTCGATGTGCCGCCAGTAGATCTTCTTCAGACCGGTGCGGGTCTCGTAGCCGTCGCGGCCGGTGCGCACGGGCACGGGCCCGTAGACGAGCTTCTTGCCGTCCTGTATCCAGCTCAGCTGGAGGGTGAGGTTCACGCAGGCTATGCGCCCCTTGTTGGTCGGGCACTTGCCCGCCTTGTTGGGGTTCTTGCCCACGGCCTTCTGCTTGTTCATCAGGTCCATCACGCCCCAGGTGACGGATCCCGCGTAGCCGATGTTCGGCGTGATGCCGTGCTTGGTCTGGAAGGCCCTGATGGCCTGGCAGTCGGTGGCCGACTGCTTGCCGTCGACGGGCCGGCCGAGGAACTTCTCCACCTGCTTCTGGTACGGCCCGGTCTGCGTCGTGCAGCTCGCCGCCTGCGCGGGCGCGGTGCCCACCGCGAGTGCGAGCGGTGTCAGCAGCCCGGTGACGGTGAGTGCGATCGCGCCTCTTCTACCGATGTCCCCCATGGGATTCTTTCCCTTTCATACGCTTTGCTGGTTCCGTCTGCCTAGACACCGCTCGGGGCTCGGTGGTTGTGGTGTGGGTCCCGTTGAGACGAAACAGTTACACGGCGAGAATTTCGGATATAGAGTTCTCCCCATGAGCAACAGCGATTCCATATCTCGCGTGGCCCTGAAGAAAATCACCCCCGATGTGTCGAGCGCGATGGGTTCCCTGCACGCCGCCGCCGTTTCCGCGGCGCGCGACGCGAAGGTCGAGCCGGAGCTTCTCGAACTGATCCGAATTCGCGCCTCCCAGATCAACGGCTGCGCGTTCTGCCTGGACATGCATACGAAGGACGCCCGCGCCCAGGGCGAGACCGAGCAGCGGATCTACGCGCTCAACGCCTGGGAGGAGACGCCTTTCTTCACCGCCCGCGAGCGCGCCGCGCTGGCGTTGACCGAGGCGGTGACGCTGGTCCACGACGGGCGGGTGCCGGACGCGGTCTACGCGGCAGCCGCCGAGGTGTTCGACGAGGAGCAGATCGCGGCACTGATCTGGGCGGCCACCGTGATCAACGCGTACAACCGGATCGCCATCGCGACACGGATGGTTCCGGGGGCTTATCAGCCCGCCCAGAAGTAGACCGAAAACTCTTCGGGAAAAGCTCTCGATCGATAATTCAGAAACGCCGAATTGCGCCGGGTCGTCTTGAATGCGGCCCGGCGCCGGCCTGTTTTTATATTGGTTCAGTTGTCGGGCAGTGGCTCCATGAGGCCGTCCAGCCATTTCCGCCATTCCGGGGCGTGCACGGCCCGGCCGGCGGCCATCGGGCGGCCGGTCCAGGCGACGACCGGGCGGATCCCGTGCAGGGCGTTGACGAGCCACACCTCGCGGCCCTCCAGCTCACCCAGGGAGCGTTCCCGGTGGGCGACCCGCACGCCGAGGTCGGCCGCCCGGTCCTGGATGAGCCCCACGGTCACCCCGGCGAGCAGCGGGAAGTGCTCCGGGGGCCGGCAGAGGGTGTCGCCCTCCCACCACAGCACGCTGTTGCTCGCCGCCTCCAGGACCAGCCCGGAGGGTGCGATCAGCACGGCCTCGTCGGCGCCGACGCCGGACGCCCGGCCGCGTACCCGGGCCAGGGCGTCCAGGTCCGGGCCCTTGCGGCGGGGAACCGTACGCGGGTCCAACTGGCCGGCCGCCCAGACCCGCACGTCGGCCGTGAGGGGCGGGGCGGGCCGCAGCAGGAGCCTCAACTCCAGTGATCCGGCGGCGAGTTCCACTCGGGGGAACCACTCCCCCGTGCGCGGCAGCGCGGCGGTCATGTCCCTCAGGAACTCGACGACCCGGGCCAGGGGCGGCGCTCCGCACTCGCCACAGGCCCGCAGGAACCGCTCCCGGTGCCGGTCGAAGGCGCGTACCCGTCCGTCGCGCAGCAACCACGAGTCCGCGGCGAGCAGGCGTCCGCCCTGCGCAGGGCCGGGGGACAGGCCGCGATCGGGCGACCAGATCGACAGACCTTCCGCGATGGCGGGTTGTGTCACTCAGCACTCCTGATGGTCCCGATGGTCCTGCCGGTTCAGTACTTGCGGCCCGCCACGGCCGGGGAGCCGTGCCGGGGCCCGTAGGGCGCGTGTTCCAGCCAGGCGCCGCACCCGGGCACGACGGGCGCGAGGGCCGCCGCCGCACGCTGCTTGACACGGACGATACGGCGCCGGGGCCGCAGATGGTCGAGGGCCGTGCCGGCGGCGGCGCTGTTGAACAGGGCCGCCGAGCGCCGGACCTCGGCGAAGGAGGTGACCGCCTCCGGTGTGCCGTCGGCGATCGCCCGGGCCGCCGCGGCGGCGTCCGCGATACCGCTGTTCATGCCGCGGGCCCCGAACGGCGGGAACAGATGGGCCGCCTCGCCGGCGAGCAGCACCCGGTGGTGCGGGTCGGTGAAGTCGGCGGCGACCATGCACAGGAAGCGGTATGTGGACACCCACAGGATCCGCTCGCCGTATCCGTCGCCGACGACCTCCGGCAGCCAGCGCCGTACGGCCTCCTCGGTGCCGAACTCCTCGGCCGCGTCGTCGTCGCGGCACTGCAGGTCGAGCTGGAAACCGCCGGTGAACGGCACCCGCATGACGCTGCGACCACCGAGCCCCGGGTGCTCGTAGTGGAAGACGCGCTCCAGGGGCAGTTCGGCGCCGGGGAGGTCGGCGATGTCGGCGACGACGTGGAAGCCGTCGCCGTGGGTGCCCTGGAGGGGGATGCCGAGTTCGCGGCGTACGGCGGAGCGGGCGCCGTCGGCGGCGACGGCGTGGGTGCCCGTCCAGGTACGGCCGTTGTCGTCGGCGAGCGTCACCCGGTCCGGGGCGGTGCGTACGCCGGTCACCCGGGCGTCCCACACGAACTCCACCCCGGCCTGCTCGCAGGCGGCGAGCAGGAAGCGCTCGGTGTCGACCTGGCGGAGGCTGGTGAAGGGCGGGGTCCCGGTGGGCGGCGGGAAGGTGCGGCAGTACACCTCGCGGCCACGGTAGAGGGTGCGTTTGGTGTGCCAGGTCCGCCCGTAGGCGGCGATCTCGGCGGCCAGTCCCGGACGCATCCCTTCGAGGAGTTCGAGGGTCTCGCGGTGCACGAACAGGGCGCGGCTGCCCGGTCGTTCGCGGCCCTCGGGGTCGGCTTCGAGCAGGACGACGGGGAGGCCGTGGGCGCGCAGGGCGAGGGCCGCCGAGAGGCCCACGGGGCCGGCGCCCACGACCAGGACGGGGGTCGTCGTCATGCGCGGACGCCCTCGGCGAGCATACGGGTGATCTCCACCCGTTTGACCTTCCAGGTGGACGTCATCGGCAGCTCCTCGAACCGCCACTGCCTGGGCTCCGCCATGGCCGGCAGGTCGGCGGTGGCCTCGCGCCAGCGCTCGGGGTCCAGGGGGCGTTCGCCGCGTACGCACACCACGGGGACGGGTTCGCGGTCGGCGCCGGGCACGATGACGACCTCGCGCAGCTCCTCCAGGCGGGACATCAGGGTGTCCTCGACCTCCAGGTTGCTGTGCACGGAGTCGATCTGGTCGATCTCCCGGTCGATGAGGTAGAGGGCGCCCCAGCGGCTCTGGTAGCCCATGTCGCCCATCTGCCACCAGCCGCCGTCGAGTTGGCGCAGGTAGCGCTCGCGGGCGCCGAGGTAGGTGAGGATACGGCCCCGGGTGCGGGCCTCGATCCGGCCGGGGATGCCGGGGCCGACCCGTCGGCCGGAGTCGTCGGCGACGCGGACGCGGGTGAAGCCGGGGATGCCGATCCCGACCCGGCGCCCGTCCGCGCGGGCGGCGCTGCGCCGGGTGAACCACTGGAAGGCGACCGGGCCCGTCTCGCTCTGCCCGTACAGCTGGATCAGCCACGGCGAGCGCCGCTTGGAGGCGTCGAGGAGCCGCTGCACCGTACGGGGGTGAATGGCGTCGAAGGTGGAGCCGTACGAGCGGACCCGGGACAGCGGTGCGCCGGGCGCGTCGGCCAGCTCCTCCCACAGCACGAAGGTGTTGGGGTGGGTCTCGACGATGCCGGGACGGTGGCGGGCCAGCAGCGGGCCCACGTTCGACGGTTCCGGGTCGATGATGAGGACGAGCGGGCTGCCGAAGTGCAGCAGGACGCCGAGCAGATGGTAGAAGCGCGAGTGCACGAACGACATGTGCAGCGCGGCGGTCTCGCCCCGGGTGGGCCAGCCCATCGCCTTCTGCGGGACGAGCCGGTTCCACATGGTGTTCGGGCAGTGCACGGCCAGCTTGGGAACGCCGGTGGTGCCCGAACTGTGCGTGATCAACGAGGGGTCACGAGGGTGGAGGCGGACGGCTGCCGGGGTCGCGGCACCGGCGTACTTCTGCAGCGGCTCGGCGCCGGGGGCGTCGTCGACGGAGAGGGTGCGGCGGACGAGGCCGGTGAGGTCGACGCCCTTCAGGGGGCCTTCGAGCTTGGCGCGGTCGGTGATCAGCCAGGGCTTGTGCAGGCGTTCGAGGAGCTGTCCGACGACCGGGCCCGCGAGGCCGGGCGACAGCAGTACGGGGACGGCGCCGATACGGGAGACCGCGCAGGTCAGCAGCACGATGTCGACGTTGTCCGTCTTGTGGACGACCACCTCTTCGGAGGGGCGGACGCCCACTTCCCAGAGACGGCCGGAGAGTTCGTCGACCAGATCGGCGAGGGTGGTGTAGCTGAGGTCGGTGCCGACGTCGGGGTTGACGTCGAGGGGCCGGTCGAGGGTGACGAAAACATGCCCGTGGCGGTCGGCGGCCTCTCTGAGCATGGAGCCCAGATAGAAGCCGCGACCGGCGAGTGCGGGCTGGCGAGCGGCCTGCTGCTGGTCTCGCATGGTGCCCAACCTTTCTGGGGGGACGATGGTGTCGGCCATGGCTCACCACGCTCCTTGGCGGACGAGGTGCCGGCGGAGCTTGCCGGTCGCGGTGCGGGGCAGTGTGGGCACGAAGCTCACGCTGCGGGGGACCTTGAAGGCGGCCAGCTTGTCGCGGGCCATGCGGATGAGTTCGGCCTCCAGGCCCACCGCGATGGGGGGTACGGGGATGACGAAGGCCCGCAGCTTGCTGGCGCCGCGCTCGTCGGTGACGGCCACGACGGCGACGTCCCGGACCGCCGGGTGCGTGCGCAGCAGGGCCTCCACCTCCAGCGGGGAGACGGTGATGCCGCCGACCATCTCCATGTCGTCGGCCCGGCCGAGGTGCCGGTAGGTGCCGTCGGGTTCACGGCGGGCCCGGTCCCGGGTGGCCAGCCAGCCGCCGGCGAAGGCACGCCCGGTCTCCTCGGGCCGGTTCAGATAGCCGGGGGTGACCGTGGGTCCGCGTACCCAGAGTTCGCCGGTCTCGCCGTCGGGTACCGGGTTGCCGGCGCGGTCGCGGAGCTCGACCTCGAAGCCGGGCACGGGGCGACCGACGGTGCCGGGGTGGTTGTGGTCGAAGCTGTTGGCGCAGAAGGCGTGTCCGGCCTCGGTGGAGCCGATCTGCTCCAGGACGGGGGCGCCGAGCAGCTCCGTGACCTGCTTGCCCAGTCCGGCGGGCATGCCCTCGCCGGCCGACACCGCCGCGCGCACCGAGGCGAAGCAG
>NZ_AEJC01000553.1 GCF_000317595.1 Streptomyces ipomoeae 91-03 | reverse complement strand
CGGGGTCGGTGACGAGTTCGGATTCCCGGTCCCGCCACCGGTCGAGGAACGGGTGGCCCAGCGTGCGTGCCGTGTAGCGCGACGGCCAGGGGGAGTCGCGGGCGATGTCCAGGACGCGGTTGCGTTCGGTGTCCTCTCCGCGCCCCTAGACGATCGCCTGGGTGGCCGAGGGGTCGACCAGCGCCTCGGCGGTGGACTGGAAGCGGGTGCCGATGAGAGCGCCGGCGGCACCCAGGGCCAGGGCGGCGGCCACCCCGCGTCCGTCGGCGATCCCGCCGGCCGCCAGTACGGGGATCGGCGCGGCCAGGTCCACCACGACGGGTACGAACGGCAGGGTGGAGCGGCCCTTCCTGGCGCCGTGCCCACCGCTCTCCGTGCCCTGGGCCACGATCACATCGGCGCCCGCGTCGACCGCCTGCCGGGCCTCGTCCAGGTCGGTGACCTGAACGATCAGCGCCGCGCCCGCCGCACGGACGCGCTCGGCGAAGGGGCTCGGGTCGCCGAAGGACAGCATCACCGCCCGGGGCCCGTGCGCCAGTACGCGGTCGACCGCGTCGGCATCGGCCCCCCAGGCCAGGAAGCCGGCACTCCATGGCGTGCCCGTACGTTCCGCGCTCTCCACCACGATCGGCAGTTCGCGGGCCAGCCACTCCCGATCGCCCTGGCCCGCGCCCAGCATCCCGAGCCCGCCGCCCCGCGAGACGGCCGCCGCCAGCGCACCACCGGCCGACCCTCCCATCGGCGCCAGCGCGATCGGATGCCGTATCCCGAGCAGCTTGGTGAACGCAGTCGTCAACGTCATGGAGGACATCATCGCCTCCGCGCCGACGCCGGCTTCGGACAGGTCATGGCGCGGCCGGTGGCGGCCCCCCGGAGTCAACGGCCTTTACGGATCCGGCAGTTGTGGAAACCGCCGTGGCCTGCGGTTTACCGCACGGGTGTGCCGATGAGGCCCGCGATGCGTTCGGCGGTGGCCTTGTCGCGTGCGATGACGACGTCGGGGAGGGTCGGCTTGCCCTCCTTGATCGCGCGGAAGAGGAGCTTGCTCGCCTCCCAGGGGGTCATCGGTGTCACCCTGGCGTCGCACAGCCGGACGGCGAGCTTGTACGTGTGCGCGGCGGCGACGAGCAGTATCGCGCTGTCCAGCACATGCCCCGAGGCGTGGATGGCGACCGGGACGCTGTGGTTGAGGACGGCCTGGATGATCGCGGAGGTCGTCTCGTCCTCGTAGGAGATCTTGGGGTACTCGTCCTTCAGCAGATGGGCGCGCGTCATGAGCGACCCGGGGACGACGAGGTGCCCCTCCCCCGCCGCGGCGACCGGCGTGTCCTCGGTCAGTTGCTCCCACTCCCCGAGGGCCGACAGACGGTACGCCGAGTCGCAGTCGGCGGTGAGGGCCGATTCCAGGGTCACCGTCGCGGCGGCCAGTGGCGGGCTGGGCATCCACACCAGCACCGAGATCGAGGCCGCGCGCGGGTTGCCGTGGGCCAGGAGTTTCTCCAGGTCGCCGGTCACCGAGAGGGAGACGCCGGGCCGGCCTTCAAGGATGCGGCTGCGGAAGTCCTCCAGCCGCTCCGCCGGGTCACCCTCCGCGCCGATCAGGAAGAACGACATCCCCATGTCCGCGCCGAGTTGGGCCAGCTCCGCCTCCGCGACGCGGAACAGTCGCCCGCGGGCGTGGGCGACCCGCTCGCCCCAGAACGACTCCGCCCCGAACGACACTGCGGGCGGATGTGCCCGCGGATCGGACTTGATGGGTCGGCGGGTGCCGTGGACGAGGTTCCGCAACTCGGCGAAGAGCGCCTGGGAGACGACGGTCGCCACACGGAGGGAGGCGATGGGCTGCTGGTGGCCGCAGGGGCCAGGCCGCATCATTTGTGATTCAACTTCCTCTGTTCTCAAGGGTGGTGACTGAGGTCCCCCCTACGCTCGCGCGCCCTCCTTCCACACCGTACCCCGCACGGGTGTCAAGTCGCACACATGACTGACAAGTCAAGGCTTCGTGAAGTTTTAAGCACTTCAGAGCAGTTGGAAGTGCGCACAGCGTCCGCACATACAGTCAGCGGAACTTCCCAGCTACAGGGCTTCATGACGTGGTGAAGTGCCCAGTACCCTGGCCGAGTTGAGTGAACTGTGCCACATGGCCGTATTGCAGCTCAGCACCTACCGGGGAGGCGTGCCCGCCCTCTCGCCCTCCTGAGATCCGGCACGCCCGATCCCCCGACGAAGGGATTCACGTGTCGAGCGAGAAGAAGAGTCAACCCACCGAAGCCAAGGAACGCCAGGTCGTCGTCTCCGTCAGGTTCCCGGCGCAGTTGCTGCAGCGTATCCACGCGGTGGCCGCCGTCGAGGACACCACGGCCAACGCCGTGATCCGTGAGGGCATGGACCACTACATACGCGAACGGGTCCGCACGGACACCTTCCAGGAGGCCAGCCGCGCCTATGTGGAGCGCGCCCAGGCTCATGTCGCCACAGCCCTGATGGACCCGCCCGAGCAGGAATAGGGCGCGTGTCCCAGGGAGGTGGAGACCCGCAGGGGAGTTCGGGTCTCCGCCGCGTTCACGGGAGTTCCGCCATACCCGCGGACGACCGACGTCCACCCGGACGACCGATGCCGACCCGACAACCACCCCGGCATCCGACTCGGCATCCGACTCGGCATGCGGACCGGTGCGCCGGGTACTCGCCGCGCATCGAGAGGAGGCACCCATGCCGCTCACATTCCGCAAGAGTTTCCGGATCCTGCCGGGAGTCCGGCTGAACATCAACAGGCGCTCCTGGTCCATCACCACGGGAGGCCGCCACGGGCCGCGTCGCACGCACAGCAGCACGGGGCGGCGTACGACGTCGATGGATCTGCCGGGCCCCTTCGGCTGGCGCCGCACACGCACGGCCCGATCCCGTCATCGGTGAGCGGGTCGGCACCGAGCCACACCGCCGAGCCCGTCGCCGCATCGCACCACCCAGCCGTACCACCAAACCAAGTCAAGCCCCGCCAATCCCCGCCGCCGTGCCCGCGGAACGCGGCGGGAAGCCCCCGTCCCCTCAAAGCGCGAGGGAACGGGGAGACAGCGGAGCCGGGCAGCGCCCCCTCCCCCGTGCGGGGCCCTGCCCGTGCCGTACTGCCCCGCTCCGGCCGCGGGTTACTTGCGCTGCCCCGCCGCCAGAGCGGCCACCACGGTGACGATCACGGCAGCCGCCCCTCCGGCCACCAGGTCGTACCCCTGACGCCGTCCCCCACCGTGTTCCCGGCGCCCGGACACCAGCGCCAGCACGGGCGCGCCGACGAAGGCGACCACGATGACCGTCACGCCGAGGACCACGCCCCAGGGCGCGGGCGCGGCGATGACCGCGACCGTGCCGAGGGCCGCGGCCAGGGAGGCGAGATGCCGGGCCACGCACACTCCCCCGATGTGTGCGTGCCCCCGTTTCCCGTTCCCGCCTTCGCACGCACCGCGACCGGCCGCCCCGGGACCGCGCTCCGAGGGGTTCGTGTCCCGCTCGGCGACCGCCGGTCCGGCGGTGCCACCGCCACGCCGGGCGGCGGCGATGGCACCGCGCCCACCCCTCCTGGCCGTGCCGTCGGCGCGGTGGTGGGTGACGAGTTGCTCGACAGGTTCACCGTCCGCCATGTGGTAGGCCACGAGTTCGGCGTCGGCCTCCTTCAACTGGCCGACGAGCGCCGCCATGGCCTCGTTCTCCGAATCTTCCATCTGAACCCCTTTTCCCCCCGATTCGTGTGGGCTGTGCCAGGGCCCGGGTAAGGCCCGCCCGGGGATCACGGTCTCTGGTCGGCTCTTCGGCTCGGGCCCGGCCCGCGTGGGCATGAGCCGCCGGAGTCCGTGATCCCCGTACGCGCGCTACCCGCGGTGGCCACGCCCCTTCCTCCCGTCCCGGCGTGCCAGATGCCGTTCGATCTTCTTCTCCGCCTTGTTGAGCGTGGCCGCGACCGTGCCCGGGCGGATGCCGAGCACCCGCGCGGTCTCCTCCAGCGTCATCTCCTTGACGCGGCGCAACCAGAACACCTCGAACTGCCGCTCCGTCAGGAGTTCCTGGACCATGCGCAGCGCCCGGCGGACCTCGTCCCGGCGGATCACCTGCTCCGCGGTGGTGTCGCCGG
>NZ_AEJC01000552.1 GCF_000317595.1 Streptomyces ipomoeae 91-03 | reverse complement strand
TTCTCGACCTCGACGCCGAGCGCGTTCATCGCGACGTCCGCCATGCCCGCCGTCGCGCCGTACACGAAGAGGGCGAGACACAGCGTCCACAGGTTCGGCGCCAGGGACGGCAGCATCAGCGCGAGCGTCCAGAGGCAGATCAGTCCGCGCATCGCCGTACGGGCGCCGAAACGGTGGCTGATCCAGCCCGCGAGCGGCATCGCCACGGACGCGCCGATCGCCGGGAAGGCGAGTGCGAGCCCCAGCTGGCCCGCGCTGACCTGGGAGTGGTCCTGGATCCACGGCACCCGTGTCGCGAACGAGCCGGTGACGGCACCGTGCACGGCGAAGACGGCGGCCACGGCGTACCGGGCCCGCCGCACCACCGCACGCTGCTCGTCGACGCCCACTGAGCTCATTCTCGGCCCCTCCCTGGTCACTGGCGTGATTGACGTGCCCCAGCTCCTGTCCGTCACCGCCCCGGGCACCCGACGGCTGCTCCGAGTCCCCGGACCCGGCAGCCACTCGCGAACGCTGGGGCGCCCGGCCCTCGCTCGCGCCGCCGCCGTAAACTATCAGGAACCCTGCCTGATAGATAGAGAGTATCGGGCGCAGGGCCGACGTCCCGTACGCCCTCTTCGATCTGGGAGGATCCCGGCATGCCCGCATCACCCAGCACCGCCCGGGCCATCAACGACCGGCTCGCCCTGCGGCTGCTGCAGGAGGAAGGGCCGTTGACGGCCGGTGAGTTGAAGGTGCTCACCGGTCTGTCCCGGCCCACGGTCGCCGACCTCGTGGAACGCCTGACCGAGGCCGGGCTCATCGCGGTCGTGGGGGAGTCGGGGGAGCAGCGGCGCGGTCCGAACGCCCGCCTCTACGGCATCGTCGCCGACCGCGCGCACCTGGCCGCGCTCGATGTGCGCACCGAAGGGGTCACGGTGGTCGTCGCCGATCTGCTCGGTACGGAGCTGACACGGGCGTCCGTCCCCATCGCGGACGACACCGGCACGGGGCCGGCGGTGGAGCAGGCGGTCACCCTGGTGGAGCGGACCGCGAAGGAGGCGGGCGCCGACCCGCTGCACACGGTGGGGATCGGCGCGCCCGGCCTGATCGACCCCGTCACCGGCGAACTCCGGAACACCATCGGCCTTCCCGAATGGCACCGCCGACTGGCCACCGCCCTCGGCGAACGCCTCCCGGCCCGGGTCCTCGTCGAGAACGAGACCAACCTCGCCGCCCTCGCCGAACAGCGCGACGGCGCCGCCCACGACCGCGACACCTTCGTCCTCCTCTGGCTCGGGCTCGGCACCGGTGCCGCCGTCGTCCTCGACGGCCACCTCCGCCGCGGCGCCTCCGGCGGCACCGGCGAGATCGGCTTCCTCCCGGTCCCGGGCACACCCACGCTGCCCTCCGCCACCGGCTGCGAGGGCGGCTTCCACTCCCTGGCGGGCGCGGCAGCGGTGGTCGCCCTGGCGGAGCGGCACGGGGTCACGGCGGAGGCCGTGGGACACGAACTGCATGCGGCGACATTGGTGCGGGCGGCTGTGGCGGGACTCGGGGCGAGCGAGACGGGCTGTGCGTCGGCCAGAGCGGGCCTTCCGCCGAGCGGCACGCATCCTTCGGCGGGCGGGGCGGGTGTTCCGGTGAGTGGTTCGCATGCCTCGGGCGGTGGGACGGCGGTTTCGGCGGGTGAGGGCAGCTCGTTGTCGGTGGGGCGGGGGCCGTCTGCGGGTGAGGGCGGGGCCCCGGCCGGAGCGAGCGGTTCTTCGCCGGACACGGCGGGCCTGTCGGTGAGCGGGACGACTCTCTCTGGGAGCCGGCCGGGCGCTTCGAAGGGCGAACCCGGCCCGCCGGCCGAGCGCAACGCCCCTTCGGCCGAGCGCAACGCCCCTTCGGCCGAGCGCAACGCCCGCTTCCTCGACGCCCTCGCCGATCGGCTTGCCGTGGGCGCGGCCTCCGTCGTCGCCATCCTCGACCCCGGGTGCGTGGTGCTCGGCGGAGAGCTCGGGCAGGCGGGCGGAGAGGCCCTCGCCGCCCGGGTCCAGGCGCGGTTGGCAGCCCTGTCGCCACTGCCGACCGAGGTCCGCCCGAGCGCCCTCGGCGGGGCCGCCGTACTGCGCGGTGCGCTGCTGATGGCGAGAAACGCCGCGCAGGACGAGCTGTTCGCACCGCCGGGGCGGTAGCGCGGGCGGGCCGGAGGCGTCGTCGACCGCCCAGAAGCACGAGCGGACCGCGGTGGGCCGCCGACTCCGAGCCGAGTCGCCGCCCTGCTACGTTCGGCCTGGCCCCCGCAGCGCTGCTGGTGGCCGGCTGTGTCCGACCCTTGCCCGTCCCGCTCGGCTGCGCGCCCTGCTGACCGTGCTCGCGCTGCGGCCGGGCCGTACGGTGCCCGCGTCCGCGCTGGTCGACGAGGTGTGGGCCGGTGATCCGCCCGCCGACGCGAGCGGTGTGCTGCAGGCGCTGGTCGGACGGCTGTGCCGGGCCCTCGGCTCCGGCGCGGTCGAGTCGGCGAACGGATGGCTGCCCGCGCTTCTGTGGCTCGCCCGAGCCTCAGCGCTGCCCAGGGCAGAGCCGCCGACGGTCGGGCCGTATCCGCCCCCATTGTGGCTGCCCCGTTATGTTTTCCGCGGTCCTGCAAGAGGGCCGCTGGCCTCCGGGCCCGGCATGACTTTTGCCCCCTGTCGAACGGATGACCTGGGGGGGGTGGTGTCACCGGGCCCGGGAGGTGCCGTCGGAGACGCTGATCAGAGGTCCGGCCACCGCCCGGTCCGGCGCAATGCCGGACAGCTCGCGGGCGACAGGTCTGCATAACGTGGATGCGCGCGTACGACACCACTGCCAAGGCCAGCACGTTCAACTCCCTTGGAAGGGCGCGATGTTCGACACCGAAGACGTGGGCGTGTTCCTCGGCCTGGACGTCGGCAAGAGTGCCCATCACGGGCACGGGCTGACCCCGGCCGGCAAGAAGGTCTTCGACAAGCAGCTGCCCAACAGCGAGCCGAAACTGCGGGCCGTCTTCGACAAGCTGACCGCGAAGTTCGGCACCGTCCTGGTGATCGTGGACCAGCCCGCCTCCATCGGCGCCCTCCCCCTCACCGTCGCCCGGGACGCGGGCTGCCAGGCCGCCTACCTGCCGGGACTGGCCATGCGCCGGATCGCGGATCTGTATCCGGGCGAGGCCAAGACGGATGCCAAGGACGCCGCGGTGATCGCGGACGCAGCCCGCACCATGCCGCACACCCTGCGCTCGCTGGAGCTCACCGACGAGATCACCGCCGAGCTGACCGTGCTGGTGGGCTTCGACCAGGACCTCGCGGCCGAGGCCACCCGCACCAGCAACCGGATACGCGGCCTGCTCACCCAATTCCACCCCAGCCTCGAACGCGTCCTCGGGCCCCGCCTGGACCACCCCGCCGTCACCTGGCTGCTGGAGCGTTACGGCTCTCCCGCAGCCCTGCGCAAGGCCGGACGCCGCAGGCTGGTGGAGGTGATCCGCCCCAAGGCCCCGCGCATGGCCACCCGGCTCATCGACGACGTCTTCACCGCCCTGGACGAGCAGACCGTCGTCGTCCCGGGCACCGGCACCCTCGACATCGTGATCCCCACCCTGGCCGCCTCCCTGGCCACCGTCCACACCCAGCGCCGGGCCCTGGAAGCCCAGATCAACGCCCTGCTGGAGGCTCACCCTCTTTCCCCGGTCCTGACGTCGATGCCCGGCGTCGGCGTCAGGACCGCCGCCGTCCTGCTGGTCACCGTCGGCGACGGCACCAGCTTCCCGAGCGCCGCCCACCTCGCCTCCTACGCCGGCCTCGCCCCGACCACGAGGTCATCGGGGACCTCGATCCACGGCGAACACGCACCCCGAGGCGGAAACCGCCAGCTCAAACGCGCCATGTTCCTCTCCGCCTTCGCCTGCATGAACGCCGATCCCGCCTCCCGCACCTACTACGACAAGCAACGCGCCCGCGGCAAAACCCACACCCAGGCCCTCCTCCGCCTCGCTCGCCAACGCATCAGCGTCCTGTTCGCCATGCTCCGAGACGGCACCTTCTACGAATCCCGCACACCCCCGGACGTTGCACTCGCCGCATGACCCCAGCAAGCCCCAATCACCCCAAAACCGACAGGGATGCCTTGACGAAGGACATAGAGGCACCCCCCCCGTTGACCTGGCCCAGCCGCGACGCTACCGATGGCCGAGTCACGCGCGGTCGTATCCGGCGCTCGCCCGTCGCCGCCCAGCCTCCGCCCCGGCCGCCGCACCCTTCCCTCCCACGGCCCGACCCCTCCCACAGCCCGACCCCTCCCACAGCCCGACCCCACCCGCCTGTGCCCGGTCCCTCCTCCCCGAGCCCGCCCCCTCACCCCACCTTCGACCCCCCGAACCGCTCCTCCAGGTACTCCCCGAACGTCCCCTTCCCCACAGCTCGCTCCGGTGCGAGGTGGCCCCCGGCTCGGAAGGCGCCGTAGGCCTTGCCGAACAGGGGGACGTTGAGGAGTCGGCGGCGGCGGCCGGTGGCCGTCAGGTAGGCGCGGGCCAGTTCGGGGAAGGTGAGGATCTCGGGTCCGCCCATGTCGGCCACGCGGCCGGCGGGGGCGGCCACGGCCAGCTCCGCCAGACGGGCGGCGACCTCGGCGGCGGCGATGGGCTGGTCGCGTACATCGGCCGGGAGGAGCATGACCGGCGGCTTGGACAGGACCTCGAAGAGGGCCACGAGGAGGGCGTGGAACTGGGTCGTGCGCAGGGTCGTCCAGCCGAGCCCCGACTCCTCGATCAGCCGCTCGACGGCCAGTTTGGACCGGTAGTAGCCGATCGGCACCCGGTCCACGCCGACGATCGAGATGTAGACCAGGTGCCGTACACCGGCCCGCCGCGCCGCCGCGATCAGATTGGCCGCCGCCTTCTCGTCGCCCCCGCGCGGCGTGGTCGCGCAGTGCACGATCGTGTCCACGCCCGCCACGGCCGCGTCCAGCCCGCTCCCGCCCGCGATCAGATCGACGGCGTACGGCTGCGCGTGCCGGCTGAGCACCCGCACCTCGTGCCCGTCCATCCGCAGCCGGTCGGTGACGAGTCGGCCGAGGACACCGGTGCCGCCGGTCACCAGGATCGTGGTCATGCTGCCCAACCCCTTCGTACGCCGGACGCTCCCCGGTGGAACGCCCTGTACGGATACGACCGGGCGACCCCACGGAAATGTGACAACAGAGGGGAACGACATCCGGCGCAGGGTCACGCCTGGGCCAACTGCCGCCCCACGAGGTCCAGCTTGTCCGGGTTCATCGCCGCGCGCACGCCCGTCACGGCCCCACGGCAGTCGAGGGCGAGGGCGCCGGCACCGGATCGCGTGCGGCGAGCGGAGGCCATGGGCCGCCGTCTGCCTTCCCGGTGGGCCGCGACGGCTCCCCGCCAGGACCCGGCGACGGGCAAGGGCCGTCGTCACCGCCGCCGGGCCGTTCTGGGCGGGTACCGCGATCGCAGACCTTAAAAGGACTAGACCAGGCTGGTCAATGGGTCCGGGGCGTGTCGAGTGGGGGCGCCATGGCGGGAGTTGACCCCGGGTCAGCCACACCCGAAGGGCGAAAAGGCTTGCGTAGGAGGCCCAACTATGTCACCTGTGAGTCAAGCCACACTCTTCACCCGCATGGGTGTCGATCGGGCGTGGCACACTGGCCATGTACCAGAAGCAGCGCACTCCGGGGTCGGTGAAAGTCCGAACCGGCGGTTACAGTCCGCGACCCGGTCGCTTCCAGCGACCGGTTGACCAGGTGAAATTCCTGGACCGACGGTTAAAGTCCGGATGGGAGGCAGTGCGCGGCGGGCGGGCATACGTGCGCGCCGCCGTCTGTTTTTGGCCCGCCCGAAAGGGATGGGTCCGACGCGGCGTCGCTCCCTGTGCCGCGGTCCGCTCTGTCTGTCGTCTTCGACAGCCCCGGAGTCCGTGCCCATACGAGGCAGGAGGACCCGGGAAGTGTTCACCGGAATCGTCGAAGAGCTTGGTGAGGTCACCGCCGTCGAGAACCTCGGCGACTCCTCCCGTTTCCGTCTGCGTGGCCCGGTCGTCACGCAAGGTGCGCGCCATGGCGACTCCATCGCCGTCAACGGCGTCTGTCTCACGGTCGTGGAACACGAGGACGACTGGTTCACCGCCGACGTCATGGCGGAGACCCTCGAACGCTCCAGCCTCGGCGCCCTCACCGTCGGCTCCCGCGTCAACCTCGAACGCCCCATGGCCGTCGGCGAGCGCCTCGGCGGGCACATCGTGCAGGGCCATGTCGACGGCACCGGTCAGGTCATCGAGCGCAAGCCGTCCGACAACTGGGAGATCGTCAAGATCTCGCTGCCCGCCGACCTGACCCGGTACGTCGTCGAGAAGGGCTCCATCACCGTCGACGGCATCAGCCTCACCGTCGTCGACGCGGGCCCGGACTACTTCACCGTCAGCCTCATCCCGACCACCCTCGACCTGACCACCCTCGGCCGCAAGCAGCCCGGCGACCCGGTCAACCTGGAAGTCGACGTCATCGCCAAGTACGTCGAGCGGCTGCTGGGCGCTCAGGGCGCGGCGAGCGTTCCGGGCACGGCGGGCACGCCGGTAGCGGGCACCCAGAAAGCGGCGAGCACTCCGGGGGCGGCGCAGTGAACTCGCTGAACTCCGTCGCCTTCACCGCCTTCGGCCAGCAGATCCTCTGGTCGGACATGATCGGCAACATCCTCGGCCTGATCGCCCTCGCCCTTGGCGCGATCCGCTCCCTGTGGAACTGGCCTGTGCAGTTCCTCTCCGGCCTCATCCTCTTCGGTGCCTTCGTGGGCCATCTGACGGGCAGCGCCGGCAAGCAGGTCATCGTCATGGCCGTCGCCGCGTACGGCTGGTGGCAGTGGAACCGCACCAAGGGACAGACGACGGACGGCGCCATCGCCCCGAGGTTCGCCACCTGGCGCGAACGCGGCTACCTGATCGCCGGTGCCGCGCTCGGCACCCTCGCGGTCGGCGGCCTCTTCACCGCGTTCCCCTCCCTGTCGTGGGACCCCTGGCCGGACGCGTACATCTTCACCGGCACCATCGTCGCCATGTACGCCCAGGCGCGCGGCATGGTCGAGTTCTGGTTCGCCTGGCTGCTGGTCGACCTCGTGGGCGTCCCGCTCAACTTCGCCAACGGCTACGCGTTCTCCGGTTTCGTCTACATCCTCTACGGCGCGCTCGTCCTGTGGGGCATGCGCGACTGGTGGCTGCGCTCGCGCAGGCCCGTCCTGGAAGGAGCCCCGGCATGACCTCGGCGCCGATCCTCTACAGCACCGACTATCCGCAAGACACGGCCTACTCGGAAGACGCGGCGGAGTTCGCGCTCGACCCCGTCGAACAAGCCATCGCCGACATCGCCGCCGGCCGCCCCGTCGTGGTCGTCGACGACGAGAACCGCGAGAACGAGGGCGACCTCGTCATCGCCGCCGAGAAGGCCACGCCCGAGATCGTCGCCTTCATGATGAGCGAGTGCCGGGGCATGATCTGCGCCCCCATGGAGGGCGACGAACTCGACCGGCTCGAACTGCCCCAGATGGTGCAGCAGAACACCGAGTCCATGCGCACCGCGTTCACCATCACCGTCGACGCCGCCCCCGAGCACGGCGTCACCACCGGCATCTCCGCCTCCGACCGCGCCACCACACTCCAGCTGCTGGCGAGCGGCACGGCACAGCCCACCGACTTCGTCCGCCCCGGCCACATCTTCCCGCTGCGCGCCCGGTCCGGTGGTGTCCTCGTGCGCGACGGGCACACCGAGGCCGCCGTCGACCTCGCCCGGCTCGCCGGGCTTCGCCCCGCCGGCGCCATCGTCGAGATCGCCGGCGAGGACGGCCGCATGCTGCGCCTGCCCGAACTGATCCCGTTCGCCCGCAAGCACGGCCTGACGATCATCTCCATCGAGGACCTGATCGCCTACCGCCGCAGCACCGAGCCCACCGTCAAGCGCGAGGCCAGGACCCAACTCCCGACCACTTTCGGCGACTTCACCGCCTACGGCTACCGCTCCACCGTCGACGGCGTCGAGCACGTCGCCCTCGTCCACGGCGAGATCGGCGACGGCGAGGACATCGTCGTCCGCGTCCACTCCGAATGCCTCACCGGCGACGTCTTCCACTCCCTGCGCTGCGACTGCGGCCCCCAGCTGGAGACGGCCATGCGGCACATCGCCACCGAGGGCCGCGGCGTGGTCGTCTATCTGCGCGGCCACGAGGGACGCGGCATCGGACTGCTGTCCAAGCTGCGCGCGTACGAACTCCAGGAGCTCGGCCGGGACACTCTCGACGCCAACCTGGAGCTGGGCCTGCCAGCCGACGCCCGGGACTACGGCGCCGGCGCGCAGATCCTGAAGGACCTCGGCGTCCGCAGCCTCCGGCTGATGACCAACAACCCCGAGAAGACCGACGCCCTCGTCCACCACGGCCTCACGGTCACCGACCGGCTGCCGATGCCCATCCGGGCGGGCGAGCACAACCTCCGCTATCTGCGCACCAAGCGGGACCGGATGGGCCACGATCTGCCCTGGCTGGACACGACCACCGCGTCCACCTGCGGTAATCAGTAGCAACGACAGCAAGACCAGCTCGTACGAGATTCAAGGAACCAAGGAGCAACGTGAGCGGCAAGGGCGCACCCGAACTGTCCGTCAGCAACGTCGGCGACCTGCGCGTCGCGGTCATCGCGGCCCAGTGGCACGAGAAGGTGATGGACGGCCTCGTCGAGGGCGCCCTGCGCGCCCTGCGTGATCTGGGCATCGATGAGCCGACCCTGCTCAGGGTGCCCGGCAGCTGGGAGCTCCCGGTCGTCGCCAAGGTCCTCGCGGGCCGCGGCTACGACGCGATCGTCGCCCTCGGCGTTGTCATCCGGGGTGGCACCCCCCACTTCGACTACGTGTGCCAGGGTGTCACCCAGGGCCTCACCCAGGTCTCCGTCGACACCGGCGTCCCCGTCGGCTTCGGCGTGCTGACCTGCGACACGGAGGAGCAGGCCCTGGACCGCGCGGGTCTGGAGGGCTCCACCGAGGACAAGGGCCACGAGGCGGTCACGGCGGCCGTGGCGACGGCCGCCACGCTCCGCTCAGTATCCGAACCCTGGCGCTGACGAACCTGGTATTTGGTCTAGCCTGGGCACACCATGTCCAAGAAGACGTTCGAGGAGCTCTTCACCGAGCTCCAACACAAGGCCACCCATGGCGACCCCGCCACTTCCCGAACCGCCGAGCTGGTCGGGAAGGGGGTCCATGCCATCGGCAAGAAAGTCGTCGAAGAGGCCGCCGAGGTCTGGATGGCCGCCGAGTACGAGGGCAAGGACGCGGCGGCCGAGGAGATCTCGCAGCTGCTGTACCACGTCCAGGTGATGATGGTCGCCCGAGGCATCTCCCTGGACGACGTCTACGCCCATCTCTGAGCCGTAACCCCGCAACACCCCAACCACTCCCTGCGCACGACACACGAACGAAGGAAGCTCGCCTCATGCTGCGGATCGCCGTCCCCAACAAGGGTTCCCTCTCCGGCCCTGCGGGGGAGATGCTGCATGAGGCCGGCTACCAGCAGCGCAGGGAGTCCAAGGAGCTGCGGATCGTCGACCCGGAGAACGAGGTCGAGTTCTTCTACCTCCGCCCCCGCGACATCGCGATCTACGTCTCCTCCGGCCGCCTCGACATCGGCATCACCGGCCGCGACCTCCTCATCGACTCCGGCGCCAACGCCGAGGAGATCCTGTCGCTCGGCTTCGCCCGCTCCACCTTCCGCTACGCCACCAAGCCCGGTACGGCGGGCGGCGTCGAGGACCTGAACGGCATGACGGTCGCCACCTCCTACGAGGGCATCGTCGCCAAGCACCTCGCCGACAACGGCATCGACGCCTCCGTCGTCCACCTCGACGGCGCCGTCGAGACCGCCATCGAGCTGGGCGTCGCCGAGGTCATCGCGGACGTCGTCGAGACCGGCACCTCGCTGCGCAACGCGGGCCTGGAGGTCATCGGCAAGCCCATCATGAAGTCCGAGGCCGTCGTGATCCGGCGGATCGACGCGGACACCTCCGACGAGAACGAGCCCAAGGTGCAGCAGTTCCTGCGCCGCCTCCAGGGCGTCCTCGTGGCCCGGACGTACGTGATGATGGACTACGACTGCCGCGTCGAGCAGCTGGAGAAGGCCGTCGCCCTCACCCCGGGCCTGGAGTCCCCGACCGTCTCGCCGCTGCACAACGAGGGCTGGGTCGCCGTACGCGCCATGGTCCCGGCCAAGGAGGCCCAGCGGATCATGGACGATCTGTACGACATCGGCGCCCGGGCCATCCTGACCACCGCCATCCACGCCTGCCGCCTCTGAGGCCGGGGGAGTCGTACGCGATGTCGGACCAGTCCTCCCTTCCCGACCTGCCGGTCACTTTTCGGCCGGGCCGCACCCGGGCCGTGCTGCTGACCGCGGGGGCCGCGATCTTCGTGGTCATCACCGCTGTCGCCATGCTCCTGGAGCGGCTCAGCATGGGGGAGCGCATCAGTTTCGTCTTCACGGGAGCACTGCTCTGCGGCGTGCTGGTCCTGCTCTCCCGGCCCAAGGTGGTCGCCGACGAGTCCGGGGTCACGGTCGTCAACATCGCCGGACGGCGGCGGCTCGACTGGGCGGAGATCGTCAAGGTGAACCTGCGGGTCGGCGACCCATGGGTGTTCCTCGACCTCACCGACGGGACCAGCCTGCCCGCGCTCGGCATCCAGCCGGGCATCGCCAAGCAGCGCGCCATCGCGGACGCCCAGACCCTGCGCGCGCTGGTCGAGACCCGCTCGGTCGCCGAGCCCGAGCAGCGCCAGGACTGACCCGGCGCGGCATCGCGGGCGGTTCCGTACGGCATCGGGGGACGACCCCGAGCAGGATCGGGGGCGACTCAGGGCCGCCGCCCCTGCCGCACCGGCCCCTGTCTTGATTAATCTGTTGGCGGAGGCGTTTCGTTGCGCCTCCGCCACTGTTGTGCCACCCGGCGTTCAGTGGCCCCCTGCTACTCGAGGAGTGACTCCCTCCAGCGATGGACGGATCGTCCTGTAGTACCTGCGCCGCCCCTCCCGGACACACCGAGGCGGCGGCATGACCATCCCCCTGCTGCTCCTCGCGGCGGCGTTCCTCCTGATCCTCGCCAACGGCTTCTTCGTGGCGGCCGAGTTCGGCCTCGTGACGGTCCAGCGGCCGGAGGCCGAGAAGGCCGCGGCCGAGGGCGACCGCCGGGCCCACAAGGTGGTGGGCGCGCTCAAGGAGCTGTCCTTCCAGCTCTCCGGCACCCAGCTCGGCATCACCATCACCTCCCTCGTCGTCGGCATGCTCGCCGAACCGGCGCTCGCGGAGCTGCTGCACGGCCCGTTCACCGCGATCGGCATACCCGAAGGCGCCGTCTCCGGTGTCGCCGTGGTCGTCGGCATGCTGCTGGCCTCCGCCGTGCAGATGGTGATCGGCGAACTGGTGCCCAAGAACTGGGCGGTGTCCAGGCCGATGCAGGTCGCGCGCTTCGTCGCGGGACCCCAGCACGTCTTCTCCCGCCTCTTCCGCCCGGTGATCGCCGGGCTCAACGCGGTCGCCAACCGGCTGGTCCGCGCCCTCGGCGTCGAACCCACCGAGGAGCTGGCCTCCGCCCGCACCCCGGGCGAGCTGGTCTCCCTGGCCCGCCACTCGGCCCAGGCCGGCGCCCTGGAACAGGACACCGCAGACCTCTTCGTCCGCACCCTGTCCCTGGGCGAGCTGACCGCGGAGAACGTGATGACACCCCGGGTGAAGGTCAGCGCCCTGCAGTCCACGGCCACCGCCGAGGACGTGGTCAACCTGACCCGCGCCACCGGTCTGTCCCGCTTCCCCGTCTACCGGGAGCGGATCGACGAGATCATCGGCATGGTCCACCTCAAGGACGCCCTGGCGATCCCCGCACAGGACCGGCTGCACACCCCGGTCGACCGCATCGCGAAGCCCCCGCTGCTCGTCCCGGAGACGCTGCCCGTGCAGCCGCTCCTCGCCCGGCTGCGCAGCGAACAGCCCATCGCGGTCGTCGTCGACGAATACGGCGGTACGGCGGGTGTCGTCACCCTGGAGGACATCGTCGAGGAACTCGTCGGCGAGGTCCGCGACGAGCACGACGGGCACGACCTGCCCGAACTCGCCACGGCCCCGCCCGAGGACGGCCGCCCCGCCTGGGACGTCGACGGCAGCTGCCGGGTCGACGTGCTCCAGCGCATAGGCCTCGACGTCCCGGAGGGCCCGTACGAGACGGTCGCCGGCCTCGTCGCCGACCTCCTCGGCCGTATCCCGGCGCCGGGTGACCGAGCCGAACTGTCGGGCTGGCAGCTGGCGGTACGGCAGGTCGGGCACTACCGGGCAGAGCGCGTACGGCTCGTACGGACCGCTCCCGCCACGGATTCCCTCACCGTGGTGGAGGCCACCCGATGAGCGTGCTCCAACTTGTGTTCGCCCTCTTCCTCGTGCTCGCCAACGGCTTCTTCGTCGGCGCCGAGTTCGCCCTGGTCTCCGTGCGCCGCAGCCAGATCGAACCGCTGGGCACGGCACGGGCCCGACAGGTCCTCCACGGTCTGGAGAATCTGCCGCAGATGATGGCGGCGGCCCAGTTCGGCATCACCGTCTGCTCGCTGACGCTCGGCGCGGTGGCGGAGCCGACGGTGGCGAAGCTGCTTGAGCCGGTGTTCGAGGCGATCCACCTTCCCCACGGGATGATCCACCCCCTGGGCTATGTGATCGCGCTGGCGGTCGTCGTCTTCCTCCATCTGGTGGTCGGCGAGATGCTGCCGAAGAACCTGGCGATGGCGGCGCCCGAGAAGACAGCACTGTGGCTGAGCCCCGGCCTGGTCGCCTTCGCGCGCCTGTGCAAGCCGGTGACGGTGGGCCTCGGCGCCTGTGCCCGCATCGTCTTGCGGCTCTTCCGTGTCGAGCCCAAGGACGAGGTGGAGGCGGTCTTCACCAGCGTCCAACTGGGCCGACTGGTCGAGGACTCCGGGCAGGCCGGGCTGCTCGACCCCGAGGAGCAGGAACGCCTGGAGGACGCGCTGGAACTGGGCTCCCGCCCCGTCACGGACGTCCTGCTGAAGCGCGACGCCCTGGTCACGGTGGGCCCCTCCGTCACTCCGGCCCAGGTGGTGGCGCTGACCGCCCGAACGGGTTACTCCCGCTTTCCGGTGGTGGCGGAGACCGGCGCCTTCATGGGCCGCTATCTCCATGTCAAGGACGTCCTGGACCTGGAGGACTCCGACCGGGCCGTCCCCCAACACATCTGGCGCCCCATGACGACCCTCCGGGCCGAGCTCCCGCTGGACGACGCGCTGACGGTCATGCGCCGGGCCGCCACCCACCTCGCCCAGGTGGCCGACGCCTCCGGCAAGGTCCTGGGCCTGGTCGCCCTGGAAGACGTACTGGAGTTGCTCGTCGGCGAGGTCCGGGACCCGGCCCACCGGCAGACTCCGCCGTCGGCCCGGGTGACAGAGTCCCGTGCAACCAGCACGCCGGAGGAGGCCCTGGCCAGCTGATTTCGCCCCCGCGTTTGAGGTGAGTGGCTCGCGCA